>CAMVRS010000067.1 GCA_947169935.1 uncultured Lachnospiraceae bacterium
GGACTTAACTTATCGCATATGGAATCAAGCCCCAGATCATGCCATGAAGCATCGGACATATTTCTGTAGGTGATACCATCGATAGGCGGAAATAATATGCTTAAGGGATTTTTCCTGGCCATTTATCATACCTCTTAAGATCTTGATAATAATAAAGATGCGTCTGTATCCATATGGAGTATTATATCATAAAAATGGATGCAGCAGGATATATTTTAGGTGCTTAAATCTTCACGTCTGATCAGAATATCAGTGGATATACGGCTGCCTATATGATATACTGACTAGCGGCAACGGAATATGGATCACCGGGGGAGGAACCTCATGAATTTCGAATTGATATTAAAATCCGATGTGAAAGCCAAAAGTTCAGACCCGCTTTATACGGGCAGTTACAGATTTGACAGAGTCGATTATGTTATCGATATTTATGAAGACAAGGTCCGGGTATTACGAAAAGCCGGCACAAAAGGCTTTGTCATCAACAGGAAGCATGCTGAGGATGCCATAAGGAAGGCGTATATTCTTTATGCATTGCAGACAGGTAAAGGACTCGATATAAAGAAATTCCGATACGGGAAAAAGAGCGATAAAAAGCTCACGGATAAAGATCTGGAGATATATGATGAAAATGCCGGGCTGCCTTTTGTGGTATCCATGATGAGGGACAGCATGCTGATCCATGATGAGCAGGAACGCAGCGGCAGCGGTATTTTCCGTAATGAAAAGATCATGAGAACCGTGGCCGGGTCAAAGCGCTATGAATACGATTTACGGGGAGTTAACACATGGAAGAAATGAAGTGGAGCAGTTTATTATGCGACAAGCGTCCGGGAAAGAAGGAGATAGAAGAAAACCCCGAGCTTTGCGTCAGTGCCTTTGAAAGGGATTATTATACGATAATCGAGAGCTCGTATTTCCGCAGACTGCAGGGCAAGACCCAGGTATATACCATGGATGAAAATGATTTCGTAAGAAACCGTCTGACCCATTCCATGGAAGTATCCGGTATCGCAGAGATGATGGGCAGGAGGATAGGAAAGCGCATCGTTGAAAGGGGCGAAGCGGATCTTCCGGAGGACTTTGTGGAGAAGCTTACCATGGTCTTAAGATGCGCGGGACTGATACACGATCTTGGCAATCCGCCCTTCGGCCACCGCGGTGAAAGATACATCAGGGAATATTTTGAGAACAGGGAGGATCTGAAAGCCGAACTGGATGAACAGATGTGGCTGGACCTTATTAATTTTGACGGTAATGCCCATAACGTAAGGATCGTGACCAAGCTGGGACAGTCTTCAAATCCCGATGATACCAGATACGGAATGCATCCCACTTTTGCACTGATCGGCAGTATTATAAAGTATCCTTATTCTTCTCTGGAATATAAAAAGCGTGAAGATGAGAAAAAAGGAAAGATAGGATACTATCATGCGGAAGAATTCATCATAAAAGAAGTGATGAAAGAAACAGGGACGGCGGCAGAAGAAGGAAATCTCAAGAATCCCATTATGCTCATCATGGAAGCCGCCGATGATATCGCTTATGCTACGGCAGATATCGAGGATGCCATCAAAAAAGGCTATATCACTTTTGCGGAGTTTATCGATACCCTGCCGGATGAAGAAAAGGAGAGGCTTAAGGAAAACGAATTCTCGATACAGAAGGCGATAAAGTCCATACGCCAGCAGAGTATGGTGGATGTTATAAACTGCTTTATGGATAATTACAGCACCATCATGAAAGGTGAATATAACCGTGAACTGACTGACGGATCGCGTTATGACTTTGCGGCATTCGGAAAACTGATGAAAAAGGTTTATGAAAAAAGGGATTCATCGAGTGAATTTACTTTTAATTCACGCAATATGATCATGGAGATCCTGGGAATGCTTATGGAGGCTCTGTTAAAGGAGACAAAAGACCTGACCCTGAAGGATGATCTGTTACTGGGAGAGATAAAGCAGTTTGTTTCCAAAGGCCTGGCAGAGACCAATTCACAGAACTGGCTTAAGGAGAAGGATTACAGGAAAGAGTTTATGTATCACAGATGCCTGGCAGCAGTAGATTTTGTTTCGGGAATGACGGATAACTATGTAAAGATATTCAGTGATAACTGGCACAATGAAAACTATATCAAAACAAAGACGGCAGAATATAAGAAAAGATGTATTGAAAGGCTTATGGCAGTACCTTCCTATGATGGTTTCAAATATGCAAGACCGGCACTGGATATGCTTGCCCGTGTGGGTAAAGATGAATGGACTGACGTGGAAGTCTGCGTGATCCTTAAGTGCATCAAAACAAATAACCAGATCAGCGGTCTTTGCGGTCCGGATGATCCCGTGCACAGGGAAGCTGTAAAGAGACTTCTTGAAAGATGCAAAGGAGCGAATGTATTCTTTACCGAAAAGGAAAGGAAAGAGCTTTCTGCATTACTTGAGATAGAGGAATAAGTTAATATAAAAGGAGCGGAAAAAGCATGATAGTCAAAGGAACTTATTTTCAGAACGATCCCGAAAAGCCTCTGGTATATGGGGATGTGGAGATTGAGAACGTCCGCAGGCAGCGGCTTAAGGGCGAGGAACCCAAGGATGCCGTTTTATGCGAACCTGTAATGGTGGGCTTCTGCGGAACCGACAATGAGCTGATGAACATGGGCAGCAAAGGTCTGCTGGGTCCTAAATTTCCGGCAGGTAAAAACCGCCTGATCAACGGACATGAAGGCATAGTGTGGGTGCCTTCGGAAAAGCGTTTTGCCATAGTGCTGATCCGCGGCGGAGACAGCTGGGATCCCACAAGATATACTGAGGATGAAAGCTATTTTGAATACGGTTGCGACGGTGCAGACGGTCTCTTCTGCGATAAGCAGTATTTTCATCCGGACATGCTGCTGCGTATACCGGATGGTTATGTAAAGGATGGAAAGCTGGATCTTAATTTTGCAAAGAAGATGGTATTTCCGGATCCCTTTGCATGTATGCTTTTCCAGCTTGAGCGTATGGAGGATCTGGGAAGCGCGCATAATTTCCGCAGAACCATGCGCAAATACAGCTGTGATGAACATCAGGCAAGAAAGATCGCAAAAGAAGAGGTATTTGAGCGTACCGTGATCTTCGGGCTGGGAACTACCGGTATGTTCATCGGCGATCTGATCAGGCGCAGCCATAAAGATGCAAAGATACTTTTTGTGGCAAGGAGCAGCGCCGATTCACCTAAAGTTAAATTTGCACTTGGGCAGACTGATGCTATATATCTGCAGAATAATTATGAAAGTGAAGAGGAGCTGGGCAAAGCCATCATTGAAAAGCTTGGCGGACGCGCTACGCTCTTTATCGGTGTCAGCGGCAGCAATGTGGAACACCGCATAGCTTTTGAGCATAAGGTTCTGGGCTGCAACGGTATATATAACAGCTTTTCCTTGGGGCCTCAGATCAGTTTTGATACCATGCCTTTCGGTTTCGAAAATCATCTTATCATGGCATCTATCAATTTCCGCCAGGATCATATGGAGAAGGCCATTGAGCTGCTGGCAGAGAGTAATTATGATGAGATAGTAGAGCTTATAGATAAGGACGAATTCATCAGCGATCCCATAGGTGCATATAAGAATAAGATCTACAGCAAGAGTGCGCCGATGAAGACGGCTGTGGTATGGAATAAAGAGTATATTGATTTTTGAACAAAAAGAGAGGAGAGTTAAGATAAATGAAAACTGTATTGATCAACGAACCGTTTCAGATTGCGGTGACTGATACGGAGAAACCGGTACCGAAGGAAGGAGAAGCATTATTAAAAGTGCTCTACGGCGGTATCTGCGGAGCCGATGTGGCAAGTTATACCGGGAACCAGCCTTTCACCACATATCCTCGTATCCCGGGACATGAATTCAGTGCGCAGATAATCTCCATACCTGAAAATGACAGGGGATTAAAGCCCGGAGACATCATTACCGCAAATCCCTATTTTAACTGCGGCGGCTGTTATTCCTGCAAGAGAGGCTTTGTTAACTGCTGTACCGATAACCAGACCATGGGTGTGCAGAGGGACGGCGCTTTCCGCGAATACATCACCATGCCTGTGGAAAGGATATATGAGGGCAAAGGTCTTTCCGCAAAGGAACTTGCGCTGGTGGAACCCTTTACCATCAGTTATCATGCCCTTCACCGCGCAGCTGTAAACGAGGGAGATAACGTTCTGGTAGTGGGAGCAGGTCCCATAGGACTGTTCGCGCTGATAGCCGCAAAGGCCCAGGGTGCCAAGGTATATGTGGCTGACATCCTGCAGGGCAGGCTTGAGAAAGCTTTGCACTTTGGCGCAGACGGTGTGATCAATTCAAAGGATTCGGATATCGTTGAAGAGACTAAGAAGATCACCGGTGGAAACGGTTTTGATGTATGTGTGGAAGCCTGCGGTCAGTCTGTTACCTTCCTAAGCTGTATTGACTGCGCAGCCTTTGCAGGAAAGATCATACTGATAGGCAACGGCAAGAAGGAAACCACATTCCTGCATTCCATACTGATAAAGAAAGAGCTCAATGTATACGGCAGCAGGAATTCGTATCCTTCGGATTTTAAAGCTGTCATCGATCTGATAGCATCCGGTAAGGTTAATGTTATGGATATGGTAAGCGATGTATATCCAATAGCCCGCGCAGATGAAGCGTTCAAGATACTGGCTGCTAACGACGGAAGCCTGGCAAAGGTTCTGATCGAGATAGGTACGCCGGAAGATTTATAAGAGGAGACAGTTATATTCTATGATGGGGTGACGTTATGAGAGAGAGGATTATCATAGATGCCCATGTGCATCTTTGGGAAAAACAGGAGGGGCTTATCGACGGGCTTCCGGTTTACGGTCTTGGCGGAGGAGTTTCTTCTTTCCTGGGTGAGCCTCATCAGATGATGCCGCCATATATGGATGATAATATCAATAATGCAGAACGGCTCCTGGCAAATATGGACTATGCACAGGTAAATCTCTGTGTGGTCACCCAGGAATACATGGATGGCAATCAGGATGCATATCTTCTGAAAGTCAGGGAGAAATATCCGGAACGTTTCAGGATATGTTCACTTTATGAAGAGCATGATGATTACAGACTGGAGGGATTTGACGGATTAAAGATCTGCGCGGGAAGACTTGCGGATCAGGATCTTAAGAAGCTGCTTCCGGTTTTTAAAAGGGCAGAGGAATCAGGGAAATTTATCGGACTCGATCTGGCAGACGGGGATAAGCAGACAAAGGATATGCAGTATCTGATAGATGCCTGTCCCGATCTTAAGTTCACCATAGGACACTTTGGGATGGTGACCACAAAAGGCTGGCAGGAACAGATCGCACTTGCAAAAAATCCCAATGTGTATATTGAAAGCGGCGGTCTGACCTGGCTGTTCCATAAAGAATTCTATCCCTATCCGTCGGCTATAGATGCGATACTGGAGGCGAGGGATATCTGCGGTATGGATAAGCTGATGTGGGGCAGTGATTATCCCCGCACCATGACAGACATAACATATAAGTCTGCGGTACGCTTTATTGCTGAAACACCTAAGATGACTGAAGCGGAAAAAGACGCCTTCCTTGGAGGAAATGCAGTCCGGTTTTATGGACTCAGTGCACTGACGCCTATCCCCGAGAGGAAGAACATGTTATGAACAGCATGTCATCCTGAGCGAAGCTACTCATGTCATCCTGAGCGAAGCGAAGGATCTTTATGAATTATACGGAGGAAAACAATATGTTAAAAGGCATCTCTCCCATGCTCTCACCCGAACTGCTGAAAGTTCTGTGTGAGATGGGACACAGTGATACGATAGTGATAGCAGACGGGAACTTTCCTGCAGAGACTATGGGAAAAAATGCGATAGTACTGCGTATGGACGGACATGGAGTGCCGGAGATACTTAAGGCCATACTTACGGTATTTCCGTTAGACCAGTATATTGAAAAACCGGTAAGCCTTATGGAACGTGTCCCCGGTGACAATGCGGACATTTCCATATGGAAAAAATACGAAGAGATCATAGAAAAAGAAGAACCCAGGGGCACTTCGGTGATACAGACGCTGGAACGTTTCGCCTTTTATGAGGAATCAAAAAAGGCATATGCCGTAATAGCTACTTCGGAGACCAGCCAGTATGCAAATGTCATTCTTCAGAAGGGCTGTGTTTTATAAAGGACATTAATAAAAACAGCGCCTGCTCCCGTATGGGGACAGGCGCTGTTTTTAACTTATCTTATTTCTTTATCTTTGAATCACTATTCTCAGCGTTTTCGTTTTTAACAGGCTCTGCATTTACAGGCTGTTCGGTTTTATTGTTATTAACCGGTTCTGCGGTTTTAGGCTGCTCAGCGAAGAGAGGAGATGAAGTATAAGTATAGGTTTTTGCTTTCTTAAGCCGGGCCTTTCTGACCTTCCTGTAGATCAGTACTCCGATCAGTACCAGTATTGCCAGTACTATCAGGGAAGGGATCCTTGTGATAATACCTATTGCGATATTTCCAAGTACTGTTAGTACGGCGTTTAAGTTATCCATAAAGCCTGTGCTGATGCGTTCCCATGCTCCGGGTTCTTCTTCGGGCTCTTCTTCCACGATGGGAGTCAGCTCTTTTACTTCTGTTACGTGCAGAACTATCGTTGTGTAATCTACCTTATTGTCATAGGTGCGGAGCTGGGATTCCATGCTTTCTATCTGATAGCGCAGCTCGGAGATACGGCTCTCTAAGGTGATCATGTCTTCCAGCTTGGTGGAAGCTTCCAGCATTTCGATCAGGTTTTCCTGTTCTGCGATAAGAACTTTTTTATGGCTTTCCAGATCCACATAGGCCAGGGTAACATCGTTTACGCTTTCGTTCTGCTGGGTGATGTTGGACTGGTTTGATACTTCGGCCAGGAAGGTATCTGCCTGGGCAGAAGGAATGCGGAGGGTCATGGAAGCATTTCTCTGTACCACGCCCGAATAGTTACTGCCGTTGTATATATTACTGTTTTCTACATAACCGCCCAGGCTTTTTACCCTGTTTGTCACATTGGCGATCAGTGTTGTAAAATCCTGGGTCTCAACTTCAAGACTCACATTCCGGATCAGTTTGCGGTTAGTATTCTGTGCGCCGCTGACATCCGGTGCCAGGCCGCCGTTCATATCGGATTCTCCGCCGTAAATATCCGAAGTATCGGCCATTTCATAATCGGCGTATTCATCATATGCTGCTGCTTCTCCTGCAGTAGCAGCAGCGGAGCCGTTTGATGCTTCCATCATAGGGGCGCTTCCGCTGCTTCCGCAGCCTGACAGTAATAACGCTGCTGTTAATCCGCCTGCAAAGATCTGTCTGATCAAAGTATTATTCTTTTTCATATACTATATCCTCCCTTTTAACTGTCATTTTCATGACAGCTTATCTGATCTATGTATCGGATACGTATAAAGATAACAGCTTTTATGGTAATTTTCAAGAAAATATTAACGATTTGTGAATTGGCGATGTATTAAGTGTGAACAAATTGTTAACAATGCACAATGCTGTAGTATCCGGCCGGGGGATGCCTGCTCACCCTTTTTTTATTTTGCCGGAAATTTTTAAAAGAATTAAAGATTATTTAAGAATTGAAATGATAGAGTGAGTAAAAAGAAATAAAGGTCTGCAAAAAGGAGAGATTGGAATATGGCAACGGTTTTATCGGCAAGCGATCTGTGCAAGACTTATATAGTCGACGGATACAGTAACAATGTGCTGCAGAACATTAATCTGAATATAGAGGAAGGTGAGTTCGTTTCTATCATGGGACCCAGCGGCTCAGGCAAATCGACCCTGCTCTATACCATAAGCGGAATGGACAGCATGACTGCAGGGACGGTTATCTTTGACGGTGAGGATATCTCAAAGATGAATGATAAGCAGCTCACCAAACTGCGGCTTCTAAAGATGGGATTTATCTTCCAGCAGATGTATATGATGAAAAAGCTCTGCATCATGGATAATATCGTACTCCCCGGATATCAGGCAAAGCTCCTTTCCAGGGATGAAGTGAACAAAAATGCAGAAGATCTGATGAGAAGGCTTGGGATAATTGAAACTGCGCAAAGAGAGATCACGGAGGTTTCCGGCGGACAGCTGCAGAGAGCCTGCCTTGCAAGGGCACTGATAAATTCTCCTAAGGTTTTATTCGCTGATGAACCAACCGGAGCGCTTAATTCCAAGGCTTCTACCGAGGTTTTGGGAGAGATGATAAAGGCAAATGAAGCAGGCACCACGATACTGATGGTAACCCACAGTGAAAAGGTTGCGGCCAGTTCCGACCGTATAATCTATCTTGTTGATGGTGACATACAGGGAGAGCTTAAGCTTGGAAAGGTCAGGGAACAGAACGGTAATTCAGACGGGCGTGAAGAAATGATGCAGCGGGAACGTAAACTCAGAAAATGGCTGGATGAGATGGGGTGGTAATGAAATGTATTTAAGAATGTTAAAAAAAGATCTTAAGGATAAAGTGGGACTTAATATAGTCCTGTGCATCTTCATGATCATTGCTGCCACACTTCTGGTCATGAGCGCCGGGTTTATGTATACATTGGCAGGCGGGATCAATATTACGTATGAAAAATGCAATACTTCCGATGTTATTTTTACGGTATCGAAAAGTATTTCCGATGAAGCAGGCCAGAGAAAGGTTTTGGATGAACTGATGAAGTCCGATCCGCTGATAGGGGAAATTGAGATTTCGGAAAGGGTTTTGGTAAATACATCAAGGTTTGAATTTGAAGGGGTGGATCGCAGAAGTGTAAGTAATCTGTACGAGAATCAGGTGCTGATATCCCCTGTAAGCCACAGTCAGAATATACCGTACGATATCAATGACCGGCTGCTGTCGCTTTCGGACGGATGTGTTGCCATACCGCAGGCTATGGCTAATAATGCGGGCAGTAAGCCCGGGGACAGTTTAAGATTAACGACCGATCTGGGAAACATATATGAGTTTACGATCTCTAATATTTATAAAGATCCCAGCAGCGGTGCGATACATAAGATACTGTTTTCGGATAATGATCATGCGAAGCTGATGGATGAGTTCTGGGGATTAACGGATCTTTATGAAATAAAACTGACAAAGCCGTTCCGGAATCTGGCGGAGCTCAGGAACTGGGGATGGGATCTAAACCTTAAGCTTCAGAACCTTGGGGCAGAAGGAAAGATACAGGGAACAGTCGATCATATAACTACGGCAAAGACAAATACAATGACTAATGAGGCAATGGTCGCGCTGATCATAGGTGTATTTATGATCTTAATGGGAGTATCGCTTATTGTACTTATATTCATGTGTATAAGATTCAGCCTGCGTGCCACAATTAAAAGAGAAGAACGCGAGATAGGCACTATGAAGGCTATTGGTGTGGATTCCCTGTCCTACAGATCACTGTTTATAGTTAAATATATTGCATTTGCTGTTGTCGGCGGTATCATAGGCATCTTTGCGGGCACATTTATATGCAGATATATGATACGCAATTTTATATCCAATACACTTAATCCCCAGCCTGAAGTGCTGTTGATACTGGGAGTGATCACAACTGTTATCTTTATCGCTCTTATGGTGCTGTTTTCATATATGGCGCTTAGGAGGATGAAAAAGATATCTGTAATGGATACAATTCACGGAGAAAACAGGGGAGAAAGGTTTAAGAAGCTTCCCGGAGTGTTTCTTCATAAGAGCAGGAGGATGTCGGTGCCGTTTTTCCTGGCATCCTGCGATATCAGCGGAAGGATAAAAAGATACCTGTACCTGATAATAAGCTATACGATGGGAATAGTGGTACTGCTGCTGGTGAGTCAGATCAAGTCAACCATAGTAAGTGATGATTTCCGCAGGTCTTATTGGCAGATGGCAGACAGGGAATTACTTATACGGCCAATGGATGAACTGCGGGATCGGATCATCGATCAGGAAGGAAGCTATAGAAATGCATTTCTGTATTATGAAAGATTCTATAACGAAAACGGCATACCGCTTAATATACAGATCGTTGATGAGCAGGAGGCTTTTCTTATCAGTCCGGACAACAAGGATGGTATTATCTTAAATTTCGGTGATTATGAAATAGAAAGGGTGAAGATCAACAAGGGCGGCAGAACGCCGCATCTGCCTAATGAAGTTGCGGTATCCCATATCCTGAAAGAATTAAGAGGTATCAACCTGGGTGATACCATAAGCCTGGAATATAAAGTATATGACTCTGATGGTTTTAACCAGGAGACCGTCTGCAGGGATTTTATTGTAACGGCGTATATTGAGACTGCGAATAATTACGAAGTATTTATGATCCCGAACGGGGATGATATCGTAGCTGATGACTGGTGGGTGTTTAACGAAGGACTGGATGTACCGGACAGTGAATATCATGACTATATAGAAAAGATGCGTGCGCTTAATGAGGATATTCTGATATGGGATTTTGACCAGGTGATGGATTATGACCTGGGAAACCAATTCGGTACCATGCTTGACATGCTGATGCTGACTACGGGAAGTATAATAGCGATAACGGTCTTTGCAATGACATTTCTATACCAGCAGACCTTTATGGAAGAAGAGACTTCGGATATCGCAATGCTGAAGAGTCTCGGCGTAGATAACGGGAGCATAAGAAGATGGCAATATGAAAGGATACTGCTGCTGGTGGTGATAGGAGCAGTGGCAGCAGCACTGATGTCCTTCACAGTCTGCAGAATGGTTTTCGGAAAGATCGGTGAAGCAGTTTTGGGAGTGGCAGAATTTTATATAGCACCGCCCGGAATAAGCGCGCTTTTAAGTCTGTCACTGGGAACGGTATGTATCATAACGGCAGTCTTACTTGTATCTTTCAAAACCATGGACCGTATAAAAATATGGAGAGTGAGAAATGAATAGAAAACAGATAAAAAACATAATATTACCGGCGGTTCTTGCTATGATTCCTGCATTATGCGCCTGCGGCAGCAGCGCACTCTTTACCGGTACGGGCGGGATGATAAAGGTGGGAACTGTAAATACAGACCGGGAAGCTGTTTATTCTGATGAAAGCAAAGAGGATACATTACTGGAAACATTTTCATCTGCTGACGGTTTATGTGAGATAAAAAAGTATGCGTCATATTATGATGTGACCCTTGATTATGAAAATGGCAGTCCTGCTGAAGTGGGAGCGTCATATGCGGCTCTGATCCGTGAGGCGGTTCCCGGATACGGACAGGGTTTTGAACCGTATCTGTATGAAAATATCAGGGATGCGTTTTCGGGAAGAACTGTAAATTATGAGGCATTGGAAGAGCGCATTATGACTTTGGAAGCAGGCATTCCGGAAGAATACAGACAGGAGATAGAAAGCTTTGCAAAGACAATGGCTGACGGTGAAGAAGGCTATTCGGAAAACGGAGTACTGAGTTATATTGAAGTGCTGACCATGCAGATGATACCTGATGCGTTAAGGCCTACAGCCTGCAGTGCACTGTCTCTGGGAGGCAGTATGACGGCAACGGGAGAGCGCATCACAATGCGTAATCTTGAGTGGTCGATAGGCAGCAGTGACCAGATGACGAAGATACATGCGGTTACACACATGAAAAAAGCAGACAGATCCCTGACCGGTATAAGCATGCTGGGAATCCTTGATATAATTACTGCAATAAATGATGACGGCGTTATGCTGGCAATACTTGATATAGGTTCTTCATCTTCTGCGCAGGAAGGTATGCCTTTCGTATATGAAGGAAAAAAGTGTTATACCTTTGAATTGAGATATGCATTGGAAGAATTTGATAATGCCCGGGATGCCGGTGAGTTCCTGGTGGGTATAAGCGGTGATTTTACCTGGTGCAACAATATACTTGTTACAGATAAAAAAGATGCATTCTGCTGCGAGAATGCTACAAGCGAAGTACAGGCAGCAGGCAGAGCAAAGTCTGTATTGCGCGGGACTGATACGGAACTGATGGAGGGGCTTAAATGGGATCATCCCGATGCGCTGTGCATAGTTAATTCATTTGCCACAAAGGGAAATAAGGACAGTTTTACAGGAGTGGATTTTAATCTGGACCGTTTCGAAAAGTATAATAAATGGGTCGGCGAAAAGGAAGCGTTCTCTGCTGCAGACGTGAAGGCGATGATGGCTCAGGAGACCGTTGATCTGTACGGTGTAGTCAATGTACATAACAGTAATACGGTTCATACCGTTATCGTGGATTATGCTACTGGTGATATAAACGTGGCTTTTACAACAGAGCACTGCGCAGCCGACATACCGGAATACGTGAAGGTGGGCAAGTATTGATTATTGTAAATGATCACAAAAAGACGTATCATAGGTATATGACTGATATACTGGTTATCGAAGATAATGAAGAACTGGGCAGGCTTATCACCGACTTTCTTATCCGCGAAGGCTACAGTGTTGAATGGAGGATGAGCGCGGAAGAAGGGATGGAACTGCTGGAGAATGCAGCATTTAAAATGCTGCTTCTTGACGTTATGCTCCCGGGAATGGACGGATACGAGGCGCTGCAGGAGATAAGACGTACCAGGAAGATCCCGGTCCTGATGATGAGTGCGCGCACCGATGACCAGAGCAAGATACTCGGTCTTCAGGTGGGGGCAGATGATTATATTGATAAACCTTTTTCGATCCCTGTTTTGGGATTTAAGATCAAAGCGCTGCTGCGCAGGGCATACGATCTGGCAGAAGACAGGCAGCTGCTGACCTGCGAAAACATCTCAATGGATCTTAACAACAGGAAGGTTTATAAAGATGATAAAGAGATCACGCTGACCGGCAAGGAATTTGCCCTGCTGGAATATCTGATGAAACATCCGGGACAGGTTATCAATAAGGATAAACTGTTTAACGAAGTATGGGGTATCGATTCCTTCAGCGAACAGGGCAGTTTAAACGTCCATATCAGATGGCTGCGTGAAAAATTCGAAGAGGATCCCAAAGATCCGCAGCTTATAAAGACTGTCTGGGGAGTGGGATATCAGTTCGGGGGCGCTAAGGCATGAAGAAGCTGGGGAAGCTTTTTGCCGTGGCAGTGCTTCTTTTTGTTATTCTTTTTGTGTGTGCTAATCTTTTGTTCTCTGCATACAATAAGGAACGTAATGATAAGTCGGACATATATATGAATCGCTTTTTTTATGCATTGCAGGAGAGGACCGGCAGTCCGGACGCGGATAAGATAGAGGCAGATATAACTGATCTTCTCCGGAATGAAGATCTGAAGAAAGAAGCTGCGCTTTCCGGAAGCGGACTTCCCGAAAGGGTGTATTATATACCGGCCGAAAACGGTAACAGTGAGGTATCGCTTTTAAACAGGGAGGATAATGCAGAAAAGATATGGGCACTGCATAATGATGACAGTATCATAGGTTTTGTTGTATTCGAGTTTAATGATCCGGTGGACAGCCGCCTGAGGATACTTATGAATGTCTGCCTGCTTATCGCATTTATCATTACCCTTGGTATCTGCGTATATATCAATGCTTCGGTTCTTCGTCCTTTCGGAAAACTGGCTTCGTATCCCGAGAAGATGTCGAAAAATGAAATATCCGGGAAACTGCCGGAGACAAAGAACAGGCTCTTCGGACGTTTTATCTGGGGAATAAATATGCTGAGTGACAGGCTTGAAAATAATAAGAAAAGGATCAACGCACTAAGCAAAGATCATATGACCATGATGACTACGATAGCCCATGGCATAAAAACCCCTGTTGCAAATATCAAGCTGTACGCCGATGCTATAAGTACCGGTCTTTATCAGCCGGATGGTAAAGTAAACGAAAAGGATGCCGAAGTGGCAGCAAAGATAAGCAGGAATGCCGATGATGTTGCGGAGCTGGTCAAAGAGCTGATAGATAAAGCTTCCGGCGGGATAGTGGATTTCGAACCACATATTGAATCCTTTTATATTAAGGAACTTGAGGAGTTTCTTAATGAGGAATTCGGTAACAGACTGAAGATGCTGCGGATCCCTTTATCGATAGAGACGGGACATAATGCGATAATCAAAAGTGATAAGGGCGGTATATGCAGGATGCTTTCCCAGCTGATGGAAAATGCGCTTAAATACGGAAACGGCGGCGGGATAACGGTGTGCCTGGATAAGGAAAGCGACGGATACTATTTTGCTGTTAAGAATAAAGGTGAAGTACCTGATGAAAACGAGCTCCCTTATCTTTTTAACAGTTTCTGGAGGGGCTCTAATGCTGCGGACATCCCGGGCAGCGGCATAGGCCTGTTTGAGGCCAGGGAGATAGCGCGTAAACTGTACGGGGATATTTATGTTAAAGCAGATCCGGAAAAGAAGGAAATGGAATTTGATATCTTTATTCCGGGAGGGAGCGGAAACCATTAAAAATGAAACAGGGGGTATCATATGAAGCACATTATCACAGTCCAGCATACTCAATCGGTTCATCATACCAACGGGATGGTAGGATCCTGGACAGACTGGGATCTGACGGAGCTTGGAAAAAGCCAGGCGGACCATATAGGAAAGAAACTAAAAGATGAACTGGCAGGAAAAAACGTTATCATGTATTCATCGGATCTGAAGCGAGCAAAACAGACGGCAGATGAGATCGCTAAGTATCTTGGGATAGTGCCGGTCCTCCGGAAAGAATTAAGAGAAAGAAATCTGGGAAGGTGCTGCGGGAAATCCGTGCAGTGGCTTCGTGATAACATCGAGTGTCCGGAAAAGACCGTAGATGACAGACTGTTTTCCGATGGAGAAAGCAGAAGGGATGCATGGAACCGGCTGCTGCCATTTTATGAGGAAGTTATGGCAGGTGACGAAGAAAACATAGTGATCGTATCCCACGGGGATCTGCTGAGTATCTGGAATGCCATGTATCTGGGACTTACAGTCGAATCCTATTACAGGATAGATATTCACGGACCTGCCGGAGGAGTTTCCCATATGCTTGTGGGTGATGACGGGAAGCACCGTGTAAGACACATCAATGACATGTCGTATATAGTATAAGGGTACCGTTTACGGAGGAAAAAGTTATGAGTGATATAGCACAGAGTGTTACAGGATTACTTAAGGAGAGTGAATTCATTAAGTTTTTAAATATAGAGCTGACGGAACTGGATGATAAGCATGCCAGGGGCAGGATGCCCTTTGATGCTAAATATAAGAATCCCTACGGATCCATGCATGGCGGGAGCCTGTATTCTCTGGCGGACACCGTCGCAGGCACCCTGGCCAATATGTCCGGGAAAGCCGTGACTACGATAGAAGGCAGCCTGCATTTCCTGGCACCGGCCATCGATACGGAGTACATCTATTGTGACGCCAGGCTTAAAAGAGGCGGCGCGCATCTTATCACCGTTGAAGTAGATATCACCGATGATAAGGGTAAATTACTGGACTGCGGCTGTTATACATTCTATAAGACTGAAACAGACCTGGTGCCTGTCACCATGAACAAAATGTGAACAAGTTCATATTTTGTTCATGGTGACAGGCACCTTAAGGAGGAGGGTATATTTTATGGCAGCAAAACGTGTGGTGGTTACGGCTTATGATGAGACCTGGAAGCAGAATTTTAAAGATATCGAAAAGGAGATAAAGGAAGCCATCGGAGACCTGGCTTTACGCATTGAACATGTCGGAAGCACTTCTGTCGAAGGCCTTTCTGCCAAACCCATAATAGATATCGATATAGTTATCGCGGATTATTCAGTACTTAATGATGTAGTCCTTAAGCTTGGCGAAATAGGCTATACGCACGAAGGAGATCTGGGTGTGGCAGGACGGGAGGCGTTTAAGTATGTGGGCAAAGAGCACTTGCTGAAGCATCATCTGTATGTCTGCCCCGCAGATTCCCCCGAGCTTAAAAGGCATATCAGCTTCAGGGATTATCTGCGCTCGCATCCGGAAGCAGTTCGTGAATACAGCCGTATAAAAGAAGAAGGGGCAGCTCTTTATCCGGAAGATATGGACGGGTATATAAACTACAAATCGCCGTTCATTGAAGGAATATATAAAGAGATAGGGCTGGGATGACAAAGATACCGGATAATGCCGTAATATTAAAACAATATAGATCTGATTGTTTTATCGGGGTAAATAAACTATAATGATTTCAATGAACAGGTAAGACAATGATAAGCAGCATAAAGGGTCAGGATTATAGTCAGATTTAGAATATGAATATTGAACTTCAGTGTTGTGCGTTATTTATAATGAGTGTCGTTTTGGTCATGTTTCTTTGTAATAAGAAGCTTGACCTTGTAAACCGTTCGCTCTTTATCAAGGCGGTGATCGTCTGCTTCTTCTGTCTGATATTTGACATACTTTCGGTCGTGGCTATATACCACAGTGTCCATTATGACTTTAATGATACGGTAACAAGGATCATCTGCAAACTTTATATTATGATCCTGGTAATGCAGGGCTATATGAGCTTCAACTACGCCGCTACCAGTATATTGCCGAGGGTTAAAAGCTCAAGGATACTGCAGGCTGTCTATATGCTGATATTCGTTTTCGGTGAGGCGGCGGTGGCAATATTGCCTATCGATTTTTTTATGGAAGGCAGGGTGGTTTATTCGAAAGGCCCGGCAACAGGGGCGGCGTATATTCTGGCCGGTATTTATACCCTGTCAACGCTTGTTATATCGCTGGTATGTCGTAAGCTGGTTTCTTTAAGGCGGTTTCTGGCCGTATTCTTATGGCAGGCGATCTGGATGCTTGCGGCACTCATACAGTTTATTATTCCCGGGCTTTTACTTATAGGTTTTGCCTCAGCCTTTGGTATGGTTATCCTGTATATCCAGCTGGAGAATCCCAGTGAGTATATTGATAATGAAACAGGTGCATTTAATACAGATGCCTTGTCGCTTTGTATAAAAGACCGCTACCGTTATGACAGGAAGTTCGCCTTTTTTACGGCGAAGATCAATTATATAACGGATACCGTTGATTTTGCGATGGAACGCAGTACCGTTATGCGTACCGTCAAGGGAATTTCCGAGCTTGGACCGGAGCCGGTATTCAAACTCTCCGATCAGATGTTTGGAGTCCTCTATGATGATGGTGACCGTATGCATGACCGTATGAAGCTTTTGAAACTGCGTAAGGATGCGGTTACGGATGTTCCCGCAAAAGCGACCTATATGCTGATACCTGACAGCGATATGCTTATGGGACCTGATGAATTCTTTAAATTTCTCCATACCTATGAAAATGAACAGCAGGAGATAACGATAGCCGATGAAGAACTGCTGCAGAAGATGCGGAATCAGAATGCCATAAGGGATATGATAGACCAGGCGCTTAAGGAAGACAGGTTAGAGGTATTCTATCAGCCGATCTATAATGCCGTCAGAAAAGGTTTCACGGCGGCCGAGGCGCTGGTACGTATACGCAGAAAGGATGGCGGGTACGTTTTGCCGGGTGAGTTCATTCCCGTGGCTGAAGAAAACGGTCAGATCATACCGCTTGGGAAAAGGGTATTCGAAAAGGTGTGTGCCTTTCTGGAAGAGGGCAGCGCACAGGTGCTTGGCATAGAATGCATAGAGATCAATGTTTCTGCGGCACAGTTTGATTACGAGAATCCTACGAAATTTGTACTGGAATATATAAACAAGTATCATGTTGATCCCAATATGATCAATATAGAGATAACGGAGACGGCAGTCAATAAAAACAGAAAACTGCTTTTATCAAATATGGAGCGGCTGATCGATAAGGGTATCAGCTTTTCACTGGATGATTTCGGCACGGGACAGTCCAATCTGGATTACTTTGTTAATCTGCCGGTAAGAAATATCAAGTTCGACTATAAATTCACACAGTCGTATTTTAAGAATGATAAGGTGAAACGTATTCTGGCCGGAATGGCAGATATCATGCATAGCATGGATATGAAGATCATTTCCGAGGGTATTGAGACCAAAGAGCAGCTTAATGCAATGCTGGATATAAATATTGAATACATTCAGGGATTTCTTTTTTCAAAACCGCTGCCGGAGAATGAGTTTATAGAATTTCTTAAAAAGAATAACAGGAAATCGTGATACAGTCCCTGCGGAGGCCGTAAATGAATTTTGAAGCTTTTACAGATGATATAGTAAAGAATAAATGGAATGTTTTTGGCGCAGAGGTATATGAAAAGGGAGAGCTGACGCACAGATTCGGGGATACGGAAGAAAATCTTCACGAAATCTATTCGGCGACTAAAACGGTATTGTCTGCAGCTGTCGGGATCGCTGCGGATGAAGGGAAGTTCGATATTAACCTTCCGCTGCTTTCGTATATGCCAAAGGACAGGATAAATAAGCTTTCGCAGCGACAATGTGAAGTATGGGAGAAGATCACGGTCAAAAGGATTCTTACCATGTCTGTTAAAGGTTTTCCCTTCAGAGCCGGGGGAGACAGCTGGCTTGATTTTTCTCTGGCCTGTGATATCCCGGATCCTGATGAAAAGACATTTGATTACAGTAATATCAGCGCGTATCTTACAGGCGTTGCGCTGTCGGAAGCTTTAGGAACGGATCTTGCCGCTTATATAGATGAAAAACTTATGAAACCTCTGGGTATAACGCGTTATGAATATACAAGATGCCCGGATGGTTATTTTTATGGTGCATCCGGGATGCAGATGAGTGTTCATGATCTGAGCCGTATAGGATTGCTGCTGTATAATAAAGGTGTTTATAACGGTCAGCGTATTCTTTCGGAAGCATATGTGAATGAGGCGACGGCTGTTCAGCAGATGAACCGCGAAGGCGGATACGGATATTTTATCTGGAAATACCGCGACGGCTTCAGCATTAACGGGAAATGGAAACAGAAATGCTATATACTTCCCGGACGGGAACTGATGGTAACTTATCTTTCTCATATTGAAGATGATTCCCATGATCTGCTGGAGAGTATGGAGCATAATATTTTGGGCTGTGAATCGATTTGAATATACTTAACCTGGAAAATATATCGAAGACTTATATGTCAAAACCCGTATTGAACAACGTCTGCATTGGGATAGATGATTCCGATAAGATAGGTGTTGTGGGTGCAAACGGTACCGGCAAGTCAACGCTGCTGGGGATCACGGCGGGCGTTATAAGTGCGGATGAGGGAGCTGTTGTGATGGGGACCGGTATACGGATATCCTATCTCCCGCAGGATCCTGAGTTTGATGCTGATAAAACGGTATTGGAGAACGTAACCGCTTCTATTTACGCGGGCGGGGATCATTGGGATAAGATGGGAGAGATCAAAGCGAATCTGGCTAAGTTCGGCATCGATGATCCTGAATGCAGTCCTTCCATACTCTCGGGCGGGCAGAGAAAACGCGCTGCGCTGGTGGCTGCGATCATGACCCCGGCCGATCTCCTTATACTTGATGAGCCTACCAATCATCTTGATTCCGAGATGATAGAATGGCTTGAGGAATTCCTTAAGCGTTATCGCGGCGCTATCCTTATGGTTACACACGACCGTTATTTCCTGGATGAAGTGACGGATCAGATCGTAGAAATAGATAAGGGAAATGCATACCGTTATACGGCAAACTATTCCGGCTACCTTGAGATGAAAGAGCAGCGCATGGACTACGAGCAGGCTGCGGAACGCAAGGCGGCTGCGTTATATAAGAAAGACCTTGCCTGGATGCTCAGGGGAGCCAGGGCACGGTCTACAAAGCAGAAAGCGCACATCAAACGTTTTGAGGAGCTTAAGGACAGGAAGCGTCCCGAAGAAGAAAGGGAGCTTGAGCTCAGCTCACTTTCGTCCCGCATGGGAAATAAGACTATCATCATTGACGGCCTTTGCAAGAAGTATGGAGACAGAACGCTTTTTTCCGGCTTTTCATATCCTTTCCAAAAGCTGCACCGCATAGGTATCATCGGA
>CAMVRS010000068.1 GCA_947169935.1 uncultured Lachnospiraceae bacterium
CCTTCCTGGTAGATCATCCTCTTATATTCTAATACATTAAGAGTTTTTTTCTACCCTTCCGTGTCCACTTTTATTATAGCATCACCTCAAGTTCTCCAAGATATCCCACAGGGTTTTCAGCTCCGGCTCAAAGGCAAGATAGCGTACCACAAACTCTCCCTGCAATTTACCGTTAATGCGGAAGTATACATCCGCTTCCGACTGCGGCGCAGTTTCATACTTTTCAATATCGATATTCATGTATACTACAAAATCCGTTTCCCCGTTACTGTGTTTAAGGCTCAGACCCGCGATCGGGCTCCAGCGCTTAAACTCCTTACCTACCGTGATCTCAGGCGCATCTGCAAGTGCATCTATCGCATTCATGATATTGGAATAATAGGGATTGTCCTCCTTGATCAGCAGCTCATCCGCTGTGATAAAATAGCTTCCTTCCACACCCTGTGTCACTTCCGGATCGGGCTCCCATTCAACTGATCCGTCATCCTGACTGCCGTCCCGGACCGCATCATATTTTTCCGTATCCTGCCCATCTGTTAAAGGATCATCCTCTTCATCCTTTTCACCACCTGTCCCCCTCTCATCTGCCGGGTAATCTTCCAAACCTTGCATCTCTATATCATGCCCCGGATCCTTCTCCAACGCCATATAAACACCCGGTGTATCTGTAGGTATTGAAGGCAGATCACCGAAAGGAGTTTCTATTACATCCGTAACCTCCAGAATATTGCTAACACGTCTGTAATGGTTATTATATACTGCAGTCAGATATGCTGAATTATTACGGCCGTCAAAAAACATCGGATCGTCAATATGCCTGTCTTCAGCATTACGGACCAGCCTAAGTTCCCCATCTATGTAATAGTTCATTCCCAGGTTATAAAGCTCTATGTCTGCCGAAGGACCTACCCAGCGTATATAGCCATCATTATCATAAGTGATCGTGTATATAGAAGCCAGGAGCTCATCCTCAGTAAGGAGTTCCGCACCCCCGTCAATATCATACAGGAGCCCTGAATTGGGATAGCATCTGACGGTATGTCTGGCAAGCTTGTTTATTCCGGGCTTCATCTCCTGATATTCCGCAGCAGAGATCTGGCATATGATTTCGCCTCCTTTTTTATGCAGCTCATACTCCTTTATATAAGAAGGTCTTCCCTTGCCTGTCGAGTATGAATGACTATAGCGAAGATCTATAAGGAACAGCTCCCCGTCTTCAAGAACAACCACCGGTTCAGCGTTCATATCCTTGTTTACTGCATCAAGAAGACAAATGACCTGCTGCAGTTTACCACCGGGAAAACGCCTGCTCTGCGCCTCGACGCCGCTCAGTCTTACCGGCACTACCATCAAAGAAAAGAGCAGCCCTCCCACTAACGGCACAATTATAGATACAGGTCTTAGCGGTTTATGCCTTATCAGATGATAAACAATGTCAAAGATCACATATAAAGCGGGCAGTCCCACTAACACAAGTCCCTGGCAAAGCAGCAGTAAATGCAGATACTTCCGTATCTCACGCAGTCCCTCTTCTCCGATCATGACCTCAGGCTTATAATTAAACGGCACAGCATAGACAGCCATTATAGCCACAAACGACACGATTATCCCGACTCCGATCAAAGCGGCTGCCAGCGGATCATTATTAGGATCATTCTTATCAATTTTAATCATTGTTACATTCCCTCTTTCCGGAAGATGTATATATCCACACCTTCGTTACTGCGGTTATAATAATATACCACAAAGCCCGATACCATTACCAGCAACAGCTATTGGCAAATATGTAAACCGAAATAGATGACACGGGGACGGTCCTTTTGTCTTCAAATTCGCTAAAAAAGGACCACAGGGAACAATCCCAGTGGTCCTTTAAAGATCATTCGCTGCGCTCAGGATGACAGATCGATTACATCAGCGGATAAACCGGCTTAAGGGTCGGATACAGCTTCTTAAACACTTCGTATCTCTCCTGATACTTAGCAACCAGTTCGGGCTCAGGCTCAACTGTACCGGTTATCTTAACGATAGCCTTTGCAGCCTCTTCAACAGAAGCGAATGCACCGCAGCCTACTGCTGCCAGCATTGCGCCGCCAAGTGCGGGGCCTTCCTCACTCTCGATGGTATCAACAGCAAGACCGGTCACGTTAGCCATGATCTTTCTCCAAAGAGGGCTCTTTGCGCCGCCGCCGCAGATCTTGGTACGCTTGATATCGATGCCGGAAGCCTTTGCTACTTCAAGGGAATCCTTAAGACCGAATGCCACGCCTTCGAATACGGCCTGTACCATATCCTCGCGGGTGGTATCCATACGCATGCCAAGGAATGCACCCTTTGCTTCGGGATCGTTGTGAGGCGAACGCTCACCCATCAGATAAGGCAGGAAGAATACGTGATTCTCACCAAGCTTGGTGATGCCTGCCTGTGCACCTGCAAAATCCTTATCCTTAAGGATATCGCTCATCCACCACTGATTGCAGCTTGCAGCCGAAAGCATGCAGCCCATAAGATGCCATTTACCGTTTGCATGTGCAAAGGAGTGAAGAGCGTTATGATCATCTACCGAATACTTGTTTGAAGAGATAAATACGGTACCGCTGGTTCCCAGTGAGATATTGCAGTCGCCGTCTCCTACGGTTCCGGTTCCGATAGCTGCTGCAGCATTGTCGCCTGCGCCGGCAATAACCTTTACATCTGCGGATACGCCCAGCTTCTCAGCCAGATCTGCCTTAAGATTTCCGATCACCTCATAGCTCTCAAAGATCTTTGCCAGCCATTCAGGCTTAACAGAGCAGATCTCACACATCTTATCGGACCACTTTCTGTTTGCCACATCAAAAAGCAGCATACCGGAAGCATCGGAAACGTCCGTTGCATGCACGCCGCTTAAACGGTAAGCCAGATAATCCTTAGGTAGCATGATCTTTGCGATCTTTGCAAAATTCTCAGGCTCATTTTCCTTTATCCAAAGCACCTTGGGTGCTGTAAAGCCGGCAAATGCGATATTTCCGGTCTCTTTGGAAAGAACGTCCTTGCCGATGGTATTATTAAGGTAATCGCACTCTTTCATGGTACGTCCGTCGTTCCAGAGGATAGCGGGACGGATAACCTTATCATCAGCATCCAGTGCAACCAGACCATGCATCTGTCCGCCAAAGCTGATGCCCTTAAGCTGATCCTTATAGCCCTCAGTCAGCTCGTCCAGGCCTGCAAAAGACTGCTCAAACCAGTCTTCGGGATTCTGCTCGCTCCAGCCCGGCTTGGGGAAATTGATAGGATATTCTTTGGATACGGTTCTGATTATCTTACCGTCCTCTCCCATCAGAAGGAGCTTTACAGCCGATGTTCCAAGATCGATTCCTGCATAAACACTCATTTATATAACCTCCATTTTTTTATTTTCATTTTGAAATAAGATCCTTCGTCGCTGCGCTCCTCAGGATGACACAGAGCAGTCTGCACTCAGGATAAAAAATACAACAAAAATATTTTACTGGATTAAAGACCTTCGGGCAAGGGGAAAAAATCACCATATATACCCGAAAAAAATGTCTATTCGTGCAGTTTCCTGTAATATGCAAACATGTACTGCTGATAGATCCCGTTATAAGGCGCGTATTCCTCCATGGGATAACCGCCGGGGTATTCGTTTTCAAGGATACGCTTAACCCAGACATCTATGGGAAACGCATTGATAAAATGCAGTCCAAAGAGCATAACGCAGCTTGCAACTTTCTTCCCGACGCCATGGAGCGATACCAGCTTATCAAATGCCTGCTCCTCACTGCACTGCATAAGTCCGCCAATATCAAGACCGCCGTTGCATACCAGAGCCGCTGTCCTTTTGATATACTCATCCCTGTAGCCCAGGCGGCATTCAGCCAGTGCCTCAGCCGGCATTGCATTTACAGCTTTGGCTGTAGGAAAACTGTAATAACTCTTTCCTTCCGGGTCTTTACGTTTCTTACCCGCACGTTCACACAGAAGCTCTATGGATCTTTTTATGGCGGGGATATTGCGGTTCTGGGAGATTATAAAGCTTATCAGCGCCTCCCAGGGATCCTGCTTAAGTATCCTTATCCCCTGCTGATCGGCAGCTGCGGCATACAGAAAAGGATCCTTCTTTTTGCTTATCCTGCCACGTATGCTGCGATAGTCGGTATCTGCATCCAGATAATCCTTCCACATACTTTCATATTCATCTCCAGAACAGGAAAGCTCGTAAGAATCCCCAGACAGTTTTCTTATGATAAGACAGCCGTCTTTATAGGGCACACGAAATCCCCCATCCGGCAGTTCTTCCCAGCGGAAGCACTGCCCGCTGTCGGCTATTTTTTTCAGGTCAAGATCGTCGTTAAATTCTAAGATCATAAGTTTATATCCCTGCAAAAGATCCTTCGTCGCTGCGCTCCTCAGGATGACACTCCCTGCCATTCCTTGGCCTCCCTGTCATTCTGAGACATTCCTGTCATTCTGAGCGAAGCGAAGAATCTTATCCCTGCTTCACTATCTTCACTATCCTGCTGGTACCCAGGCGGGAAGCTCCCAGCTCCATAAACTTCTCTGCATCCTCAAGAGATGAGATGCCGCCTGCAGCTTTTATCTTTACGTTCTTTCCCACATGCTCAGCCATCAGCGCCACATCTTCAAAGGTTGCGCCGCCGGTAGAGAAGCCCGTTGAAGTCTTAATAAAATCAGCCCCCGACTCTGTCACTATCTCACACATAGCTATCTTCTCTTCTTTCGTGAGCAGGCAGGTCTCAATGATAACCTTTAGTACATGCTCTCCGCAGGCTGCCTTTATCTGCTTTATCTCGGATAAAACACTCTCCTTATCCCCGGCTTTCAGGCGCCCCACATTGATGACCATGTCGATCTCATCAGCACCGTTTTCCAGCGCCTCTTTTGTTTCGAATACCTTTGCCGCCGTGGTCATGTTACCGTTCGGGAAGCCGATGACCGTGCATATCTTAAGCTCAGGTCCGGCATACTCATGCGCTTCTTTCACATAGCAGGGCGGTATGCAGACAGATGCCGTCTTATACTTCAACGCATCATCACATAAAGCCTTGATCTCGTCTAATGTAGCTGTCTGCAGCAGCAATGTGTGGTCACAGGCTGCAAGGATTTTTTCAACATCCATTTTGTTATCTCCTCTCATTATAAGATTCTTCGTCGCTTCGCTCCTCAGAATGACACCATAATATTGATACTTATAATACCACATTTATCACCGCGAAAAAAGCGGCCCCTCATTGGCCGCCTTTTTCCGCCGCAAAGCTGCGGCATATATATACTCCCCCCTGAATTAACCCTTAACAGCACCTGCAGTAAGACCTTCAACGATCTGGTTTGCAAAGATACAGTAAACGATGATCGTAGGAATGACCGCTATAACTATGGCTGCAAACATCTGGGTATAATTCGTATGATATGGTCCAACGAATTTCGTCAGCGAAACGGGAAGTGTCTTTACTTCTTCCTTTGAGATAAATACCATTGCAAGGAGCAGCTCGTTCCAGTTACTTACGAATGACATAAGGCCTGTTACCATGAAACCGGTTCTTGCCATAGGCAGAGCTACATGAACAAACATACGAGGAACGGAGCATCCATCGATTACTGCCGCCTCAAAAAGCTCGTTGGGGATACTCTCAAAGAATCCCACCATTATATAGATGGTGATGGGAAGTGAGAATGTCACGTAAGGTATGATCAGACCTACAAGTGAATTCGTCAGCTTCCATGATGAGAACTGTATAAACAGAGGTATCAGCACGCAGTGGATGGGGATCATCATACCTATCATGAAATAGGTAAGAGTCAGCTTAGAGAATTTCCAACGCAGTTTTGCTATTGCAAATGCAGCCATGGAACCCACTATCATGGATACCAGCAGTGTGGTAACACAAACTATGAAAGAGTTCAGGGTAGCTGTTCCCAGATGTCCCATCGTCCATGCATAGCTGTAGTTCTCAAACATAAGGTGTTCCGGGAATGCCCAGGGTGAAGTCATAAGTATCGCATCATCTTTTAATGATGTGAGCAGCACCCAGAGCAGCGGAAGCAGATAGATCAGGGCCAGTATGATAAGAAATGCATATATCAGGCCATGAACTACTTTTCTTTTGTTTTTGTCTTTTTCGACTACACTATTATCAATTTCAACATTCATCCTAATTTCTCCTTTGGATATCTCTGTAAATGGCCTGCTTATTCGTAACTTTCAACCTTGACAAACTTGTTGATAAGGAATGTCACGATAAGACACATGATCAGCAATACAACACCGATGGCACAACCGTAGCCAAGCTTGTTGAACTTGAATGCCTGGTCATACAGATGCGTAGCCAGAACGTGTGCCCTGTTACCCAGGAAACCTTCAGGTATCATGTTATAAACAAGATCGAAGAATTTAAGAGATCCGATTGCATTAAGGCTCATTGCCGTAGCAACCATGGGCTTGATCAGAGGCAGGGTTATCTGGAAGAACGCCTGAGTAGATGTACATCCGTCGATAGCCGCAGCCTCATAGATATCACTGCTTATACCTGATATCTGTGCCATATAGAGCATCATTGACTGACCTACATACTGCCATAATGCTACGAAAGAGATTACTATGATGGGCAGTATGATGAATCCGTCTGTATTAAATAACCACTGGGGACCGTCAGCATAGTTTTCAATGATCCCTAATGATTCCATCATCTTATTAATACCAAGTGTAGGTGTGAACACGAACATCCACAAAAGACCCAGAGCTGCAGAGCTCAGTACACAGGGCAGATAGTAAATATTTTTGAAAAGGTTACGTCCCTTCTTGATATTGGTAAGCAGTGCTGCCAG
This sequence comes from uncultured Lachnospiraceae bacterium, assembly GCA_947169935.1. GTDB lineage: Bacteria > Bacillota > Clostridia > Lachnospirales > Lachnospiraceae > NK4A136. The sequence continues at coordinate 6,850 of CAMVRS010000068.1, forward strand.
TACCAGACCGAAGAGCAACTGGGTTACACAAGAAAATATCATAAAGAATATTGAATTCTTAAGAGCCGTTTTCATAGTTTCATCCTTGGTAAACAGCTTTACGTAGTTGTCCACTCCCGCAAATTCAATGGGATAATTGGTCTTATAGTTGCAAAGCGAATAATAAAACGCTTTACATATCGGAAAGAAAAGAACCACCGTGAACAAAATAAAAGCCGGTGCCAGAAAAAGGATGATGTTTGATTTTTTTCTAAGAAGCTTGTCCATAAATCCTCCCCTAGGAAAGTCAGCACCTGCATAGGAAATACAGGTGCTGACCAAATCTTACTTAATTTGTGTTACTTACCAAACATTAGCCTCATAGTACTGCTGGATGGGATCAAGTGCCTTATCGGGATCGGTACCGGTGAAGATATCTACGAAGCAGTTATCGAAGGTTGAACCAGCTTCGGTATCAGCCAGTGACTCGTTGTAGAATCCGAAGGTAGCGCTTGCGTTCTTGAATACGTCCATAACATATGACAGCTCAGGGGGAGCAACGCTCTCATCATACTGAACCTTGGTTACAGGGATCTTACCACCTTTTTCAGCGGTGTACTTCTGAGCGGTATCATCTACGAAGTACTTCATAAGCTGAACTGCTGCATCCTTGTGCTGGCTGCTTGAGCTCATAGCCAGGGAGTCGGACTTAGCGATTACACGGTTAGGATCTGCTGAAGAACCGTCAACAGCGGGGAATGCGAACACACCAACCTTGTTGGGGAAATCAGGATCTGAGCAGCTACCATTGATCTGGCCGATTGCCCATGAACCCTGGATCAGGATTGCAGCCTGGCCATTGTAGAATGCTGCAGTAGCGATATCGTTGTCATCACCAGCTGCGGTAGGCTGGAAGTACTGTGACAGCTCCTGGATCTGCTTGCCGGCATTGATAACCTTAGCATCTTTCCAATCGGTCTTGTGATCCTTAACATCCTGAAGGTTCAGGCCGTTACGATCGCAAAGATAACCAGCTACCATTGACAGACACCATGCAGTACCTGCAGAAATGGTGATAGGTGTGTAGCCCTTAGCTTTCAGCTTATCACAAGCTGTAAGCAGCTCGCTGTAAGTCTTGGGAACTGATGCGCCTGCATCTGCAAACATCTCGGTGTTGTAGAATACGCAAGCTGCAGCGATGTTAAGAGGAATAGCGTAGATACCTGCGCCGTCCTTAGCTTCTGCACCATAGGTGCCGCCTGCGAATACAGCGTCAGATGTGAATGTCTGCTTCCAGCCGTCTGCATTCAGGTAATCATCCAGCTTTGCAGCGGTACCGGGCAGAACGTAGTCATTCAGGTTAGGGCCGGGAGATACGATGAATACATCGGGGGTCTCGCCTGCTGCAACCAGAGCGTTCAGCTTGGTGTAGTACTCTTCAAGGTTTGTGGTGATAGGTGTGCAGTGATACTTACCCTCAAAATCCTTGTTGAAACGATCGATGGAATCCTTGTAGCCCTTAGTGATAAGGTCTGAGGAAGCCTCAAGATCATCCCATACCATGAAGGTGATCTCTTCAACTCCGCCTGTTGAGCCACCGTTGGAACCACCTGTGGTGTTTGCGCCGGTATCACCGGTACAGCCTGCCAGCATGCTGACTGACATAACAGCTGTTAATGCAAGTGACAAAATCTTCTTTTTCATTTTTTCCCTCCTTATAGATTTTGGAATTGTTGCGGTCATTCCACACATGAAATGTGCCCGACCATATGCTCATTCTAAAACGGCTTTCTGTAAGAAAAAACCGAGAAACTTGTTGTTCATACCCGATAAATTTAAAAACATATAAAAAATGCCCCTCCATCTCACAAAATGGAGAGACATTTTTGTACAATATCACTAAATTGTATCTCATATTCTGAAGAAGCTGCGAGTGTTAGCCAGTAGTATCTCTCTCAGCTTCTCCTCATCAATACCTTTTACTTCCGCCAGCTTACGCACCACATATACTATATTCTCGGAAACATTGGGGTTTTTAAGTCCCTTTATCCCCCGTGGAAGCAGATACGGTCCATCCGTTTCTGCCATCAGCCGCTCCGGCGGTATGATATCCAGCGCATCCAGAAGTCCGGCATTCCGCCGTTCATCACATACCCAGCCGGTTATGCCTATCATGCAGCCCAGCTTGAGGTATCTGAGCGCCGTAGCTTTATCGCCGGTATAACAATGCACCACAGCTCTTTTGCAGATATCCCTGTGTCTTCCCAGTATCTGTGCAAAATCCTCTGCTGCATCCCTCTCATGCAGGAACAGCGGCAGATCCAGTTCCTCCGCAAGTTTTATCTGCTCTTCAAATACATACAGCTGTTTTTCTTTTGGAGAGAACATCCTGTCATAATCCAGTCCGCACTCTCCCACAGCTACCATATTTGCGGAACTTTTAAGCATCTGCCTGAGTTTGTCTGCTGTATCTCCGGTCCAGCTTTTTGCGTCATGGGGATGTACGCCGGCTGTAGCATAAATGCCCTCTTTATCTTTTACATATGCCGACGCCTTGCGTGAGCTGCGCTCGGAGCTGCCGGTTATTATCATTCCCACCTCTTTGTCTGCAGCCCGCCTGACGGTCTCGTCTTCCCGCCCGGCGAACTGCTCACTGAAGAGGTTTAAACCTATGTCTATATATTTATACATGTTTCTGTCCTGCTGTATAAAAGATCCTTCGTCGCTACGCTCCTCAGGATGACCGGGGTGTCATCCTGAGCGCAGCGAAGGATCTTTTACCTTGTTATTTTAATGTCACTTCCTTTTTCGCCCTTATATCTGCGCTGGAGCTGCCGATATAGATCACCATCGCGCCCTTCATCTTCTTCCAGGAAGCGCTTTCCTCGTCAAAGTGTGAGAAATCCTTATCTCCCAGGCTGAATTTCACGGTCTTTGTCTGGCCGGGTTTAAGCTCGATCTTCTCAAATCCCTTAAGCTCCTTAACGGGATTACTTTCCGATACCTTCTTCTCACCCACATAAAGCTGTACGGCTTCCTTAGCTGCAGCAATACCTGTATTGGTTACCTTAACGGATACTGTAAAGCCTTTATCCGCCTTCTTTACTTCCATGCCGCTGTACTTAAAGTCCACATAAGACAGGCCGTGTCCGAAGGGGAACTGTACCGGAACATTGAATTTCTCATAATAACGATAGCCTACGAATACTCCCTCTTTATAGGTTTCCGTCAGCCTGCAGCCCTTGATCTTTTTCTTCTGCGCTGCGCTGATCTTCTTTCCGGGATATTCACCGAATTTAACCACAGGAGTATCCTCATAGTGAACAGGCATGGTCTCTGCCAGCTTTCCGGAAGGGCAGATCTGTCCGCTTATAACTTCTGCTAGGGCAGTGCCGCCTTCCATGCCGTTATAGCTCATCCATACGACAGCCTTTGCCTTGCTGATCCAGGCACTCATGTCCACAGGGCTTCCGGCTACCATCACAACTATGGCGTTGGGGTTCACGTCCAGTACGGCGCTGATCAGCGCATCCTGCTCATAAGGCAGCTTCATATCCTTACGGTCAGCCCCTTCCACATCAAAATCGTGGTCCAGGCCGCCGAAGATGATAACATCATCATACTCTGCCGCGAGCTTTACAGCTTCTTCTCGGTATTCTTTTACCTTTTTCTTTGCTTCAGCCTTGCGTTTCTTATCGTCACGCCTTTCCACATCTGCGCTGAAGCTCTCGGTGATGCTCTTCTCCTGCCAGTTTGCTTCCTCACGGAATTTCTTCGGCACATAATATCCGGGCACATACTTAACCTGGGTATTTCCGCCGTATTCACGGGCAATACCCAGTAGCGGAGTTATCTCATACAATGCCTTGATCTCTGCGCTTCCGCCGCCGTTGGCATGCATCCTGTTGGCATCATCACCTATAACCAGTATCTTCTTTGTGGTTGAAGGCTTAAGGGGCAGACGCTTCTTTTCGTTCTTAAGAAGGATAACAGCTTCCCTTGCCACTTCCAGTGCATGCTGAGCCATCACGCGGCCTGCATAATATCCGGGATCACGGTCCTCACAGGGTACTGCCTTTGCTTTAAGCTTACCGTTCTTTGCTTCGTTTATCTCGATCTCGATCTTGCGCACACGAAGCAGCAGACGGAGGATATTGCGTACTTTCTTATCTATCTCCTCCATAGGCACCTCTCCGCTCTCAACCAGCTTCTTAAGAGGATTACCCATGTAATACTCATCAAAATTATCAAAGATACCCATCTCGATATCCAGACCGCTCATGCCTGAATTCTTTGAGTCATAATTTGCGCTCCAGTCACTGAACACGCAGCCGTCATACTTCCATTCATTACGTAATATGCCCGTCAGGAACTTAACGCTCTCACTGCCGTGCTCTTCACGGATCAGGTTATAGGATCCCATAAGGCTCCAGCTCTTTGCGCGCTTTACAGCCGCTTCAAAGCCGGGCAGATATATCTCGCGGAGAGTCCTCTCATCCAGCTCCACATTAATCCCATGGCGGTCCCATTCCTGATTGTTGCAGAGGAAATGCTTAACGCAGGCACTCACATCATTTTCCTGAACGCCCTGTATAAGCGGTACTACCATCTCTGCTACCAGATAAGGATCTTCGCTTAAATACTCAAAGTTACGGCCGCAAAGGGGATTACGCTTGATATTGATACCGGGAGCCAGGATCACGTCCTTACCGCGGCCCCTCGCCTCACGTCCCAGGGTCATGCCGCCGTCATGAGCCAGCTGCCTGTTCCAGGTAGCTGCCAGCGCGGAATTACTGGGCAGATAGCTTACATAATCAGCACTGCTGCCTATCACATACCATTTGTCATCGTAAAAGTCATTACGTACTCCGCAGGGTCCGTCAGAGCTGACTACAGCAGGGATACCCAGCCTCTCAACTCCGCCGCTCTTAAAAAAGCCGGCGCCATGGATCATGCGGATCTTCTCATCAAGTGTAAGTTCATTAAGCAGTGCCTCAATTGCAGCATTGATCTCTTTCTTCTTTTCTCTCACAATAAAACCCTCCTGAATTTGTAGTTTTTTTACTCCCCCATTTAGAAAAAGACCCTTCACTGCGGCCGGGATGCCCCGGATCACAGGAAGGATCTTTTAATAATTCAGCTTAGAAATTGGTCTTTACATTTCCTGCAGACTGGATAAAGGTATTCCTGTAGAACCACTTGTTCATACGGCAGATACCCCATGCACTGTAGATACCGCAGGTTACGGAAGTCAGCAGACCGATGATAACGCTCTCACCCCAGTATCCTGCACCTGTACCGTTGAAGCCCATGCGCATGCCGTGTACAACCGTATGTTCCATATCGTATTTATAGATCTTAACCAGAGCCCAGGGAGTTGCGATACCGCAGCTGAAGGTCATCATAAGTCCCGCTACCAGTGCCTGGCCAAGTCTTTCAGCTACTTCACCATCATAGAAGCAATCGGAGAAGTCCATGCCGTCGCCGTGATAATCATCCTCAAAGCAGGTATGTGACATTTCCCATTCACGGATACGTATTGTAACCCAGTAACTGTAGATACCGCAGGTTACAACGGTAAGCAGCCACCACTTGATCCAGTTACCGAGAAGATCTCCCGGTGTTCCGGTAAATGCCAGTCTGTGTCCGTTAACGATAGTATGGGATTTTCTCCATTTTAAATTCTTGCAGATAACCCAGGGAAAAGCTATACCGCAGGTCACAAAAAGCAGAAGTCCGTTCAGTAAAAGGATAGGGAAATATTCCGATCCTTCTCCGTCGAAATAAACGCTGGGCTCACCGCCGTTTGTCTGGAACTGGTTAGGCTGGCTGTAGCCCTGCTGGTACTGCTGCTGGCCGTAACCCTGCTGCTGGAACTGCTGCTGGCCATAGCCCTGCTGCTGATACTGCTGCTGGCCGTAGCCCTGCTGCTGGAATTGCTGCTGGCCATAGCCCTGCTGCTGGTACTGCTGTTGCTGCTGGAACCCCTGCTGGTTCTGCTGGAACTGATCCTGGGGCATGGGTGTCATCTGGGTCAAAGGTGCGCCACAGCTCACACAAAACTTGCCCTCTCCTCCTTCATTTCCACAATTGGGACAGATCATCTTTTCATCCTCCTGTTACAAGTTTTACTCTATAAACCAAACCGCATTGCCTGCGGTAAGATCCCTGTGATATACTCCAGCGTCTGTGCCGGAAGATTGCGTAATATTCCGTATGCTATGGTGACCGCAAACATCAATGTTAACAGCACTATCTCGGGAATATTGATCTTTCTGCTTCCCGTCCTGATATACCTTATCTCCTGGATAAGCAGTATCACTATCAGCAGCGGCAGCACGGTGACAGAAAGCTTATTGTATGCAAAGGCCCCTGCTATATCCAGATGTGTCATTGCAACTGCCGCATGGGTCATACCGCAGCCCGGACACTTTATCTTAAATAACAGATTAAAAATACATGGGATACCAAGTCCCGTAATATTGCACCATATAGCATACAGGACTCCTATTATCAGCAGAATTCCCAGTTTTTTCAGGTCTGCCTTCAGGCGCCCCCTTACTTCATCATCCATAAACCATCATCTGTATAAAACGCAATATCACGTGAAATATAACACAATTACCGAAAATATACAATACAAAAGCGGCGGTCCCGAAGACCGCCGCCTGTTTTAGCGCTAAAGTGTGTTATCAGAATGTTTCAGGTCCGCTGTAATTGAACTTACCTTTCTTTACCTTACCCTCAACCTTAACGCCCTTTTTATTTACTTTATTAAGCGTAACTCCGGATATTACGGTATCACCCGTCAGTTTGATATCGCTTGTAAAGGTCATCTTATGGGCATTTCCGTTGATAGTGATGCTGCCATATCCGCCGGCGGGCATCCTGAAAGCTCCCATCATATTAACATCACCTTTAAGACTGACTATAAAGTTTACCTTTGTACCTGCTTTTTTTGCATTCTTCTGTGCTATGTTCATGGCCGCAACCGCTTCGCTCCAGATCGCATAATCACTGCCGTTAAAATTTATAGCCTCTCCGAAGATGCAGGCCTTGCCCTTGTAATAATGCAGGCGGGTAGCTATCCCGTTATTCGTTACAGCGCTGACATCAAAGACCTTCGCCAGGGTTTCACCGGTTATCTTCTTTGCCGATGTTTTAAGTATCTGTGTACCGTCAGCCTGTTTTGCACCGGTAAACTTCACACTGCCTTCCGCAGTCCCGCCAAGGCTTATGGGCTTAAAGCCGTCTGCCAGGTAAATACTGCCGCCGTTGCTCTTAAGCGCCTGCTTAACATTGATCTTACACCCCGCTACAGCGCCGAGCATGCTGCCGGCATTAAGTATCATTTCTTTACAGCTTACTGTATTTACAGTCAATGCCCCCACAACACTTATCTCCGCTCCGGATCTTACTTCGGTAGTCTTGCCTTCAAATGTTACGCCCTTATTTACCCTGATGCCTTTCTTTGCATTCAGTGTAAATTTAGCGGGTTTACCGTTTTTATCAACAGCCCGTATATTCACGCTTTCAAGTATGAGCGGTGCATTTGCGGTAAACTTTGTCCCGGTGATCTCTACCGTATGTCCGTTACCGGTTATTGTTACCGATTTTGCGGTTTTCGGTATGGTAAGATTCTTTTCTCCTTTGAGATCACCTAAGATCACGATGTGGTAATCCTTGTTCTTATCCTTCATCATCTTGAATGCAGCTTTAAGGGAATTTACTTTCACACCGTCAAGGGTCAGCTCACCGGTTACGGGATCTTCCTTCGTGCTGCCGCTTATCTTTATCCACTCGGCATTAATTAATGGGTCGTTACCATCACTGATCTTTATCTTTTCCTTGCTCTTGGCACAGTATACCTTAGCAAGTCTGCTGCAGCCTGCAAAAGCCCAATACTTTATGGTTTTGATACTTTTCGAAAGCCTTATCTCTTCCAGCATGGTACATCCCTGAAAAGCATAGTCATCGATAGATGTGACCTTATCCGGAATGGTTATGCGGGTAAGTGATGTACAGCTTTGGAACGCCTCTCTTCCTATCCTTGTCACACTGGAAGGAAGATCTACAGCACCAAGTCTTATACAGCCTTCAAAAGCATTATCATATACGGTTTTTACCGACGATGGGATAGTCACCTTAGTCAGGCCCTCGGCAAACATAAACGCGTTTTCGGGAACATAAGGTATTCCTGCCTCAAGAGCTGCGGTAGTCAGACTGGTACAGCCGCTGAATACGCAATAGTAGCTTGTTTCCGCTCCCATTTCCTTTGCGGTTCTTTTAGGGAGTGTCACATTATCCAGATTGATGCAGTTCTTGAAAACTCCGTCGCCAAACTTAAGTTCCCCGCTGCCTTCGGCGAATCCGACAGTCTTAAGCGCCTTACAATTCTCAAAAGCCCAGTTGCCAAGTTCCGTCACGGTTCCCGGTATGGTAAATCCGGTAAATGCGGTTCCTCTGAATGCACAGGCGCCTATCCTCTTTACGCTGCCGGTAAATGTAAAGGATTTTAAGATGCTGCACTCCTCAAAAGCATGATCGCCGATCTCTGTTACGGATGCAGGAACGCTTATGTTAGTCAGGGCGCCTGCGCCGATGAATGCACATTCCGGCACATATTTTGCCCCATCCTCTATCGCCGCATTGGTAAGCGAAGTACAGCCGAAAAACACTCCGTAGTACGTTGTCTCCCCGCCGATCCTCTTTGCTGTCCTCTTGGGTATGGTCACATTGTTAAGCCTGGTACAGTTTTTGAATACTCTGTCCCCTATCTTCAGCTCACCGTTTCCTTTTTCAAAAGTAATGGAAGTAAGCCCTCCGCATCCCCAAAACGCATCATTTTCTATCTCCAGTATGTTTCCGGAAAAAACAACCCGCTGAATAGTTCCTACTTCCTGGAAAGCCTCATTACAGATAGTGGTGACATTGCCTCCGAACACTACATCTGTTATAGCATAGCTCTTAAGTGCCGAATCCTTATACTCTGTCGACATCGTGGTTCCTTTGCCATCTACATAAAGGATCACTTTTCCGCCTTCATAATAGATCGAACCGGTAACATTATCGCCTAATGTCGCCGTTGCTGCCGGATTCCCGGAGGGCTTCGCAGCCTCAACTATATCCTCTTCGTCAGTATCCTCTCCGTTCTCAGTTTCCTCATCATCCGGTACCGTTTCATTTTCGGATACAGCTTCTGCCTCATTTTCCGATACATTCTCCTCTTCATAGTCTGTATCTTCCATTGCATCATTTCCGGAAACCGCATCATTCTCCGATACAGCATCATTTTCCGAAACCGCCTCATCCGAGGATACACTCTCATCTCCTGTAATATCTCCGCTCTCTTCCTCTGCCGCAGTTTCAACTACCTGTGCATCACTGCCGCCGTCTCCCTGTGCAAATGCGGGTATAACATCCCCCGCCAGCATAAGCACGCTTGATAACAGCGCCAGCATTCTTGTTACACTTCTGCGTTTCATAATTTTCTCCTTTCGAAAAACCATTACAAAAACAGCAGAAATTATAATATAGCCCCCGTCAAAAGACAAGATGACAAAATATTGATAAAAGCCGGTCCTCTTTATAAAGGACCGGCTCTCTGCCATTCCAATATTTATTTGCTGCTGCGATAACCTTGGGCAGATCATATCAGCCGTCCCGACAGCTTATACTCCCCTTTTTCTATTTTCTCCTGTATCTCTTCATATTTCATCGGCTTACCGTAAAAGTATCCCTGCAGGCAGCCGCAGCCGGCGCTCCTTAGGAAATCTACGGCTTCATTATTCTCAACGCCTTCGGTCAGAGTTCTCATATTAAGAGATGCTGCCAGATCAAGTATGCTCTTTATGATGCGTTCGGAATTGGGATTCTGCCCGAAGTTCTTCAGGAATACCATATCTATCTTAAGCATATCAAAACGGTAATCCTTCAGTACATTCATCGAAGAATAGCCGGATCCGAAATCATCCAGCCAGACTGCATATCCCTTATCGTGCAGCACATCAATGGCGTCATGAAGCAGGGCATCATTCTCGGAAAGGGCGCTCTCGGTTATCTCCACGTGCAGATAATGCCTGGGAATGTCATATTTCTCCACAAGTCCTTCCAGCTCTTTCACAGCATCCATCAGTTCAAAATCCAGACGTGAAAAATTAAGGGAAACAGGAAATACAGGCTTGCCGGCATCCATGCTCTTGCGCATCTGTCTGCATACGTTCTCGTAAATACATCTGTCCAGTTTGTGGATCTGGCGGCATTCTTCAAGTACAGGTATGAACTGTCCGGGAGACAGGAAGCCTACTTCGGGATCTATCCAGCGCGCCAGAGCTTCACAGCCGCAAAGCTCTACATTCGACGCCTCCATTACCGGCTGATAGAACACCTGTATATAGCCCTCTTTTACTGCTTTATCTATATTATTGAGGACATACTGTCTGGTGGAATAAGCATCCGCCAGCTTCGTGTCATATTCCATCTGATAACGGTCATCATGGTTCTTTAACAGACTGGCTGCGTAACGCGCTTTATCCACAGCCTGCCTCGGCTCGTCTTCGGTCTTATCGCTCTTATAAATACCGATCTTAAGATCCAGATAAACCTCACCTTTGTTCGCTGCAAGGAAATCATCATGTATCTTTCTAATCCGCTCTTCTATACCCTCCGCCGGGCACAGAGCCGCAAATTTATCATCCCCCTGTCTGGCAACGGGGTCCCCCGGGAAACGTTCCTCAATAAACCTGCCCATTTCGATAAGCAGTTTGTTTCCGCCCTCATAGCCATAGCGGTCATTGTATGTCCTGAAATTTTCTATATTAAATGAAAGAAAAGCATGTTCCTTTCCTTCGTTATGCTCCTGGAATTCCTTTGCTTTTTCACAGAACTGATGCATGTTGGGAATACCTGTCAGCTCGTCGGTAACAGCAGACTTTGCAAGGATATCCGATTTGACTGCCTCACGGTAGCGCTGGTAGTATACGCTTAACACCAGCACGGAAAGCGAAATAAAGAAAGTTACATAGTTCAGACGGTCGCCCTCGCCCATCTGCACCGGATTCCCTTCCTTGTCTATGCAGAAATGATCGATCAGGAATAAAAATCCCCCTCCGAATCCCGCCATCAGCAAAAGCGAGGTAAAAGGACGCCAGACCAGGATTACGGTAACAAAGAGCATCATGGTCAGAAAAGCCGTAACCATCTTGCCCTTTGAAAAATCCGTCATTCCCGTAAGAATACCGAAATATATGCTCACAGCGAAGAACGCTCCGGTAAAGAGCCAGCTTAGCTGCTTTTTCTTTTTTATCCTTCCGCTGATATACAGCCACGCATAGGTAAGCATGAAAAGCGCTGCCGCCAGTAATATCCAATACGACTTCGTATAATGGAAAAAGTCCGCAGCAGTAGCGCATTTTCCGGTCAGGACCCATCTGAACACATAGCGTATGAGCATAAACAGCTCCAACACGGCTACAACCCCCGCCATATACATGGTACTGCGCATATCCGCTTCGCGCAGATGATCCGCCACATATGCATTATTCTTATAAAAGCCCAGCGAATCCGCTAACTTGCGAAACAGTCCCTTCCCGTCTTTCCTTTCTTCCATAACATCATCCTCATTTAAAGGCCAGCTGTGCAAAATTATAAAAGCCAAGATACCAGATATTGAAATCGTGTCCGCCGCTGCGCTCCTGCCACATGAAATTCTCACCGTCAACAAACTGACCGCATACAGTGGGAAGACTCTTTGCCGCAGCCGATGCGCTGGAATAAGCGATCTCATCATTCACTCCGCACAGATTATAGAAGTAATATATCGGCAGAGTGTTGTCCTTCAGCAGTTCAGCCGTTTTTGATGCGGTATTGCTGGTGGGTGCCGCAGAAAAAGCTCCGAAGTATCCAAAAAGATCCACACATTCACCTATCCCGATATTTATGGTCTGCATGCCGCCCATGGAAAGTCCCGCCATTGCACGGTGTTCACGCGTTGCCTGCATATCGTAACCGTTTTCATCATATTCGGCATAGGTTGAGTAATGCGACTCAATATAGGGGATCAGATCATTTCTGAGTTCCTTTCCGAAACAATAGAAAGAATTATAATCCGATCCGTTAGCTGCATGATTTTTAGCGGAACGGCCGTTGGGCGTTACCACTATAAAAGGCTCGATATCACCGTAATAACTTAAGCAGTCCATCACACGCTTTACTATCGAGGTGAAGTCCGTCATGCCCCATTCGTTCTCATCTCCGCCTATACCATGCATAAGATAGAGAACATTGTATTTTTTGCTCTCATCATAACCATAAGGAAGATAGATGTTTGCCTCCTTTGTTATCTCCGATCCGTCACCGAAATAATCATGGGCAGTATAAGTGATCTTCTCGATGCTTCCGCTCTCATCCGGAACATAGCCTTTATACTTTGCGGGTATCTCATCGCTGATCTCTGCAGTAGGTATCCTCTCTTCCTCTGCTGAGACTTCCTCACCTTCCATTTCAACAGTTGCAGTCTCCTGCGCTATAGCCTCGGCTATCTTATCATCCTGATCCACTGGCTCTTCCTCCTTTTGTTCAGTTGTCTCTTCTGCTGCCTGCGCAGCCTCCCTGGCTGCCACCTCCTCCGGAGTCGGCAGCGGTGGTGATTCCGGCGTACATCCGCCGATCAGCATAGCTGCGGCAGCCACCGCCGCGCCTGTTAT
>CAMVRS010000069.1 GCA_947169935.1 uncultured Lachnospiraceae bacterium
GGCGTTAAGTGGGAGAAGATCTGAAAAACTATTCCGCGCTGGGCTACGCTTATCTGGGAGATGCGGTATATGAGCGTTTTGTGCGTGAGTATATCATGGAAAGCCGCGGCAATATGCCGGTAGAGAAATATCACGCAATTGCCACGCATTTTGTATGCGCCGCAGCCCAGGCAAAAGCCATAGAGGCCCTGATGGATGGGCTTTCCGAAGAAGAAGAGGCCGTATACCGCAGAGGCCGCAATGCCAAAGCGCATGCCGCGCCCAAAAGCTCCAGCCCCGGCGAATACCGCAAGGCCACAGGCTTTGAAGCACTGATAGGTTATCTGAGCATCAACGGATGCAATGAGCGCGCAGAGGAGCTGATGAAAGCGGCAGTAGATATTTTAGATAAAACAATGTCATCCTGAGCGAAGCGAAGGATCTTGATAGAACTACATAAGCCACAGAATGAAAGGTTAACAATGGGATACAGCGAATCACAGATAGAAGGCCGTAATGCGGTGCTGGAAGCATTCCGCAGCGGTAAGACAATAGATAAGATATATGTACTGGACGGATGCCAGGATGGACCTGTGCTTACGATAAAGAGAGAGGCAAAGAAATCAGACTGCCTTATTAAATATGTGGCTAAGGAACGTTTGGACCAGCTTTCCCAGACGGGCAAACATCAGGGCGTTATCGCAATAGCGGCTGCTTACGAATATGCAGAGCTTGAGGATATAATGAAAGCGGCGGAAGAAAGCAGACGCGCGCCTTTTATCTTTTTCCTTGACGGTATTGAGGATCCCCATAATCTGGGAGCTATAATCCGTACCGCATATCAGGCGGGGGCTCACGGCGTGGTGATCCCCAAAAACAGGGCTGTGGGCCTTACGCCTACAGTTGCCAGAACATCTGCGGGAGCACTTAATTATCTGCCCGTTGCCAGGGTTACCAATATGGTACAGACCATAGAAGCGCTTAAAAAAGAAGGCATGTGGTTTGCCTGCGCGGATATGGACGGGGATGTGATGTATAAGGCTAACCTTACAGGTTCCATCGGTCTTGTAATAGGTTCGGAAGGTGAAGGCGTAAGCCGCCTGGTCAAAGAAAAATGTGATTATAAGGTATCCATCCCCATGATGGGAAAACTGGATTCCCTTAACGCATCGGTTGCTGCCGGAGTCCTTGCATACGAGATAGTAAGGCAGAGAGACTATAAATAAATTCCTTTATACTGTGGCAATCCCTATGATATCATTTCCCAGGACTGGATACTTGCAGAACTCAGACGGGAGTGATCTGTTTTTTCAAAGCTTCTCATCGGCTAACACAAGTGCTTGAAATAGCGTATGTGTTAGCCTTTATTGTTATTTGCGGGTATGAAGACATGACCGCGGTCATATGAAGATATGACTGCGGTCACTGTTTTTATATAACCATATTTTGTATTATGTAACCATCGACAGGTAAGGGATGTTATAACTAAAAAATGCAGCCTTAACCAATAGATAAAAACTTCACGGTGTGAGAGCTCAGATAACAGGAAATGACTGCCGGGAAGAATGCAGACAGAATAAAGGATATGCAGAGGAAAAGTTCATTACAGAAAAGTATCTTAAAAGAAAGGATTATACAGAAAAGAACATGATAGAAATGAATCTTACAAAAAAGGGACACATAGAAAAGGATCATACAAAAAATGAACCTACACCAAAGAACCATACGGAAAAAGCCCATACAGAAAATGTCTATATTGAAAGTGACCAATCAGACAAAAAGAGCGTGATCAAAAAACAGATCATACAGGCGGTGGTCATCATGCTGGTATTCTATGCGATCGAGATCGTTATGGTGTACCTGGATATTTTCCCGGACTATAATAAATTATTGATCGCGGATATGATATTAAGGATCATTTTGGGCACGGTTTCGATCATACTTATCAAGAGCCCACGCAGACCTCTCTTTACAAATAAGCTTACGCCGAAGGTCTGGCTTATGATGCTTCCCTTCCTAATATACATCTCAATGCCGCTGGTAAAGATCATTTTTGCAGATGTATATGTTCCGCAAAATATAGCTCCCTTAACAATAGTGGTAATTCAGCAGTTCACAGTCGGTTTTTATGAAGAAGCAAGAGACAGGGGATTGTTGATGGACGGTCTGCTTAAATATAATACAGCGACTGTGAAACAAAGATTATTTACAGTCATGATTTCCGGATTGATCTTTGGACTGAGTCATCTTCCTAATATTTTCTTTGGAGAGAATCCGCTTATCCAGGTTCCTTCCGCAGCCCTTTGGGGATTGTTTATTGCAGCTATATATATACTGAGCGAAAATCTGGCTCTGGTAATGCTGCTCCATGCATTCAGCGACATTACGCCCAAAATATCACATGGCCTGTTTGGTTGGACTACAGAGCCTTTCATATTAAAGATAATAGAATTTGCAGGGAATGTATTGCAATATGTGGTGCTTCCGCTTGCAGCTGTATATATCTGCGTAAGGTACGATAAACTTAAGAGATCAAAAAGCAAAAGCGAACTGAATGATCAGATGAAAGAGGTTGGATATGAAGTCTGAATTATCTGCATGGAATTACATAAAGAATAATAAAAAAACGGCAGGGGCAATGGCACTGGCACTGACTCTGGTATTTGTGGCAATGTACGTTATAGCAATGCTTTTAAATACCACGACGGAAAGCTTCGAACCTATCTCCTTTGAACTGCCTAAGAAACTCTCTTTCCTGTCCATATCTACTAAGGGATACGGGATCAACAAAGAGAAGTATGAAAGCGACGAAGCCCTTGAGGCTGCATATGATGAAAAGACGGAAGAACTGATCGCAAAGCTTAAGGCGGAAGACGGGATATCGGATGCATATCATACACAGATACTGTACGCCAACTATAATTCGGTTTTTGGAATGATAGGCTACGAAGTGCCGCTGATGGATCCGGAAAGGATACCGCGTTTTCTGGATCATATGGAAGCCAAACTGACAGACGGCCGTATGCCTTTGGGTGACGGGGAGGTGCTGGTAGATGAGGTGATCTTAAAAAACTGCGGATGGAAGATAGGTGACAGTTACATGCCTTATGCCTACGGAGACAGCTTTAAGATAGTGGGCGTTATAAGCTCTCCTTATATGGCGGTGGTCGGAACGCCTAATGGATACACCAACAGCGGATGGTATATCGTAGTGGAAAAAGATGAGAGCATTTACGATATGACAGCACTGCTCAAAGAGCTGGGTATAAATGTAACGGATGCGGAAGACATCAGCGACGGTGTGGAATCACAGAGATTTTATGATACAGAAGTTAAAGGCGTGATGGATAAAGTGATCAATGTGATATTCCTGGTTGCAATGATCTTCCTGGCATTTTCGGTGTTGATAGCATACATATCCTACCTCCGCAACCGTGTCAATGAGTACTGCCTGTATATGTCTATAGGTTACAGCCGCAGTGCAGTCTACGGAATGATAATGAGAGAGATGGCGATCATATTTGGGACGGGCGCGGTACTGGGACTGATATTTGGACTTGCAGGCGCATATGTATTACACGAGACTGTGGTCGTGGCAAAGGGACTGATATGCAGAGTGATCATACCGGAGCAGATATTAAGGATAATATCAACCTACGCACTGATAATGGGGATACTGCAGATCCCCGTTGCCTGGAGCATAAATGCGGTAAAGACTATTGATGCGATAGAAGAATAACAGGGAATGTCATCCTGAGGAGCGAAGCGACGAAGGATCTTGATAGAAGTGTAGCTTAACATGAAAGGAGCGCATAATGTTCGACGTAAAAAAGATCTGCATGATCTATGACATGGAAAAGGAAGAAAAGATGTACGCCCTGAAAGGCTTTGACTTAGAGCTGCCGGATAAAGGGCTGGTGGGTATCATAGGTCCTTCGGGCAGCGGAAAGAGTACTCTGATGTACTGCCTGTCAACGTTAAAAAAGCCGACTGAAGGAAGCATAGTATATAACGGGCGGGAACTGACTGCATGCACTAATGCACAGCGGGAGGAGTTAAGGCGCAGCGAGTTCGGCTTCGTATTCCAGAAGCATTATCTGGTCCCTTATATGGGGGCAGTTGATAATGTGCTGGTGGCAGCAAAAAGCCGTGATAAGGAAGAACGTAAAAAAGCTGAAGGGATCCTGACAGAGCTGGGCATTAAAGAACGCGAGTTTAACAAAAAGCCTGCAAAGCTTTCCGGCGGACAGTGCCAGAGAGTCGCTATTGCCAGGGCTGTCATAAACGATCCCAGGGTGATCTTTGCAGATGAACCCACGGCGTCGCTGGATCATGAGAATGCCTACAACGTTATGAAGATACTTAAGGAATATTCCGCTGACCGCCTGGTGCTGGTAGTCACCCATGATAAAAGCATACTTAAGGATGCCGACGATATCATAGAAATGTGGGACGGAGAAATAAGTAAATAAAGATCCTTCGCTGAGGATGACTGTCATTCTGAGCGAAGCGAAGAATCTTGAAAGAGTAAATGGAGAAATAAAATGAACCCCTTATCAGCTATATATTATATAAAAGAGAATAAGCTTCGCACAGCACTTCTGGTCACGCTCCTGATGTGCACCGTGCTGCTTTTCCTGGCCGGTAATTACATCAGCAGCCTGCGCTATTACTGGTTAAAGAATGAGGAGTATGATGCAAGGATATGCATGATCGGAGCCGATGCTTCGGACGAAGACTTAAAAGATTATACCTCATATATGGATGAACTGAAAAAAGATGACAGTCTGATCGTGCTTGAGCGCAGTTCAAGAGGTTTCACAGGACTGGACTGGAATACTACCATGGGTGTGGAGATGGGATCAGCATCAATGGTATTCAATACACCGGAGGATCTTAAGACTGCTTTTGAATATCTGGGGCTGGAATGTGATCTGTCACAGGTAAAGGACAGGACGGTGATAATGTCTAAAGCTCTTGCATCGCAATATGACCTTAAGGTCGGAGACAAGGTGGATTATACGGTTGATAAAGATATAAACGGAGTATATACCATTGCGGCCCTGACAGATGATAACAGTTATATGCTCTTCTATGTAGTGCATGATGACAACCGGTATCGCGCCAATATCATATCGAAGGAGCTGTCCGGGCGTGAACTGCGTGATCTTCTCAAAGAAAAGGCAGCGGGGCGTAAGATAAATATAAGCGCTCTAACATCGGATATGATGGATGAACAGTTTGTTCCTTTTGATTATATGTTTTTATTATGCATAGTGATACTTTCCGTTATACATGCCCTGACTGTAAATACCGTGCTTACGGGACATTTCATTAAGCGCACTTATGAGTTCGGGGTATACAGGGCGCTGGGAATGAATAAAGGAAGTATATTTAAAAAGATCGCATCGGAGCTGCTTGCCATGGATGTGATAGGAATAATATCAGGCGGCCTGATAGTTCTGTTCTTCAGTTTCATGATAAACGGACTTTATTATATACCTAAGGGAATGTTCCTTCCGTATTACTCATCACTGGGAGTTAAGGCATTCATAATATCAAATTTGCTGGTGGTGATACCTACGGTGATATTGAAGTCGCGTGCAATGTCCAAGGCAGATGTGACGGAGTTTTAAGGAGATGAAGATGAAAAAGTTTTTAAAAGTTATTGGATTTATATTACTGCATGCAGCAATACTTTTGCTGATACCGTTGAATAAATATGTATGTGATCTTAATGAAGTGTTAACGATCGCTGTGGCGACAATATGGCTGATCACACTTCAGATACTGTTTTGGAAAAAGACCAGAAAGAAGACGGGAATTATACTGCTGGATGTATTTGTCTGGGCTTATTTGATCTTTCTGGTTATGATCAATCCGTACTGGAACTGCTCATATAACAGGCTTGATGCTTTCAGTAAAGAATGTGACGGTGAAAAAATGCTGAACGGCAGGGAGGCTCTTGAAGATTTTGACTACGCCATGAAGTATTTAAAGCGCCTGCATCCCCTTGCTTACAGGGGCCTGCCTGCAGATGTGGAAGCTAAGGCGGAACAGGTACGCAGAGGGCTTGAGAGCAGGGACAGCATTCTTACATATGAGCTGGGCCGTGAGATCCAATCCGTATTTGCACTTCTGAATGACGGGCATACCGGCTGTTCCGAAAGCTATGAAAATCCGCGCTACATGAAATACATTTACAGGATGAAGACAGAAGGCTATATTCCTGTAGGCATAAATGGGGAAAGATATGAAGATTTCCTGAAAGATCATCCCGGTCTGGTCTGCTATGAGACTGAAAGCTACGGGATACGCAGGCTGAAGAACAGGACAAATACTTTAGAAGGTCTGCGATATCTGGGTATAGATATAAACGGGGAAATAACATATAATTATGAGACGGAAGATGGCGAAAGCGTAGACCGTACCGTGACAGCAGATGACTTTCTCCCCCTTGAAGATTATTATGATTTTATAGAAGAGGACATGGGCGTGAATGTCCGCGAAGAAGATGAAGAGGACTTTGTATATTATGATATAGATGAAAGCTTAAGCCTGGCGATACTGACGCTTAATTCCTGTGAATTTACCAATACCTATAAACAAACCCTGGCAGCAATGTTTAAAGAGATCAGGGAAAAAGATATCCGTAATGTGGCTGTAGATCTCAGGTATAACGGAGGAGGATCATCGCGGGTAGCTGATGAATTTATAAGCTATCTGGATGTTGATGAATATAAGGGCTGGGCATTTGAATGGAGAATGAACTTCTTTAAGATACCCTTTGCCCAGGAAACAATGAAAAATCCGAAAAAGGCGGATGCTTTTGACGGGGATGTTTATATCATTACTTCAGTGAATACCTTCAGTTCAGCTATGGACTTTGCGATGCTGATACAGGATAACGGTATCGGAACCATTGTCGGAGAACCCTGCGGAAACCTGCCCGGCAGTTACGGTGAGGTGGTGGGATATAACCTGCCGAATTCGGGTATATATTTCCAGGTGTCTACAAAAGACTGGCACAGGGTCGATATCACTAAAGATGAAGACCCCATAATTCCGGATATTGAATGCCGGCCGGATGAGGCGCTGGAGGTTTTAAAAGAAAGGCTTAAATGATACATATTATTATCACAGATATCTGCATAATGCTAACTACTGTAATAGCAGCAGCGGACGCAGGATCGGTATCTGCGTATCCGTTGCTGCTGCTTGGCAGTGTATTGATGATCCTGGCGACTATGTCATTCATGAGGGATGATAAGGATAAAAAGCTTATCGTCATGCAGATGATACTGTCGTTATTGTTTGTTTTGTCGGCGGGGCAGCGGCAATGGTATGCAGGACTGGTACTGATACTGGTGCCTTTAAAACGCCGGTGGATAAGGCTTGTTCTGACAGCGGCACCTTTTATCTTCATGGTCTTTGGTGAAATGGCAGTGCGAAGAAGCGTTGATGAGGATAATACTGTTTTTCTGGCATACAAGATCAAGGATCTTATGATGCTTATGGGCGTATCGCTGATCATTATGCTGATACAGACAATGATAAAAAAGACTGAAATACAAAGGAAGGCCATGGCAGCGCGCCTGCAGAAGGTCAGCCTTTCGGAAATGCACGAGATAAAAAGAAATGTCGATATCATGCAGCAGAGTTTTTACGAGCGGAAGAACGCCCGTCTGTTAGAGCGCGAGAATATAAGCCGTAATATACATAACAGCGTGGGGCATTCGATAACGGCAGCTATAATGACGCTGGATGCAGCAGACATGCTGTTTGAGAAGGATCCTGAAGAAGCTCATAAGCGTATGAACGATGCTTCGGGGCGTATACGCGGCAGTCTGGAAGCGATACGAAGCGCAGTCAGGGCTCTGGATACGGAGGATGAGGATGTTTCGATCAAAGACCTCTTATGCTATACTGACAATATCATAAACGAGTTTACGATGGATACACAGATCACCTGTGACTGCTTAAAGGATCTGTATTCGGAGAATCTGATGCTCCCTAAAGAGCATGCGGAATTCTTAAGCGGTGCATTGAGTGAGATGCTGACAAACGGTGTGAAGCATGGGCAAGCGACGCATTTTACCGTAAAGATCACTGCTGATTCCACCCACATACGGCTGGAAGTTAAAGACAATGGGAACAGCGGTTTTAACGAAGGGAATTCTGATGAACTGATCAGGAACGGATTCGGGCTTAAGAAAATCACGTCCTATGCGCAGCGATGCGGCGGAAGTACCGAGTATAAAAACGAAGACGGCTTTTATTCGGCTATAGAACTGCCTGTGCGAAATGAAAGGGATTGACTATGTACAAAGTTTTGCTGGTAGATGATGAAGAGATGCTTTTAGACAGTCTGGAAATAATACTGTCATTAAATGATATGGAAATTGTGGGGAAAGCCCATGACGGTAATGAGTGTCTGGAGGTGTTAAAGAAAGTCAGCTGCGATATCGCTCTGGTGGATCTTAACATGAAGGGCATGGGCGGTATAGAGCTGATAGGGCACCTTAAAAAGAAATATCCCGGTATCCGTATCCTGGTGCTTACCACCTTTTATGATGATAACAATATCACGGAGGCTATAAGTAACGGCGCCGACGGATATCTGTTAAAGGACTCCGGAAAGGACGCCATTCTGGGAGCGATATCACAGCTTATGAACGGCGTAAGCGTGCTGGATCCCAAAGTTATGCAGCGCCTAACCGCAATGATGAGTAAAAACAATAATAAATCCCTGTATGAAGAGCTTACGGACAGAGAGCGGGAGATAGCGTCTTTATTAGTGGAAGGACTCAGCAATAAACAGATAGCAGATAAGCTTTTTATTTCCGAAGGAACGGTCAAGAACTATATTTCTTCGATCTATGACAAGACCGGCATACATGACAGAGTGAAACTGGTAGTGGCATTGTCATGAGAAAACAGGCATGTACTTCTGTGGAAGGCTATACCTCTTTCAAGATTCTTCGGGCTGAAGCCCTCAGAATGACATAAAGTGCATCGTGTCATCCTGAGGAGCGGCAGTCACCCTGCACGGGGAGTGTCATCCTGAGGAGCGCAGCGACGAAGGATCTTTCTTACACTTCCTCATCTTCACTGTCTTCAGTGTTTTTCTTCTCCGGCAGTGTCAGCCTTACAGTCTCGATCCTCTGTTTATCCAGTTTCTCAACTTTAAGTACAGTGCCGTCGGGAAGAGTGACAGTCTCGCCTTCCGAAGGCAGGCGGTCGTCAAGCTGTTCTATTATGATACCGCTGATGGAATCATAATCTTCACTTTCATAGGAAGTGCCAAGCTGTTCGTTTATATCATCCAGATTTATCGTGCCGTCAACAAGATATTCCCTGTCGGAGAGAGGCTTGATAAGTTCGGCTTCATCGGCGTCGTATTCATCGCGGATCTGGCCGATGATCTCTTCAACCATATCCTCAATGCTGATCATGCCCTCGGCGGTGCCGTACTCGTTAAGGACTATGCAGACAGAGTGGTTCTTCTGGCGCATCTCATTTAACAGATCGGCTATCTTTTTGGATTCATAGGTATAATAAGGCTCACGCATAATCTTGTTTATATGGAAATGCTCGGGATCTTCAAGGAAGAGGAAATCCTTGATGTTGATTATCCCCACGATATTATCCGGCTCATCCTTGTAAATGGGAAGGCGGGTATACATATGCTCTTTAAACAGCGCTTTTATGTCGTCATAGCTGTCATGGATATCTGCCATGATCATATTAACGCGGGGGATCATGATATCCCTGGCTACGGCGTCGGAGAACTCGAACATGTTGTGGATCATCTCGCGTTCTTCGGTTTCTATAACGCCGTCCTGATGGCTAACGTCAACGTAGCCCAAAAGTTCACTTTCAGTAATGCGTATAACCTTCTGGTTGGGATCCACGCCCAGCAGACGGAGGATGCCGTTTGAAAGTTTATCGATCAGAAAGATGAGCGGCGTCAGTATGACAGAGAGCGCGCGTATAAAAGGAGCGTAGCCTAACGCGTATTTTTCGTTGTTGCGTAATGCCAGAGTCTTAGGCAGGATCTCGCCAAAGAGCAGAACGAATAAGGTCAGTATACCGGTTGCTATACCGACCGCCATGCTGCCGAAGAGTTCTGAGGCCAGCACCGTGGAAATAGCGGAAGCGGAGATGTTGACCACATTGTTTCCAATGAGTATGGTGGAGAGCATCTTGCCGGGCTTTTCGAGTATTTTAAGAACAAGCGCGGCGCGCTTATTGCCTTCCTCCTTTAAAAGCAGGAGTCGTACCTTTTTTACGGTGGTGAATGCTGTTTCCGCTGAAGAGAAAAAAGCGGAAAGCAATAGAAGGACTATCAGTATGATAAGTTTTATCAATTGTGGGGTATCCATAATGGGACAATGATACCAAAAATTTCCGTTATATGCAAGCTTGCATAATAATATGAAATGTGTTATAGTGTGGCTCGTGCTAAAAATCAAGTACATATAATGGAGGAAAAAATAATGAAGCATATCAAGAGCCTTGATACCAGAGATTTCAAGAAGAGCCTGCAGAAGGGCGGCTGCGGTGAGTGCCAGACCTCATGCCAGAGCGCTTGCAAGACCAGCTGCACAGTTGGCAACCAGAGCTGCGAGCAGGTTAAGAGCTCCAAGTAATCAGGGGTTTTAAGTAAATGTCATAAAGCTGGGGAACAGGGGTTAAAGCCACTGTTTCCCGTGTTTTATTGTGGAAAATTATGGTACACAGATATAAAAGTCATGGTTATAACATAGTCCTTGATGTAGACAGCGGCAGCGTCCATGTTGTTGACGAGCTGGTCTATGATCTGATCCCCCTTGTTGAAGAAGCTTTGGATAAGGGGCTTTCCGATGATATGATCGCAGCGCAGCTGGGTGGCGGTCTGGCCGATATCGAGAGGAAGGAAGCTTTAGCGGAGATACTTGAGCTTAAGAATGCCGGCAGGCTGTTTGCAAAGGATGATTATGAGAAGCAGGTAGAAGCCTATACCGGCAGGGAGACTGTCGTTAAGGCTATGTGCCTGCATATTGCGCATGCCTGCAATCTGGCGTGCAAATACTGCTTTGCCGGAGAGGGGGAGTATTACGGCCCCTGCGGTTTAATGTCATTTGAAGTAGGAAAACAGGCGCTGGATTATCTGGTGGCACATTCGGGCAGCAGAAAGAATCTGGAAGTGGATTTCTTCGGCGGCGAGCCCCTGATGAACTGGGATGTGGTAAAGCAGCTGGTGGAATACGGACGTTCCATAGAAAAGCAGTACGATAAGAATTTCCGTTTCACTCTGACAACAAACGGAACGCTGCTTACGGATGATATCCTTGAATTTGCCAATAAGGAAATGAGCAATCTGGTGCTTTCCATAGACGGCCGTAAAGAAGTACATGACCGTATGCGTCCCTACAGAAAGGGCGGCGGCAGTTATGATGAGATAGTGCCCAAGTATATTCATGCGGCTGAAAGCCGTGACCAGATGAATTACTATGTCCGCGGCACTTATACCCATTTCAATACGGATTTCGCCGCAGATGTTCTGCATCTCGCGGATATGGGCTTTAAGCAGATCTCGGTAGAGCCGGTAGTGGCTCCGCCGGAGATGGATTATGCCATCACCGAAGAAGATGTACCCGGGCTGCTTGAGCAGTATGACATACTGGCAGATGAAATGTTAAAGAGGAGAAAAGAAGGCAATCCCTTCAATTTCTTCCATTTTATGATCGATCTGGAGTGCGGACCATGCGTATATAAGAGGCTTTCGGGCTGCGGCGCGGGCTGTGAGTATGTTTCCGTCACGCCCTGGGGCGATATCTATCCCTGCCATCAGTTTGTTGGTGAGGAAGATTATAAACTGGGCAATGTTACGGACGGCATTCAGAATACTGAACTTCGTGACAAGTTCCATAACTGTAATGTATATTCAAAACCTGCCTGCAAAAACTGCTTTGCAAAGTATTACTGCAGCGGCGGATGCATGGCAAATTCAAAGCATTTCTCGGGCGACATTTACGGCGCCTATGAGATAGGGTGTGAATTACAGCGTAAGCGCATCGAGTGCGCTATAATGCTGAAAGTAGCTGCGGCTATGGAGGAAGAATAGAGCAGCGAATAAAAACAGCGCAGTGAAGGAGAGTCATCCTGAGCGCAGCGAATAAAAAGTGTGTCATCCTGAGCGAAGCGAAGGATCTTATAAAAGTATTACGGAGGAGAGAAAATGAAAAAGTGGCAGGGATTCCTTAGCCTGATCATCTTTATCGCGGCTGTTGCGGGATGCGTTTATCTCGTAATGTACGGCGTGGATGAGACCGGCGTAGGATCAGCAGCAAAGACCAAGCTTGGCCTGGATCTGGCCGGCGGTGTTTCCATCACCTATGAGGTAGTGGGTGAGGAAAACCCTTCAAAAGAGGATCTGGACGATACCGTATTTAAATTAAAGAAACGTATCGACCAGTATTCAACTGAGGCTAATGTTTATTCAGAGGGAACCAACCGTATCAGCATTGAGATACCCGGTGTTACCGATGCAAATGCTATACTTAAGGACCTGGGAAGTCCTGGATCACTTTACTTTATAAAGGCAACCGGTGCTGACGGTAGCATGAACTATCAGGCAAAGCTTGATGAGAGCGGCATGCAGGTTTATACCGAGGAAGGTAAGGGCGTTTATGAACTGACCCGCCCCATCGAAGATATCGTGGCAGACGGCAGTGCGATCCTTTCCGGTACCGATGTGGCAAGCTCCGAGGCAAAGGCTTATACGGATGAGTACAACCAGACCCAGAATATCGTAAGCCTTACCTTTACACCGGAAGGTTCAGTGAAGTTTGCTGAGGCAACCGGCGCAGCCGTTACCCAGAGCGGCATGAAGAGAACTATCGCTATCTATTATGATAATGAGATACTCAGCGTGCCCAATGTTAATGAGAAGATAACCGGCGGACAGGCTCAGATCACGGGTATGAGAGATTTCAATGAGGCACAGAACCTGGCCCAGAACATCCGTATCGGTGGTCTTAAGCTTGAGCTTCAGGAGCTGCGTTCCAATGTCGTAGGCGCCCAGCTTGGATCCGATGCGATCAAGACTTCACTTATCGCCGGTCTGATCGGTCTGATCCTGGTGGTGCTGCTCATGTGCGTTGTATACCGCCTGCCCGGTTTTGCAAGTTCGCTGGCATTGTGCCTTTACTGTATGCTGGTCATCCTGGTAATGAACCTCTTTGAGATGACGCTGACACTGCCCGGTATTGCAGGTATCATCCTGTCGGTAGGTATGGCCGTGGATGCGAACGTTATCATATTTGCACGTATAAAGGAAGAGCTGAAAGCCGGAAGCGATGTTAAGGCTTCCATAAAGGAAGGTTTCTCCAAGGCTTTATCAGCCATCATCGACGGTAACATCACAACCCTTATCGCAGCTGTAGTGCTGATGCTGATGGGCAGCGGTTCCATCAAAGGTTTCGCATATACACTGGCTGTAGGTATCGTGCTTTCAATGTTCACTGCTCTGGCAGTTACCAGACTGCTTGTTAATTCCTTCTATGCTATTGGCCTTCAGGCGCCCGGACTTTACGGACTCAGCGCAAAAGAGAAGGAGAACAAGAAGGAAGAAAAGACCATCAACTTCCTTGGAAAGAAGAAGCTCTGCTTCGGTATTTCGATAGGCGTGATCGTGATAGGTATCATTGCCATGATCGTGTTTAAGGCTACCACAGGCGATGCCCTTAATTACAGCCTTGAATTCAAGGGCGGTACCGCATCAACTGTTGCCTTCAACGAGCTTATGAGCCGCGAGCAGATAGAAGCTGATGTTATCCCTGAATTTGAAGCTATCACCCATGATGCGAATGTTCAGTGGCAGACCGTAAATGATACCAATCAGGTTGTATTCAAGACCCGCGTACTGAATGTGGATGAAAGACAGGAACTCAATAACGTCCTGCTTTCCAAATTCGGTGTACCCGAGGATAAGATAACCACAGAGACCATCGGTTCCACGATCTCCGGAGAGATGAAGAGCGAGGCTATCAAGGCTATCCTGGTTGCTGTTGTATGTATGCTGATCTATATCTGGTTCAGGTTCAGCGATATCCGTTTCGGTGCCAGCGCCGTTGCGGCACTGGTGCATGACGTGCTGGTTACCCTTACCTTCTATGCACTGGTACGTTATTCCGTAAGTTCAACCTTCATCGCTTGTATGCTTACTATAGTCGGTTATTCGATCAATGCGACCATAGTCATATTCGACCGTGTACGTGAGAACCTTGTTGAGAACGAAAACAGAAAGAAGAAGAAACTGACCCTGGAAGAGGTGGTGAACCAGTCCGTTACCCAGACCCTCTCAAGGTCGATATTCACTTCGCTGACCACGGTCATAATGGTAATCATGCTCTTTATACTGGGCGTAAGTTCCATTAGGGAATTCGCACTTCCTCTGATCATCGGTATCGTATGCGGTACTTATTCGTCCGTATGTGTGACCGGCGCCCTGTGGTTCGTACTTCGTGAGAAGTTCCCGCCCTCGGAAGAGGAAGACTGATAATTATTCATGGAAGGACCTGCAATTTAGCGGGTCCTTTTTTTATTGCCGCTGCACGGATATGATGATAAAATTGAGATCATGCTCTTTGCGATACATCAGCTTCTTTATTCATGGATAGTCCGGATCATAATGCTACATAGAGTGGCGTAAATGCAAAGACGGCGTGGTAGAAAGTCAAGGCAGTCTGATCTATGATGGTATTTACCATAAAAAGAAAAGGAGGAATAAAGATGAAGATCAGGGAAGTTTTCAAAAAAGGTATCGCCGGCTTAATGACTGCAACGATGCTTCTTGGGAACTATGCACCTGTACTGGCGTCTGATGGTGCCGATACAGAGGTGGTTGCGGTTTCCGAAGATGAAGTTGTATCCGAAAACGAAGCTATATCGGAAAACGAAGTTTTACCGGAAGATGAAGCCGTTTCCGAAAACGAAACTGTATCCGATGATGAGGCTGATAAAGAAGCCGTATCTGAAGATGCAGCAGATGAAGAAGCTGTAACAGCGGGGGATGATGCAGGATCTGACGATGCAGATCCGGAAGAGGGAGAGTCCTCTGATGTGACCGGAACTCAAGAAAAGCCCGATAAGCTTGAATTTGGTAAGGAAGTTGCTGTTACAATATCTAAGTCACTGGATTATCAGTTTTATGAATTTACTCCGCAGCAGAATGGCTATATTGAGTTATATGTCCAAGGCAACAAGGCACATGAGCTTACGGTTGTGGTAAGTGAAGGATATGGTGATAATACAGGAATTATTAAAGGCGTGTCGGGCGAAAAGAAAGAACTGGTCAAAAAAGCCGGACTAAAAGCGGGAACCAGGTATCTCGTGCAGGTGGGTATGACCGGAATTAAGGCTTCGGAAGGTCCGCAAACGGGAGCTTTTCAGATCGATTTTAAGGAAAGCGAATACTGGGAAGAAGAGCTGGATTCCGAAGATTGCTACAAGACCGTATCGACCAATACAACATACTACGGAACATTAGATTATAAAGCCACCAATTATATGGATTTTTATGCGTTTGAAGTGACTAAAGCGGGTACGGTAAAGATCTATGAAAAAGGCGGAATGATGGGGGATTATATCGGTTTATTCTCGGATGACAGGTTTGAAAACAAGATAGCGGAAGAATATCTGAGTTCCAAAGGTGCGAATGTCATCAGCAAAAAACTTGCTGCCGGAAAGTATTACCTTAAGATCAGGGGTGTAGCTGACTGTGAATATGAGTTTAAGATAAACGCTCCAAAGGGAACTTCAAAACCTCCGAAGGAAAAATATCCCGCTACCGGTAAGCTGACCATGAACGGTAAAGAATACAATTCGGTCAAGGAAGCGATAGCAAATATGACTGAAGAGACGGACTATGTTATCGATCTTCAGAGCGATATGATAGGAGAAAAGCCGCTCACATTCCCTAAAAAAGCCAAGTCGGTCATGATCATGGGACATAAATACAGCATAGTGATGAAGGGGAGCAAGATCACTTCCAAATGTCCTTTGAGACTTCAGAATCTGACGATCAAGGCAGTTCATGCAAAGAAAGAAGGAGTGAGCGTTAAACTTACGATTAATGCAAAGAACGGTTTTACAGTAGCTAAAGGCGTAGTATTTGATGCGCTCTCAACAAAGTTTACGGTTAAGAACGGGCTGCGTCTTATGGGATCGGCATCCGTAAACAACATTACTACCGATAATCTGAAATTTGAATCTGACTCATCACTTACATTAGGCAAGGGATGCAAACTGACCGTCAAAAAAGAGCTTTATGGCGAAGGCGATAATGAACTGTACCTCTGCAAAGGCTTTAAGCCCATAGCGCTTAAAGGAAGCGTTTCCGGAAATATCACATTTAACGCAGAAGAAAATCTGCCTGACGGAACACAGGTATTATCCTGCAGTTCCAAAAAGATCTCTTCGGAAGCTTTAAAGAAAGTTTTTGACTGCGCGGATCTTACCGCAAACAGCGCTTCGACCTATCTGTATTATCTCAGCGGCAGCAAGGCCTGCATTTTCGGAGAAGTTATAGAGTTCAACGGTCATAAATACGGCGTCTGGAAGGATGCTGTGGCAGAAATGGACAAGCTGCTTAAAGAAGCAAAGAAGAATAAGACCGAGATAAGCTTTGAAGTGAATATCAAAGGCGATGTAAATATGGCCGGTAAATTCCTGCTTCCGAAGAAAGGCTACAAATCGATGACGATCAATGCCAAGAATCACAGCTTAAGCTTTACGGGTGATATAACCCTCACAGGTGATCTGATCATAAGCGATACCGCTAAGCTGTACAAGCTTAACAAGAAGAATGAGAAAGTGGCAGGAAAGATCAAACCGGGCAAGTATACTTACACCGGACCTGAGATAACAGTAGAATAGCAGAAAAAATCAGCCCCCCATTCACGGGGGGCTAAGATCCTTCGCTTCGCTCAGGATGACATATCCCTGGCATTCTGAGCGAAGCGTCCGTGTCATTCTGAGGAGCGAAGCGACGAAGAATCTTTTCTTCCTACAGCCTTCTGTATTCCGGATATCTGTTCTCAAATATACAGTAATACTTAAATCCTATATCTTTTAATAATTCCGTTACTTCATTAAAATGCTGTCCCATGTGTTCGCAGTCGTGGGCGTCGGACCCTATGGTTATTATCTCGCCGCCCAGATCCTTATATCTTTGCAGTATCTCCCTGCAGGGGTGGGGCGCACCCATACCGTAAGCGTAACCGCTGGTATTGGCTTCGATACCCTTGCCGTTTTCGATCAGCAGATTCAGTATGTTATCTATATCGTCACCATATTCCGCCATAGAAAAATTCTTATTCTTTTCCGGACCGTATCTCAGTACATAATCAAGATGTCCGTAAACGTCAAAGTTCTGGAAGCCTTTTATACAGTCGCAGATATAGCGGAAGTATTCATGGTAGGCTTCTTTTTCGGGCCTGCCGTCAAAGAAGGTTTCTTTCAGGTACGGATCCTTGCCGTTGCAGAGGTGTGATGAGGCGATGATAAAGTCAAATTCGTGCTGCTTGCAGTACATGAGATTCTTTCTGGAACAGGTGGTCTGCATCCCCAGTTCTATACCAAATAACACTTTGATCTTCCCTTCATATTCCTGGCGGAGACGCAGCAGATCATAGAGCTAGGCGTCAGTATTGACTTCCCAGCTTCCGGGTTCTTCGTCGGGCATATAGATGAAATCAAAATCCATATGTTCTGTAAAACACATCTCCGTATATCCCAGCGATATGGCCTTTTCCACCATATCCCTCATGGGAGTGTCGGAATCTTTTGAATGTGACGAATGCAGATGACAATCGGCTGTAACAGGCATAGTGTAATCCTCCTTGATAGAATATATCAGATGATAACATGAAAACCCCCGGGTAACAAGCAGACTTTAAAAGTGAAGACGCGGGGACTGTCCCTGTGTCTTTTTTGGTTGTGCATTTTTTATAGAAAATTATGGTAATAAATTCGATTTTGTGGTAAAATACACATAATTTTATATTATCTAATCCAAGGAGGGTAGGGTATATGGAAAATGCGGCTTATGCAGGTAAAAAAGGAAAGGCGGCGGAAAAAGTCGGATTCTTTTCACGCCTCAGTACCAGGATCGCGTTATTTGCGGGCGGGGTACTGCTTATAGCTGTAGTTATACAGGTTATAAGCGGAGTTATGAGCGCATCAAATGCCATGCAGGATACTTATCTGAATTATGCGCTTAATCTTGCACAGGAAACAGCAGTCGCAGTTGATTTCGCCACATCTTTTGGAGAAGAGGCTTACGGCGGATATACTAAGAATCTTGCTGAAGAAGCAGCGATATCCATAGATTTCTCAAGACAGTTCGGAGAAGAGGTCTATGAGAATTATGCCTATGATCTGGCGTACAATACAGCCCGTGCGGTAGATCAGGCGTCGCTGTATGGCATGCTTCCCGATAACGCCACGCTGACCTCCATAATCGGCGGGGTAAGCATTACCGGCGTTGAAGGATCTTATGCATATATGGTTAGTGCTGATGGTACCATGCTTTGGCATAAGACCCCTGAAAAGATCGGCCAGCCTGTTGAAAATGCAGCAGTTAAAGGCATAGTTGCAGATCTGGCTGCAGGAAAGAAGGTTGAAGACGGAGCTATCTTTTATGAGTATAAAGATGCTACAAAGCTTGCAGGCTATGCATTTACCAAGGCAGGAGATATCGTGATCGTTACCGCGGATTATGATGCTTTCATGAAGATCAATTACGATTCCCTTATCGGTAATATCAAGATAGACGTGGCAGACGGTTCCTACGCATACATGGTAGCACCGGACGGAACCATGCTCTGGCATCCAACACCTGAAAAGATCGGCCAGCCTGTTGAGAACGCAGCAGTTAAAGGTATAGTTGCGGACCTTGAAGCGGGCAAGACCGTTGAAGACGGATATGTTATTTACGATTATAAGGGTTCCAAGAAGCTTGCAGGTTATTCCTTTACCGATACCGGAAATATAGTACTGGTTACCTCCGATTATGATGAGCTTATAAAGATCGATTATGATTCACTGATCGGTAAGATCGAAATGACCGGAGTTGAAGGATCATATGCATACATGGTATCTCCTGACGGAACCATGCTCTGGCACAAGACTCCCGAAAAGATCGGCCAGCCTGTGGAGAATGCAGCTGTTAAAGGCATAGTGGCAGATATCCAGGCAGGAAAAGAAGTATCCGACGGC
>CAMVRS010000070.1 GCA_947169935.1 uncultured Lachnospiraceae bacterium
GCATGGTCTTCCAGCCAAGGGTTGCGCATTTTACCCTGGCAGGCATGTGGGCTATGCTCTCCAAAGCCGCAGCTTCATCCAGCGCTTCTATCTGCTCTGGAGTTGCGGTGC
This sequence comes from uncultured Lachnospiraceae bacterium, assembly GCA_947169935.1. Taxonomy (GTDB): domain Bacteria; phylum Bacillota; class Clostridia; order Lachnospirales; family Lachnospiraceae; genus NK4A136. The sequence continues at coordinate 112 of CAMVRS010000070.1, forward strand.
TGCGGACCATGGACATAAAGCCCTCAGCCAGCTTAAGAGCTTCTTCCTTATCTTTTCCTATTATCAGATCGAGCATCATATCTGCGGAAGCCTGCGATATGGCGCAGCCGGAACCGTTGAACATGCCTTCGGTCACCACGCCGTTTTCATCCAGCTTAAGCTGCAGATAGATATCATCGCCGCAGCTGGGGTTTACGCCTTCCAGTATCAGATCGGGATTCTCCATCTCTCCCTTGTGAGCGGGATACAGATTATGCTCGTTAACTATTTCCCTGTAAAGATCTTTAATCTCCAAAGCCAAGCCAACTCCTTACTTTTGATATGGCAGCCACAAAACGCTCTGCCTCTTCTTCCGTATTATAAAACGCCACGCTGGCCCTGGCCGTAGCCCGGAATTCCATGGAGCATTTCTCCTGCAGGTATTCCATCAGAGGCTGCGCGCAGTGATGTCCCGCCCTTATGGCGATATTCTCCTCATCAAGCACGGATGAGATATCATGGGGATGGCAGCCGTCTATGTTAAAGGTGACAATGCCGTGATGAAGAGCCGGATCCCCGGGACCGTAGATATGCACATGGGGGATATTTTTCATCCCGTCCATAATGATCTTCACTATAGCGTTTTCCTGAGCTTCCATAGCCCCGTAGCCTATGTTATCTATGTAATCCATGGCTGCGGCCATTCCTACGGCGTCTGCCGCATTGACCGTACCGGCCTCGAATTTATGGGGCAGTTCCGCATACGTAGCGCTGTCCCTGTGAACATACTCTATCATCTCGCCGCCGCGCATGAAGGGCTGCATGTTTTCCAGCAGCGTGCGCTTTCCGTACAGGCCGCCTATACCCATGGGGCCCGGCAGCTTGTGTCCGGAGAAAGCATAAAAATCACAGTCCATATCCTGCACATCGGTCTTTACATGGGGCAGGCCCTGGGCTCCGTCCACCAGTATCACGGCGCCATGCTCATGAGCGATCTTTGCTGCTTCCTTCACGGGATTGGCCACGCCCAGCACGTTGGAAACCTGTCCAAGCGCCAGTATCGCGCATTTATCGGTAACAGCCTCCCTTATCATATCGGTCGTTATGGTACCGTCGATCTGCGGCTCAATGTATTTAAGCACCGCGCCCTTTGCCTTGCAGACCATCTGCCAGGGCAGTATGTTGGAATGATGCTCCATCACGCTTATGACTATCTCATCGCCGGGATTTACCTTTTCCATGCCGTAACTGTAAGCCACCAGGTTAATGGCCTCGGTGGTATTGCGCACAAAGATGATATCTGCGGGATCGGCTGCGTTTATAAAGCGCGCCGTACGGCTCCTGGCGTTTTCATATGCTTCTGTAGCGCCCACACTCCATGCGTAGAGCCCCCTTAAAGGATTGGCGTTGGTCGTGGTGTAGAAATCCTCGATCGCCTTAAGCACCTGCACGGGGCGCTGCGCCGTGGCAGCATTGTCGAAGTAGACTACGTTATTGTTTTTTATTATCGGGAAGTCTTCCCGGATAGAGGATAAGTTCATATGGGTGTCCTTGTATAATACAATTTAGTTCTTTGGCTGCCTGTAGTTCTATCAAGATCCTTCGCTGCGCTCAGGATGACACAAGGCAGAACAACACGGTAAAAGTCCTGTCATCCTGAGCGCAGCGAAGGATCTTTATTTACACGGTGCGGTGCACTCCGCCACCCGGTCACAGTACAGTCTGTCCAGATATCTCTCTACGTTCTTTTTAAGCTCATCATCGGGTATCTGCGAAGCCAGCTGCATAACGCGGGATCGTACCATCAGTTCCTGGGCCTTGATCTCGTCAATGCCCCTGGTCTGCATATAGAAGAGCATATCCTGCGAGAGCCTGCCAACAGATACGGCGTGACGGCCGCTCACATCTTCTTCCTCACCCAGTATGAGAGGATTCGCCTTATTAACGCAATCCTCACCCAGTACCAGCAGGTCCTCTTCTTCGTCGCCGTCGGCACCGGTACAGTACTGGCGGAAGTCCAGGGTCTCCCTGGATACCTTCACGGCGTTTTCCATAAGCACTCCGTTAAAGCGCATCACGCCCACGGTCTTTTTGCCCCTGAAGCAGTCCACATAATTGTGATCCAGGAAATGATCCTTAAGTCCTATATAGCCAAGTCCCGACCAGAGCTTCGAAGCATATCCCCACTGGTCAAAGAACGCTCCCAGATAAGTCTTTGCACTGCCCAGCTGCAGGCTTATATACTTAAGCTCTGCCCTGTTTTCAAGCCTTGCGCCGCAATCCTCAAAATACATAAAAGACTTCGGCAGCATCTGAAGCCTGACCAGCGTGCATTTTGCATCTTCCTCAAGATAAAGCTTTAAGGAATGTCCCACGCAGCCGCTTCCTGTCTCCCCGCTGATATTTAATATCAGGGTAAAGCTGCAGCCCCTGCGGACATGTATGATCATATTCTCCAGCACCTTATCCCCGTCACCGTAGGAATAGTCAAAGCGAAGGGGACGTTCTATGCTCTCTGTTACTTCATAAAGGATCGCCGGCACATTATTATCAAGGAAAAGCTTATCCGCCTCCGCTCCCATTCCCGTAGGGAAGGCCTGCTCATCAGGCATGGGGAACTTTCCGGCTACAACAGCTTCGCTGACGTACTCTATGCCGTTCTCCGCAAGCCAGTTCCTGTATGCCGCTTCATCCAGCGCTCCCTTAAAGGATACGCCTCCGGGAAGGTTATTCTCCCTGGGACCGTCTTCAGCTTTAAGCCCCTCGTCAACGCTCATCTTTGCATAATTAAAATTCAGTTTATTCCAGGTGAGCACCGAAAGTGGGTTAACTCTAATCTCGCTCATCAGCCCATCTCCATCTCAAGCTTTATCAGATTGTTCATCTCGGCAGCATACTCAAGGGGCAGTTCCTTGCTGACAGGGTTTGCAAAGCCGCTTACTATCATGGCTCTTGCTTCCGCCTCGCTAACGCCGCGGCTCATCATATAGAATACCGCCTCATCGCTTATCCTGCCTATCTTAGCCTCATGGCCCACGTCCGCCTTGTCCGTACGTATATCCATAGCCGGTACCGTATCGGAACGCGATTCGGAATCCAGCATAAGGGATCCGCAGTTGATGGACGCCTTTGAGCCTTCGGCCTGCTTACGTATCTCCACACTGCTGCGGTAGGTACTGATACCGCCGCTCTTGCAGATGGATTTGGTATCGATAAAGGAAGAAGTATTCTTCCCTATATGTATCATCTTTGCGCCGGTATCCAGGTTCTGTCCCTTACCCGCAAAGGTAACGCCGGTAAACTCTCCGTGGGAGTGATCACCCTTAAGTACAGAGGTAGGATACAGATAAGATACGTGGGATCCGAAGGAACCGGATATCCATTCTATGGTACCGCCTTCTTCACAGATCGCGCGCTTGGTATTTAAGTTGTACATGTTCTTTGACCAGTTCTCTATGGTGGAATAACGCAGATGTGCATTTTTCCCCACAAAGAGTTCCACACAGCCCGCATGGAGATTGGCCACGTTGTATTTGGGCGCAGAGCAACCTTCGATGAAGTGTACGTCTGCTCCCTCATCGATTATTATCAGGGTATGCTCGAACTGTCCCGCTCCGGGTGCATTAAGTCTGAAATAAGACTGCAGCGGTATCTCCACCTTTGTGCCCGGAGGCGCATATACAAAGGATCCGCCGCTCCATACCGCCCCGTGAAGGGCTGCGAATTTATGATCAGTGGGAGGCACCAGCTTCATGAAATGGCTGCGTACCATCTCCTCATACTCACCTGTAAGGGCGCTCTCCATATCGGTATAGACCACGCCCTGGGCTTCCACATCCTTGCGGACGTTGTGATAGACCAGCTCCGAATCGTACTGTGCCCCTACTCCGGCTAACGCCTCACGCTCAGCCTGGGGTATGCCCAGCTTTTCAAATGCATTCTTTATATCCTCGGGTACCTCGTCCCAGCTGGCCTTCATGCCGGTCTTGGGCTTTACATAGGTTACTATGTGCTGCATATCCAGCCCGTCGATGGGCGGTCCCCAATCGGGTATCTCAAGTTCGTTATATATCTTAAGCGACTTTAAGCGAAAATCCAGCATCCAGTCCGGATCGTGCTTTTCCTCGGAGATGCGGCGGACTATGTCTTCCGTAAGGCCTTCGTCAACCTTGTAGAAATCCTCGTCTCTCTCCTCATCCTTAAAGTCATATAGCCCGCGCTCCACGTCGGCCAGGAGTTCTCCCCTGTTATCCTCCGCCAGATCTATGGGGCTGTCCTTTCTTGCCTCTGCCATCTTTATCCCTCTGTATATTTAGCGAAACCGCCGGTGTTTATCTCATCCACCAGGCTGCTATCGCCGTGCTTTACTATCTTTCCGTTTACCAGCACATGGGTCTTGTCCACCTTAAGCGCATCCAGTATACGGGTAGAATGTGTGATTATCAGAAGGCTGCCGCCATTCTGCTTGAATATATCAACGCCCTTTGATACGGTACGCACCGCATCAACATCCAGGCCCGAATCCGTCTCATCCAGTATAGCCAGCTTGGGCTCCAGTATCAGCAGCTGGAATATCTCCGCCTTCTTCTTTTCACCGCCGGAAAAACCAACGTTCAGATCCCTTTCCACATAGGAAGGATCCATATCCAGAAGTCTGCAGGTCTCCTCGATCTTTTTCTTGAAGGCAAATACCTTTACGGGTTTGCCTGTGCGCTCCCTGATGGCGTTCCTTAAAAACGCTTCCATGGAAAGCCCGGGGACTTCAAGAGGATTCTGGAAAGAAAGGAATAAGCCTTTCTTCGCACGCACATCCACGCTGTCCTTTGTGATGTCCTCTCCGTCAAAGATCACGCTTCCGGCGCTCACGTTATATACGGGACTGCCCATGATAACGTTGCCCAGAGTGGACTTGCCGGCGCCGTTGGGTCCCATCAGTACGTGGGTCTCCCCCGCAGCGATCTCCAGGTCCAGTCCGTGGAGTATCTCCTCGCCTTCTATGCCTGCATGCAGGCCCTGTATCTTAAGTATATTATCTGCCATATCGTCAAACCTCCGAACATGTCATTATAACGTAACATTTGTTACGTGTCAAGTTTGAAGTCCGCTGCCATAAACGGCTCATTCCTGCTCCACGTAGGTCACACGTTCTTCGCACAGCGCGGGGATCTCCGTCATCTGCAGCTCATCCCCGATACTCAGATATATCGGATAGCCTTCCATATCATAGGCGTGCATCACACATTCCCCGTTCAGCTTCATAAGCTCTGTCGCGTACCACCAGCCTGCATCCGCCAGGTCCCGGGTCAGGCTTTCCCCGGTGCTTATATCCACACGAACCAGCGTCTCGCCGTTTCCAACCGTGTAATAACAATAGGTATCCGTAAACAGGACATTATAGGTATCGCTCTTCCTGCCTTCGTATTCTTCACCGACGATACGTTCATCCCCCGTCCATTTATTCAGGGCGCGGAGGGATATGCTCTCGCGGTTATAATCGTAGGCCACATAAAAGAGATAATCTTCGGTATGGACGCACATATCACATTCATAAGTATAGTCAAGGCCTGTAGTGATATAACCGTAATCCTCACCGGTCTTTGCATCTATCAGCTCCCAGGCATCACCGTCAACGACAACAACATCCTGATCCGCCACTTCGTAACTGTATACGCCCAGATTCCACAACTCATCAGTACGGCCGTATTTGTCCAGGCGTACCAGCCGGTTGTAGTCCGTATAATAGATCACATATCCGGCGACACAGAAATCCTGCACATTATCTTCCACCAGCGTGCTGAGATTGCCGTTGCCCATATCCATGCACATGAGTTTTTCGGTGGTAAAACCTCCGGTGTACGCATTGCCCAAACCGAATATCAGATCCGTTCCGTCCGTACCAAATACCGTGATCTCCTTACCGTCCTCCGGCCTGTATAAAAGTTCCGGTTCTCCGGTACTGTCCATCTTTGTTGTATAGAGCGCATTGCCCTGGGCATCCTCACGCTTCATAACGATCAGATCACCTATCTCTATTGCATTCCAGGTTTCCCTGTAATTCTCTGTCGAATTAAAGTCCACATCCGTCAGCGCAAAAACAGAAGGATCCCCGGAAGGTCCCCACAGATCCGTAGAAGTTACGTACTGCTCCTTAAAGTGATCCTCCAGAGTTGCCTGAAGAGGATATTCTATCTTCTTTGCAGAAAAGACTTCGCCCCAGCCCGAATCGTATATGTAAGCCTCATCACCGTTCACGCCCATATACATCATGTAGCTGTATCCGCCGCGCCTGCTGCCGTAATACAGCTCCTGCAATACCAGGGCATCTATCCTGTAATACTTTGCGTTCTTCGCATTTATCAGCACTGCAGCACCTTCCGTGCCTATCAGTTCCTCACTGCCCAGTTCTTTCACCGTAACGGAAGACTGTATGTAATTCTCGGTTTTATCGCTTATGTAATACAGCTCACCGCTTTCGGGAGTGAAATAATAATTACCGTCGGAAGAATTCCAGGCGCTGCCTTCCAGTTTTACTTCCTGCTGTGCCTGAAGCTGAAGCAGCTCTTCTTCCTCTGCCTGCTGCGCCGCACGCACTTCCTCAAAGCCGCCCCTGTCAGCTTCCTTTCCTTTGCCTATCCAGCCGCTGCATATAGCCAGAAGAAGGCACAGATCCGCCACGCCGGCTATGGTTATACACGCCAGCAGCGAAAACTCCGCCCCTCCCTTATTGTTGATAAAACGCTTTTTCATGCCGTTTTAAACTTCTCCGGATATAATCTCTTAAAGCTGTCCACCATCTTTTCGGTGTTCTCCATCAGCAGCGCCTCATCGGGTTCTGCCACGCCCACAATATCATAGGTGTAGATGAATTCCGGCACCGCGCCGGTCACCAGTTTCATCTCTCCTCTGTACTCATTTATCAGAAGAGGTATCTCTGCCGTCTCCACGGGAGCATTGCGGTCCATCTTGACGCGTATGCGTCCCACACGGCCCCTTATCTCACTTATATACATTGACTGTGCATAGCTCTTTGTCAGGGCGATGCGCAGCAGATTCTCCACCTGCTTCGGAAGAGTACCGAAACGGTCCTTAAGCTCATCCCTCATGGCGTCTGCATCCGCAGTATCATTGATCTGCGCGATACGCTTATAAAGATCCAGCTTCTGCATCTCATTCACTACATATTCGGCGGGCAGATATGCATCCACATCCAGATCGATGGTGCAGCCGGCGGTCTCGGCTTCTTCCTTCTCACCCTTTTCCGCCCGGACAGCCTCTTCCAGCATCTTGCAGTACAGATCGTATCCCACGCTCTCTATGTGGCCGTGCTGCTGCTTGCCCAGCAGCGTGCCGGCACCGCGGATCTCCAGATCCCTCATGGCTATCTTAAAGCCGCTGCCCAGCTCGGTGAATTCCTTTATAGCGGTAAGACGCTTTTCCGCCACTTCCTTGAGCACCATATTCCTGCGGTACATAAGGAATGCATAACTGCTGCGGTCGGAACGTCCCACGCGTCCTCTTAACTGGTAGAGCTGCGCCAGCCCCAGCTTATCCGAATCATGGATTATCATGGTATTTACATTAGGTATATCCAGACCGGTCTCGATTATGGTGGTTGATACCAGCACATCGATCTCCTTGCGTATAAAGGCTATCATTATATCCTCAAGCTGCCGCTCACTCATCTGCCCGTGGGCAAAGGATACTCTTGCTTCCGGCACCAGCTCCGCCACCTGTGCTGTCATCTCCTGTATGGTATCTACACGGTTATATACGTAATAGACCTGGCCGCCGCGGTTTAATTCCCTGTTTATTGCTTCGCGGACCAGCTCCTCGTTATATTCGCAGACAAAGGTCTGTATGGGAAGACGGTCCCTGGGTGCTTCTTCCAGAAGGCTCATATCCCTTATGCCCACCAGGCTCATATGAAGCGTACGGGGAATGGGCGTAGCCGTAAGCGTCAGCACGTCCACGTTCTCTTTTATCTGCTTAATCTTTTCCTTATGGCCGACGCCGAAGCGCTGCTCCTCATCTATGACCAGAAGTCCCAGATCCTTATATTCCACATCTTTCGAAAGCAGGCGGTGGGTGCCTATGACTATATCCACCTTGCCTTCCTTAAGGTCGGCCAGGGTCTGCTTTATCTGTCCCGCTGTACGGAAACGCGACAGCATGGCTATCCTTATGGGATATGCAGCCATACGCTCTACAAAGGTGTTGAAATGCTGCTCTGCCAGTATGGTGGTAGGCACCAGATATGCGACCTGCTTTCCGTCCTGCACTGCCTTGAATGCTGCGCGTATGGCAACCTCTGTTTTTCCGAAGCCCACGTCACCGCAGATAAGGCGGTCCATGATCTTCGTGCTCTCCATATCGTCCTTCGTGGCGATGATGGCCTGCATCTGGTCGTAGGTCTCCTCATAAGGGAAGAGTTCCTCAAACTCCCTCTGCCAGGGCGTATCCATTCCGAATTCGTAGCCCTTTCTTAAGCTGCGCTGGGCGTAAAGGCTCACCAGATCCTTTGCCACTCCCACTACGGAGGCGCGCACCTTTGCCTTGGTCTTGTTCCATTCGGATCCACCCAGTTTGTTAAGCTTTGGCCTCTTGGCATCCTTATCCGCATAAAGCTGTACCCTGTCAAGTGAAGAAGCCAGTACATAAAGACTTCCGCCATCGCGGTATTCTATCTTCATGTAATCCTTTAAGACATGCTCCACCTCGATCTTTTCTATGCCGCGGTATATGCCTATGCCGTGATCCTCATGTATAACATAATCACCCACATGCAGCTCTCCGTAAGAAGAAACCTTCTTGCCTCCGCTGTATTTGGGACGTTTCCTTTTATTTTTATGTTCCGCGCCGAATATATCCGTCTCGGCTATAACCGTAAATTTAATATCCGAATAGCTGAAACCCTTGTGTATACGACCGTAGATGGTAACTACCTCTCCGGGCAGGATGGCCTTATTCTCATCCTCCGTATAACCGGCTTCAACCCCTTCATCACGCAGATCCTGTGCAAGACGCTCTGCCCTGCTGCGGGATGCGGATACTATGATTATCCTGCAGCCTTCTTTCTTCAGGCTCTTAAGATTGTCGGTAAGGGTTGAAAAGCTGCCGTTATAGGAAGCCAGGGTACGGGAGTTTATGCTGTATCTGCTCTCATCCCCCATCAGTCCGCTGACCGCATCAAGGGTGCTTAAGGATACCGATCCCCGGCCGGAAAGCTCTGCCAGCGTTGCCTCCCAGCTGCGGAGCAGCCCTGCCTGTCCGGGCAGCACATAGCCCTTTTCCAGACGGTTGCTCATGCTCTCGCTGAACTCCAGCATCACGCCGCGGCCATGTTCTGCAAGCTTTCCCGGCTCATCCAGAAAGATAAGGGGAGCTTTTTCGTAAAGTTTCAAAAAGCTGCTGGTCTCTTCCCTGTCATAGAAATAATGCAGATAGCTTTCCAGATTTACGCTTCCGCTGTGATATACCAGATACTGTTCTATCTCTTCAAGTTCAAGGGAAAGACGCTGCGCACCGTCAGGCCTGCCGCTGTCCCTCATGACTTCGATCTGCTTCTTTGCTTCCAGCTTGATCTTTCTGTAGCCCTCTGCCCTGCGGGTCTCGGAAAGCATCATCTCCGTAGCCGGATAGATACTGATCTGTTCCAGTTCTTCTATGGAGCGCTGGCTTTCCACGTCAAAGGACCGCAGCGAATCCACTTCATCTCCCCAAAGCTCTATCCTGTAAGGATTCTCCGAACACAGATCAAAGATGTCGACTATACCGCCCCTTACCGAAAACTGTCCGGGAGCCTCTGCCTGATAGTTCCTCTCGTAGCCCATATCCATGAGCTTTTTCGATATGGCATCTTCATTCAGTATGCTGCCCTTTGAAAGGGTGATCACACAGGATCTGTAAACTTCGGCGGGAAGGCAGTCGGAAAAAAGCGCATCGATCGTTGTTATCACCGCTCCCCGTTCCCCGGAGGTGATACGCTTTAATACCCTGATACGTTCCGTGGCTGTTTCCTTGCCGTTGATATCGGCCTGATAAAAGATAAGATCCTTTGCCGGATATACCAGGGCATCCCTGTCATAGAAACGGTATTCCTCCGCGATCTCCCTGGCGCGTCTTTCCGAATACGTCAAAATAAGGGGATCTCCGACCCCCTCACTGAGTGCACTGATAAGATGCAGCTTCGCAGGATCGGCGCAGCCGCATATCAGTCCGTGTTTATCATTTGAAAGATCCCTCCTGAGCCCGCTAAAAAAGGGCAGCTCATTCAACGGGCCATTGATCAATCTCATTACACAATTTCAATTTCTTCATTTCTTTTTATCGGTCATCGCATCGATATAACCCTGGACCCGTGCGCGCTCCTTGCTGCTCATGCGGTTGATCTCTATAAGCATCCCGCCCAGCTCGGAATCCCGGTCTATAACGAAACGGTCTACCTGGTTGCGATATGTTCCTTTGGTCTCGGTGCCTGATAAAAGCCATTCCGGAGACACCTCCAGCACTTCGCAGATGATCATTATCTTATCTGAGGAAGGATTGGTCTTTTTAGCTTTCCACTCACTGATGGTGGACTGGCGTATTCCCGTCTTCTCAGAAAAATTCTTCTGTGAGAGGTGCATCTCGTTAAGTCTTTCAAAAATACGTTCGCTGATCGTCATGTTTTAACCCCCCTTTTATAAGATTTTATAATAATGATATTTTACATATATTACCAAACATCGTCAATGGATAAAGCCTATCTGCGCTTATCCGCGGCATATACCATAACCCCTGCGCCAAGCATCAGCGCCGCCAGTATCCCGGCTGCCACGCCGCCTGCCGAGAGCTTCTTTTTCTCCGATGCCAGTTCCGCTTCTATCTCAGCCGCAGCGGCTTCGGTCTCCTGCTTTAATTTTGCTTCCTCTTCTTCCTTTGCTTTCTTTTCTTCTGCCAGGCGTGCTTCCTCCGCCAGCCTTGCTTCCTCCGCTATGCGGTCCTGTTCCTTATAGGATACGATGTGTTCCATCATATCATTGCCGGTATCCGCACCCACGGTGGTCCTGTAGAGGCCGAATTCCGCGCAGTTTATCTTATCAGCCTTTGGATCATTGGGATCGTCGCTTACATAGAACCAGCACCACTGCTGGCTCTCGTGACAGAGATAAGCGGCTGCCGCCGTCTCCACAGCGGTCTTTCCGCCCAGCGCGCTTATTGGCTGTCTTAAGTCAAGGTGTATCTTATTCTCCCAGTAAAGATGATAATAAGTCTTGGGCACATCCCAGGTACCGTATTGCGATGCGGAAGCCGGCCAGAAATCCGCGTTCATGGAATTCTCAACCGCTTCCTGTATGCATTCCGCCTTAAGGATATGGGCCACATGGCCGTACTCCCCGTTGAAATCCTGGCTCACCACGATCTGCGGTTTAAAACGCCTTATCTGTTCGGTGATGAACTCCGTCCATTTATCCTTTCCGTAAAGCTTTGCCGCGGCCTCAACCGTGGTAACATATTCATCGGGAGTAAAACCGTTGACCGGATAATTCTTCACTCCCATGGTCCAGAGACCGTTGAGTTTCTCATGTTCCCTTACGATCAGTATGTCCCAGTAAGTGGTCATATAAACTACCTGGACTTTAAGATCCTGCCCGCCTGCATAGGTTGCAATCACGCCGCCCAGGAACAGGCATTCATCATCCGCATGTGTGGAAAATACCAGTATGTCCGCCTTATCCACGGGTGGCTGCCATACCTGCACATCATCCGGAAGCTTGCCCGGCGAATATACATAAACATCGCAGAGGATAGCCTCGGAAGAAAACTCCATCACACACTCACGTATGCCGCCGTCTTCTATCGAAACATACTCATGCAGAAAACCGTTCCTGCCGCAGTCAAGTGAAGCCGTATTTCCCCCGCCGTCAGTGTATCTTAAACTCCATGCTCCCGGCACCATATACCATTTAAGATAAATGCCGCCTATGCTCTGGTTCTCCCCGACCCTGATGGTCAGACTCTGCCCTGCGGAGAATTTATTATAGGTACTGATGTTACTGTCTTTTAAAGATTCCGTACCGGCGCCGCTGCTGGCAACGAGTGCGGCGTCCAGCTTCTGCGCAGCATCCTCCGCATATGCATTAATGGGTACGGATAATATAAAAAGTACTGTTATCAATAAAAAGATTTTCTTCATTTATTTCCATTCCAGCTCATGAAGCTGTCCTTCCAGTTCCATGCCCTTAAAGCCCTGCTGTCTTAAGGCCTCATAAAGCACGATATTTACCGAATTAGAAAGATTCAGCGAGCGCTCCCCCGGCAGCATGGGGATACGTATGCAGTATTCCTCGTTATCCACCAGTATCTCCTCGGGTATGCCGTGGCTTTCCTTTCCGAACATTATGTGATCGTCGGGACGGTATTCCACATCGCAATAGGTACGCTTAGCCTTGGTCGTGGCAAAGAATATCCTTGCTCCCTTATTCTTTTCCAGATAATCCGCGTAATTTATGTATCTGGCGTAATCCAGCCGGGGCCAGTAATCCATGCCCGAACGCTTAAGGGCGTATTCCGTCAGCTTAAAGCCCAGCGGCTCTATCAGATGCAGTTTTGTTCCCGTTGCAACGCAGGTGCGTCCGATATTTCCCGTATTTGCGGGTATTTCCGGCTCATGCAGCACTATGTTCATCTTTAGTTATCCTTACGTATTTATTCCAGCAGTTCTTTAAGCTCTGTAAAAGCATTTATCACGGCCTCCGGCGCATCCGCACCGCCGAAACCGTATGCGGCGTGTATGAAGGATATGCCCGCTTCATGGGCCGCATCCTGATCGCCCTGGATATCTCCCACGTATACCGGAGCTTTAAAATGTCCGCGCTCCGCCACAAGCTTTATATTCTCTGCCTTATACAGTCCGGTATCACCGTAACATTCTTTATCGCTTATATATTCTTCGATATGCAGCTTGCTCATCACCAGTTCTATATAGCCGGACTGGCAGTTGCTTACTATGCATACCGGCAGCTTTTTCGAAAGCTCACGTATGGTATCCCTGACGCCGCTGTAGCTGATGTCTTCTTCATTTTCTTCAAGTGTCTGCTCTTCATAGATCATGCACTTTTCCATAACGGCGTCGCGCACTTTCTGATCCGTATCCGGCAGCAGCTCCTTCGCTATAACGTCCATGGGCTTGCCGAAGAGCTTTTTCAGCTCATCGGGAATAACCTCTCTGTCCAGACCGTTTTCTTTCAGCGCCCTGGTCCAGGCTCTTGCAACCAGCGGTGTTGAATCCCACAATGTTCCGTCAACATCCAGAAGCACCGCATCTGCTTTTATCTTTTTCAGGGTCTGTATCTCTTTCGCTTCCAATATGTCATCCTTTACGGTAAATCTAATATTCAGTCCGCCGTAGCTTATGCCCCATATGCGCTCCTCATCATGTATATGCCGGGTCCTGGGATCCTGGCTTAAGATATCCCTGATATCTGCAAGGAGCTTTTCATCTATACCCTCTGCCAGCCCTGCGGGGATCTCCACCTTAAGCTGCGTAAAGCCCACCCTGTCGGTGAAACCGCCCTTTGCATCAGGGTGTGCATCCGCATATGGCAGATACGGCTTGATATCATAAATGGGAGTACCGTCCATCATATCAACTCCGCTGACCATCACGCTGCCGTCTTCCTCTATACCTTCCAGCTTAACACAGGATAAGCCCAGGGGATTGGGTCTAAAGGGAGACCTGCTGGCAAATACTCCTACCCTTTCTTTTCCCCCAAGGCGCGGCGGTGCCACGGTAGCATTCCAGCCGCTGCGGTGGTTTTCCGAAAAATCCCAGATAAGCCAGAGATGACTGTATTCTTCCAGCCCCCTTACGGCGTCGGGATGGCGGTACTGCGGCTCAAAAACGATACGCCCCATTGCCCCCGCCACCAGGCCGCTCTGCCTGGGTATCCCGAACTTCTCAGGGAAACCGGTATGTATATATGCTATAGGTTCTATGTTCATTTCTTCTTTTTAAACTTCGAATAGAGTATGAACTTGGTGTTGGTCACCAGATATCTCTTAAACAGACGCCTGGGATTCTGGAAAAGCCTGTAAAGCCATTCAAGCCCTATGCCCTGTATCAGCTTGGGCGCCCTGTCTACGGTTCCCGCATGGAAATCAAAGCCTGCGCCCACTCCCAGCATAACGCCCTTTATCTTTCCCTGATGGGCCGCCATCCATTTCTCCTGCTTGGGCGCTCCCAGACCTATCCATACCATATCGGCGCCGCTGTCGTTTATCATCTTTATATCCGCAGCGTCCTCTTCCTCGGTAAGCTCCCTGAATGGAGGGGAATACATACCCACCACGTTCATGTAAGGGAAACGTTCCTTAAGCTGTTCCTTAAGACAGTTGATGGTCTTTTCGGAGGATCCGTAGAAGAAATGCTTCTCCCCGCTTTCCATGGTAAGGCGGAACACCTCTTCCATGAAATCCGGACCTGCCACACGCTCTGCCTCCGGATATCCTCCCAGGGCTATCTTTGAAGCTATGGGATTGCCGTCGGGAAAAGTCAGTGCGCTGCCGTTTAATATATCCCTGTATTCCTTATCGTCACTGGCCATAACGGTGGTATGCACATTTGAAAAACAGATATACTTACCGCCCAGTTCCTTTACATGATCCAGCACATACGCCGCAGCCTCCGTGCAGCCCGCGGTGGTATATTCCACTCCCAGTACCGGGAACTTGCGATGCATATAACTCTCGTATACTGCCAGGGCTCCGCCTTCGTTTATCATGCTTCTTTCGGGAAGGGATCTGCCCTCTGCCTTAAGCGCATAGGAAACAGGAACGCCAAGAGTCTTAAGGTAAGCTCTCTCTTTTTCTCCCAGTTTTTCGGCCGCTCCGGCGGAAACATAGATCATGGCGCAGTCCTTCGGAATGCTTATCTTTTCCTTCCGCACATCAGCCGTTAAATAGGAAGCCGCTACGGTATGAATATCCCAGATATCCTTTCTCTCATTAAGATAACCGTAACGCTCGATGCAGAACTTAAGCCTGCCTGCTTCGTCAGGCTGCGTGATCATGATGATATCCTTATGCTTAACGCTGTTGCCGTATTTCCTGATGTACCTGCGGGCGTACTGCCTGCGGGCAAAGATATCAAAAACTATGCCCATAACAAAGAGTATGGCCACTACGGTACGCGATATCCTCTTTCCCCAGTTGATAAAGAAAAGAAAAAAGAGTTCAATAAAAAGAAGCAGTGTCTGTGATTTGATGACCTCAGCCATCTTTCCCCAGAAATCCATCTCCCAGGCGTGTCTTACCTTTGTCCGCCTTATGAAGAAGATAAAGGAATAAGCCAGGAGAAGGAAGATGTAGAACATCTTGTAGAAATCCGTCTCACGGGTCTTATTCGGATACATGGGTTCCAGTATCACATATCTGAAAAGGAGCGCAATAATATAAGCCGCTGTTTCCCCCAGCAGGCTCCAGATTAGCATCGTGATCTCATGTGGATTCTTCCGTTCTCTCATAATACGGATTCATTATACCAAAATCCTCCATATTATTCAAGCAATGGTGCCGCCTCCGACCACCAGATCACCGTCATATAAGACCACTGCCTGGCCCTTTGTTATGGCCCTCTGGGGTTCATCAAAGACCACCTTAAGGGTATTCTCATCGGGCTGGGTCACTACCGCATCCTGTTCCTTCTGACGGTAGCGTACCTTGGCTTTAACCCGCATCCGGTCCTCTATGCGGGGAACTGATATAAGATTGATATCCGTGGCAGTGAGACTGTCGGTAAAAAGCCCCTCTCCATGGCTTAAGTGCACCCTGTTGTTCTCAACATCTATGCCGGTAACATACCAGGGATACTCGGCGGGAAGCCCCAGGCCCTTGCGCTGTCCTATTGTGTAATGTATGACGCCCTTATGACGGCCCAGTACCTTTCCTTCGGGATCAACAAAGTCCCCTTCCGGATACTTTTTCTGCGTATATTTCTCTATGAATGAGGCGTAATCCCCGTCCGGCACAAAGCAGATGTCCTGGGATTCAGCCTTATCCGCATTGACAAAACCGTATTCCGCTGCTATACGGCGGGCCTGCGTCTTATCTATTTCTCCCAAAGGGAAACGGCAATACTTAAGCTGGTCCTGGCTTAAGTTATAGAGCACATAACTCTGGTCCTTCGCAGGATCCTCCGCCTTCTTAAGAAGGTAGCGGCCGCTCTCTTCATCATACTCCGTCTTTGCATAATGCCCCGTGACTATCACGTCACAGGATCTGGACAATCCGTATTCCAGCAGTTTCTCAAATTTGAGATATCTGTTGCAGTCTATACAGGGATTGGGGGTGCCGCCGCACTGATAGGTACGTACGAATTTATCTATGACCTTCTCGTTAAAGCTGGCGGTATAATCCTTTGTCTCATAAGGTATGCCCAATAAAAGAGCGACCCTTGCGGCGTCATCCACATCCCTTACGCTGCAGCAGCTCTTCGGATCCAGCCGCTGCTCTTCGCTGTGGAAAAGCCTCATGGTCACTCCCATGCAGTCATATCCTTTTTCCTTCATAAGAGCGGCGGCTACAGAAGAATCCACGCCGCCGCTCATCGCTATCAATGCTTTTTTATTGTTCATGCCAGAAATCCGCGGTTCGTTCCCGCTGCCACACTTTCTGTATTGATATCGTTGCGCCCATAGGTCATGCCTGCATATACCACATCGGTATTCTTCATGACCGGAGCAGACTTATCGCTCTTTGCTGCCTCTGCATAGGCGTCTCTCAGGGCTCTGATAAGCTTCCTGCATCTGTCCAGATCAACGGTCTCGCGTCTGACGCCGGAGGTGATGAGCTGTCTGTCTACAAATCTGTATATGTCGTAGAAATTATGCGCCAGCTCATACTTCATGTCAAGGCTCTCTATAAGCTCCCTGATACAGCAGCGGCAGTTCCAGATCAGGTCCTTGAAATCCTCACCCGCCGGATCCGCTGCCAGCAGCTCGCCGCAGTATTCATCAAAAATATCATAAACCACAACTACCATTGCCGAAGGATTAGCCTGGCTGATCCTAAGGATATAGTCCTGTCTCTTTGCATCTGTCATGATCATTCCTCCCCTGGATTATCTAAAAGATCCTTCGCTTCGCTCAGGATGACAAGCAGCTTCGCTCAGGATGACAAGCAGCTTCGCTCAGGATGACATGCATCGACACCATTTACTGCAGCAGCTGCAGCACTGTCTGCGGCCGCTCGTTGGCCTGTGCCAGCATGGAGGTACCTGCCTGTACCAGTACCTGCTGGGTGGTGTACTGTGTCATCTCTTCAGCCATATCCACATCCATGATACGTGAATAGGAAGCGGTCAGGTTCTCATAGGATACATCAACGCTGGTAACGTTATGCTCAAGCCTGTTCTCGTATGCACCAAGTCTTGAACGTATATCGTTTATATAATCCAGAGCGCCTTTGATGGCTTCTATTCCTCTGGATGCTCCGCCCACCAGTTCGCTGGTATCATCTGCCGGATCTTTATGCTTTCCGTCAACAGTGGAGATATCCAGATCATCAAGTCCCATACGGTAAAGTGAAACGGTAGGTATCTGCACAGCCAGTTCCTGGCCTTCATTTGCGCCTACCTGTATCTTCATCGCGCCTATACCTGTAATATCTATATTCATCTCGCCTATGCCGGATATTGCAGTCTTCTTTTCGGCAAGGGTCTTTGCGTTCTTGGTAACGTCTTCATCTATGCCTATGACCATCTTGAAATCGCCGGGGCCCGTTAAGGTGATCTTATCGCCCTTATCGTTGATATCGGCGCTGTAACCGCTGTCCGAAGGCTTTGCGGGTGCTTCAACGCCGGGTATGGTAAAGGCGTCCACATTAGCGGGATCCTTTGTGAAGAGCTGTGAAAAATCAACCTTATAGTCCTTGCTGGCGGGAACATCCTGTGAATAATAATCCACTTTCGCCTGCTCGGGCTTGCTGGTGTATGCCTTCATATCAAAGCTGCCGTCCAGTAGAGGCATGCCGTTAAATTCCGTATCCTTGGCGATACGGGTAAGTTCTTTTTTAAGCTGCTGTACTTCCTGATCCAGCAGTTCGCGGTCGCCGTCGGTATTGCTGCCGTTTGCCGCCTGTACAGCCAGCTGGTTCATACGCTGTAATACGGAGGACATCTCCGCAAGAGCACCTTCTGCGGTGGAGATAACGGATATACCGTCATTCGAATTTCTCTTTCCTATATCCAGGCCTTTTACCTGTGCATCCATACGGTGTGCGATAGCCAGACCCGCAGGATTATCCATGGCTTTGTTTATCTTAAGGCCCGATGACAGACGCTGGAGAGACTGGCTCAGCATACTGTCATTATTATTGAGCGACTTATTGGTGATCACGGCGGATGCATTATAATTTATTCTCATATTAACTCCATTCCCGGGAATCTCCTTATCCCCGTATTCATCCGCCGTCCGTGGCTTTTTATTTTATTTATGCCTCTCCCATCGTGCGGAGGAATATCTTTGCGCTCCTGTAGAGAGTGGCTGTATCATAACCGTCATTATTATCATCGGCCTTTACGGGGAGATCCTTAAGAGCATAGAAGGAAGAATATGCAAAATTAAGGGCGTGAATGCTTATCCCGGCCTCCTCATAACGGGATCTCAGCGTACTCTCCATAGCCTGCGCCGCATCCCTGCCTTCTGCCCTGTCTGTTATCACAAATATATCCAGCCCTGTTTCCAGAGCGTCGAAGGAAGCGCGCATATTACCAAAATACGCACTCTCCATCACGATATCCACATGCCCCTTAACAGCTGCCTCACGCCTTATCGTTACACTGACGGAGGTCTGCTCGCCATGAAGCTCCATGGGTACCTCGTAGCTCTCTTCATTTGCCAGCGCCCGGGCTGTACCCAGCTGTCTCATCGCACTGCTTATGGCCTTCAGATCTATGGTCCCTTCCGGATCCACAGCCGCATCAGCCAGAACACGCTCTGCCACATCAGCCATATGGGAATACGCCTGCTGTGCATCATCTTTCGAATCAAATTTATCCAGTATGT
>CAMVRS010000071.1 GCA_947169935.1 uncultured Lachnospiraceae bacterium
TGCGCTACCTTACTTCTATCATGCTTTTTGTGTGTTAGGGTAACATGGATCGGGCTAAAGGCAAGCATCTGTTTGGTATGGTCAAGGTTGGTGAGAAGGGACAGATAGTCATTTCCGCTAAAGCCCGTTAGATTTTTAATATAGAACCCGGCGACCAATTGATCATCCTCGGCGATGAAGGGCAGGGTCTTGCCGTCGTAAAAGCCAAAGATTTTTTAAAACTCGCTGATACGGTCAGAAATCTATAACCATTTTTTACAGATTGCTTATTATCAGACTGAATACCGTGGCATTGGTTGGACCATCGAAATGCATGCCGTCCACCATGTTATAACCATGTGTTACCAGATAGCTCCAGGTGTCGATGTACTTTACGCCTGAAAGGTTATTCACCATTATGGTATTGAACGCACTGACATTATCGTTATTTGTCCAGGGATTATCTCCCACAGGATTTACCGATACAAAATAGGTTCTTGCTCCCCTTGCAGCCCACTCTGCCGCTTTCTGATTGATCAGCGACGAATAGCTGTAACCGTTATCCGTATCATTCACGCCCAGGCATATAACCACTTTGGTCCCGCGGCCTATGATACCATCCGCCTGTCCCAGTGCTGTGGAGACAAACCATTCATAACCTCTGGAGTTCTCACAGATCCAGCTGACTCCGCCTCCGCCGGTAACATCTCTCATCTGTACGCAGCGGGAATCGCCTATCATCAGTACTCCTGCCGGTGCAGTAACCTGCGGCGGCGGCGGAGGTAACTGTGCGGGATCCTGCGTAGGGGCCGGAGTAGGCGTTGCCGGTACTTCTTCGCTTAAATAGGATCCGTGGATATATCTCGTTTCACCGTTTATATCGACCTGTACCCATTCATCGTTGTAGCGGCCAAGTGCTGATACCGCATTGCCGAAATTCAATACTCCGTCTTTTGCATAAAATGTGCCCGGACCTTTACGGATATTCACCTGCGCCGTAACATACATAGTCCTGGGGGTCTCAAACAGGACAAGCTTTGCCGGATCCGGCGTAGGCAGCGGCGTGGGTGTAGCCTTATTTTCACTTACCTTATTCTCGCTTGCAGCATCGTTGCCGCTCACATTATTACCGCTCACTCCATTTGCGCTGACCTGATCCGAACTCACCGAATCTCCGCTCACCGTATCTGCGCTTACCGCAGGTGCAGGTGTTACGGTAGGAGTAGGTTTTATAGTAGGGGTTGGCGTCATAGTAGGCGTTGCTTCCGGCTGATCTGCCGACACGCTGCTCTCCGATACTGCCGAAACCACCTCCGGATCAGCACCCCCGGTGCAGGAGCAGAAAAACACCATCAAAAATAAAAGTATGCAACTGTATCTTAGTCTTAATCTTTTCATGCTTTCACGCATTTCTTAAGTATTGCGGCCGAAAGAAGGGAATACAGCTTATAAAGTATCACAGCAAACACAATGGTTATGGCTGCCGTTATCACTATCCCCCATCCAAGGCCCAATTTTTCAAGCTTGAATATGATAGCATAGAACATAGTTGTGTGCAAGATATAGATAAAGAGGCTGGCCTCTCCTATCAGACCGAATACTCCCGTCTTTATATCCGGAAGCAGATACCCCGCTACCAGCACTGCCAAACTTATGAAGATATTCATTACAACCTCTGCCGCATAGCTCTCTGCCTGCCCGCTTCCGCCGTACTTCTGCATTACGAAAAAGCTTATGACAGCGCCTGCCAGAGCCGTAGTCATCAATATCAGTTCGTTTCTGCGGGTATAGAGTTTAGAAAAACGTTCCTCTCCCGCTGCCGCAATGATACCGATCAGGAACGCATGGTTTGAAAGCGTCCAGAAATCAAAATGTCCGCTCTCATTCAGCCATATGCTGTAACCTGTGACCGCACACGCCAGTATGGGCAGCGCAGCTTTCCTTCCAAAGGCAAAGCATAAAATGAAAGCTATATAGATGACGAAGATCACGTTTAGGAACCAGAATTCACCGGCAGTAAAAAAATTGACCAGACCTTCCGCGCTTGTAAAAAACATTTCACGGTGGTATATCGAAAGCCCAAGTTCAAGAAGTATGTAAGGAAGATAGACAGCCAGTATACGCTTTAAGATAAAAAGTCCGTCTATCTTTCCCGCAGATTTAAAGCTCTTATAAAGACCGTAGCCGGATAACAGGAAAAAGATATCAACTCCCGGAGGCCCCCAGGTGCTGATGGTATGACGCAGCATGGGATACGGATGATCCAGATAGTACCATTCCGCATAATGGCTGGCTATGACTATAAGTATCGCCAGGCTGCGAAGTAATTTTGAAACATTGCGTGATATCAAAACATTCTCCTTAAAAAAGAAAGACAGGGGAATCCCCTTGTCTTTCTTGTAAGCTATGGGACCAACAGGGTTCGAACCTGTGACCTTCTGCACGTCAAGCAGACGCTCATCCCAGCTGAGCTATGATCCCATGAACAGAGGTTATCTTATCGTATAAATTCACTTATGTCAAGATTCTTCGCTGCGTTCAGAATGACAAAAGAGGGACGCCCGGAATGCCAGCCGGTTTGCTCAAACCAAGTACGCTATCATCTTCAGGTACGCCTTGATAACGATCCTGCGGTCAAATTCCTTCTCCATCTTCCTGCGGCCGGCAAGTCCCATCTCACGGCGCTCATCATTTGAGAGAGCCAGGAAGGCTTCTATCTTCTTTACAAGCAGATCCACATCCCCGCCGTGATAGATGAAGCCGCTCACATTATTCTCTACTGCCTCACGGCAGCCGGGGTTATCGGTAGTTATGATAGGACGGCCGCTGGCAGCATTTTCCAGAAGCACGTTACTCATACCCTCACCATAGGTTGAAGGGTGAATGATGCAGTGTGAACGTTCAACCCAGGGACGTACATCTTTCTGTGAGCCACGGTAATGGACTATGCCCTGCTTTCCCAGCTCCTCCAATTCTTTTTCGTAGTGCATCTCCGTAGGCTCGATAAAGCCCAGCATATTGAATTCAGTATTCGGATACTTCTTCCTTATACGCTTTGCAGCTTCGATATAATCATCCACGCCCTTATCATGAAGCACACGGCCGATATAGTTAAACACCACTGTTTCACCGCTCAGGCCGTCGCCGCCGGCGGGATAAGACTGCAGTTCAAAACGGTTAAGAGCCACACCGCTGCCGGGGATAAGCCTGTATCTGCCCTTTACCATGCCGCTTTTCTTCGCCAGGCGCAGATTGGTGGCGTTCTGGAACATAAGACAGGAAGAATTCCTGAAGGCTATCTTAAAGAGCTGCATCGCTATGAACTTCTTGATGCCCTTCTGCATGATGACGGATCCCCAGCCTGTTAAGTTGGTGATAACGGGAATGCCTAAAAGCTTGGCCGAAAGCCCCGCATATACATTGGGTTTTGCGGTATAACTGAGCAGTACTGCCGGTCTGTATTTCTTAAGCACATTAAAATAATGTGCAGCCAGCTTTACATCATTTAAGATGTTTGTCCCGCGTCTGTCTATATCCGGATCGTCATAGATGAAGTCCACATTCTTCTTAAAGCCTTCTTTTTCCAGCACCTCAAATTTGGGACCGTCGGGACAGGATATCATAAGCCTGTAGCCCGCATCCTTTATCGCCTGTATCAGTTCCAGCCTGAAACAGTAGACATCATCATCGTTATTTGTAAACAGCGCTATCAGCGGTTTTTTCGCCATCTCTTAATCTCCCTGATCTTCTTATATTCCACCGGATAATCTATCCATTCGTTTCCTGACATGGTCTTAAATATGGCCTCTACAGTCCTTATTATGATGCTTATATCATATATCAGTGACCAGTGCTTTAAATAATACAGATCCAGTGCCAGCTTGATATGCAGGAACTTATCCGTATAGGCTTTCTGCGCGTCATCCCCTGAAAGAAACTTATCGCCGTGGGTGTAGTTGAATATGCTTCCGGGACAGGCCAGTCCGGGCAATACCTTAAGAGTCAGCTTCTCCTTTTCGGTATAATACTCATTTACTATATCAACATCTTCCGGTCTGGGTCCCACTATAGACATCTCACCCTTAAGTATGTTGATGAGCTGTGGCAGCTCGTCCACCTTGGTCTTTCGCAGTATCTCACCCCAGGCAAATACGCGGCTGTCATTGGTGCCCGTGATCGCTCCCTTCTTGTCGGAGCCCACACGCATGGTGCGGAATTTATACATGGTAACGGGCTTCAGATCCTTTCCCATGCGCTTCGCCTTATAGATGACGGGACCGGGATCGCAGATCAGTATGCCAAGCGCTGCTATCAGCATAACCGGACTGAGTACCAGCAGTGCCAGGGCTGAAAGCACCATATCAGATGCACGCTTTACTGCAGCCTGCACCGGTTTTTTTTCGATCATCAGGATCATCTGAAAGTCCTCCTGATGCTGACAAACACTTCGGCAGCTTCCATGCAGCACTGGTTGCCCCAGAACGCCGCCTGATGGCGGAGTGCCTCGGAGGAACGGGGATGGGGATACTGCCTCACTTCGGAAGTATATTTCTCAAACGCTTCGATCTTTTTATCCAGCTGTGCGCTGATATCTATCCAGGTATCCGGCGCAAAGGTCTTGGGATGGCCCCACTCCGTACTCGATGCTGTATAAAAACACATAAACTCTTTTATCCATTCACTGTTGGGACGGAAAGCAACCAGAGCCGCCTCAAACAGTATCCTGTGATCCCTGTTGGCGTCGGAGCCTGACTGGCAGTATATGATGTCGGGCTTAAACTCCTCCGACACCTGCTCTAAAGGAGTTATCAGCTCTGTCAGCGTATAAGTATCCAGCCTCTGATCGGGAAACTTAAACTGATAGACTTTGCTCACACCCATTACATCTGCTGCTTCCTTTATGGCTGTATTCTGTCCCACATCGGCACCGTATCTTAAAGACTCACCTTCACACATGATGATGCTTCGTACTTCATCGCCGGCCTGTACATGCTTTATGACCGTACCGCCCACGCCAAGAAGTTCATCATCGGGATGAGCTGCTACCACAAGTACCTTACTCATTTGCAAACACTCCTTTCAGATCCAGCTCATAAAGCTCCTGCCCGCTGTATTTTTTCCCTTCTTCATCTTCCATCATGGTAATGCAGATAACATAATCATTGGTGGAAACACAGAGACCGCAGTCCTTAAAACCGTACGCACTGCCTATTATCGTTCCCGGTCCCGCGTAGACTTCTATGGGCAGCACCATAGCTTCCCAGATAAGCCATTTCTTCCCGTCAAGGAAGGTAAAGGCTCCGGGATAGGGAATGGTCAGAGCCCTGATAAAATCATAGATCTGCCTTGCATCCTGATTCCAGTTCATCAAGCCGTCCTTGGGTCTTCTCCTGGGGAGGAGTTCTTCATCGGTTTCGTTCTTGATATCCATCATTGGTTTCCCTCCTTTTATGAGTGCATCTATAAGCTTATCCAGCATCTCTGCATTGGATTTTGCAACCTTATCGTAAATAGTCTTGCAGGTATCGAACAGGGTAATGGGGAAGGCAGTCTGGTCGATGATACTGCCGCTGTCCACTTCTTTTGTAAGCCACATAAGAGTGTTGCCGGTCATCTCCTCGCCGCGGATGATAGCCCAGTTAACGGGAGCGCTGCCGCGGTTATGGGGAAGCAGCGCCGCATGAGTGCCAACTGTGCCTATCGCTGCCAGATCCAGCAGCCTTTCCGGAAGGATCTCGCTCCAGCCGAAAACTACCATCAGATCCGGCGCAAGTTCCTTAACTATCTCATAGGACTCGTCATTCTTGATGGTGCTGATGGGATAGACCTTTATGCCGTACCTTTCCGCTATGTCCAGATAGTCCCTGCTGCCGGCACTGCGCTTTGCAAAGGCCTCGTCATTTAAGGTGATAAATCCGTTGATGAAACCTCTCTTCGCCGTGCGTTCAAAAGCCTCCAGTCCTTCCTCATGATTACCTATCCATGTGATCTTCATATCAGAAATCCTCATTCACAAATTTATATTCCATAAGGCACAGGCCCTGGGGCGGCGCCGTTATACCCGCTGCACCGCGGTCCTTTGCCTCTATTACCTTCGCCATATCCTCTGCCGAACGTTTACCCTCTCCCACCTCGATCAGGGTCCCTGCAATGATCCTGACCATGTTATAGAGAAAACCGTTGCCGGATACCCTGATGGCTATCTCATCGGCCTGTCTTACGACTGAAGCATCATAGATGGTCCTGACCCGTGTATTGCTCTGGGCGTGGACGCTGCAGAAGGATGTGAAGTCGTGCTCGCCGCAAAGGAACTGCGCCGCATCATGCATGGCATCCTCATCAAGCTCGTGCCTCACCCATCGGGTGTACTGACGGCGCATGGGATCCTGGAGCTTACTGTTCAGTATACGGTATTCATAGGTCTTTACCGTATCGCAGTGTCTGGGATGGAAATCATCAGGAACCTGCACTCCGCTCTTTATCCTTATGTCTTCCGGCAGACGCACGTTAAGGGCTCCCGGGATCTTTTCCGCCGGGATCAGGCGGCTGTCGGGCACATCAAAGACAGCTACGTTATCCCTGGCATGCACACCGGCATCCGTCCTGCTGCCGCCTATCAGTTCGATGGGCCCGCCGCACAGATCGGATAATGCTTCATTTATTCTTCCGGCCACCGTGACTACGCCGTCCAGCTGCATCCAGCCGTGATAGGCACTGCCGTCGTAGGCAACACGGATCAGTACTCGTCTCATAATCTACTCGTTAAAGATTCTTCGTCGCTGCGCTCCTCAGAATGACACTAAAAGGGCGCTTCTCGTAATAATACGGAGGGACTCTCCTTTGAATGACACTCAGGTAATGAACTTTCCAATTACTATGACTGCCGCTACATACAATACCAGTATAAAGTACGCCACGAAATCACGGGCTTTATACTTAAGAGGCTTATACTGGGTGCGTCCCTTGCCTCCGTGATAGCAGCGGGCTTCCATGGCCATAGCCAGATCATTGGCACGGCGGAAAGCCGATATAAACAGTGGCACCAGCACAGGCACCAGGCTCTTTGCCTTTTTAAACACGTTGCCGCTTTCAAAGTCCGCTCCCCTGGCAAGCTGCGCCTTCATTATCCTGTCGGTCTCCTCCAGCAGTATGGGGATAAAGCGCAAGGCTATGCTCATCATCATGGCTATCTCATGCACCGGCACCTTAATCAGCTTCAGCGGTCTCATCAGGCTCTCCATGGCATTGGTAAGACGCGTGGGCGTTGTGGTCAGGGTCATCAGGTTTGACCCCAGTATCAGCAGTATCAGCCTTGTTCCCATGGAACCCGCCTGCTTTAAGCCTTCAACGGTGATACTTAATTTCCACCAGCTCACCAGCACAGTGCCCTTGATCCAGAACATGTTCACTATGATCGTAAAGAGCAGGATGAATATTATGGGCCTTAAGCCCTTCAGCATAAACTTAAGCGGCACTCTCGATAATACCAGCACAAGAAGCAGGAATACCGCTGCCGTTACAAATACCCAGGGCTTGGTGAAAATGAAAAGGCTTATAAGATAAACCAGAGTCCCCAGCAGCTTTGTGCGGGGGTCCAGTCTGTGTATCACCGATTCTGTCTGATAATATTGTCCTAATGTTATATCTCTTATCATGACAGAACCCGCAAGATCTCTTCCTTCGTTTCTTTTAAGGTGATAGCCCCCTCATTCACAGGTATGCCTGCGGCCTTAAGATCCCGCAGCACATAGCTCATCTCCGGAGCAGCAAGGCCCATGGTCTCCAGCTCCGATACATGCTTAAATACCTCTGTGGGGATATCGTCAAAAACGATCTTCCCCTTATCCATTACGATGATACGGTCCGCAACCTCTGCCACATCATCCATGGAATGGCTGACCAGCACGATGGTCATGCCCTCTTTTTCCTTAAGCTCTGCGATCATGTCCAGCAGTTCTGTTCTGCCGGCGGGATCCAGGCCTGCCGTAGGCTCGTCCAGTACGAGTATCTCCGGTTTCATAGCCAGAACCGAAGCTATGGCAACACGCCTCTTCTGGCCGCCTGAGAGATCAAAAGGCGACTGGTCGAAACACTCATCTTCCAGTCCCACGCGCTTAATGGCTGCATACGCCGCCAGCTCCGCTTCCTTCTTATCATGCCCCATATTCTTGGGGCCGTAGCTCACTTCCGCAAGCACAGTCTCCTCAAAGAGCTGGTATTCGGGATACTGGAATACCAGTCCCACTTTACCGCGCAGCGCCTTACGGTCATAATCTTTCTCATAGATGTCTGCGCCCTCGTAATAAATGCTGCCGGAATCCGGCTTAAGCAGCGCATTAAGATGCTGTACCAGGGTAGACTTGCCCGAGCCCGTATGGCCGATAAGCCCCACGAACTCTCCGGAGTCCAGAACAAAGCTCACGTCATCAAGGGCGCGGCGTGCCTGTGCGGTACCTTTATTGTATTCATAGACCAGATGGTCGGCGATAAGTTTCATTTTATCTATATATGTACTCTTTCATTATCTTCAGTATTTCTTTTATAAGTTCTTCTCTGGTCAGTATCCCATCCGGGATTGGCAGGCCGGACTTCTTAAGCTCCCAGGCCAGCTCGGTAACCTGGGGAACGGTAAGCCGTAACTCCTTAAGCTCCTCCACGCGGGAGAATATCTCTCTGGGAGTGCCTTCCATCTTTACCTTACCCTTATCCATTACCAGCACCCTGTCCGCATGGATCACTTCCTCCATATAATGGGTTATCAGGATGATGGTGATGCCTTCCACTTCATTTAATGCACGGGCAGCACGTATTACTTCATACCGCCCTCTGGGATCCAGCATCGCAGTGGGCTCATCAAAGATGATGCATTTGGGATGCATGGCTATAACAGAGGCTATGGAGACACGCTGCTTCTGCCCGCCGGATAAGCGGTTGGGCGATGAGTTCCTGTATTCCCACATACCCAGGGTCTTTAAGCTCTCCTCCACTCTCTGCTTTATCTCTTCGGTGGGGACTCCCATATTCTCGGGTCCGAAGGCCACGTCTTCATCCACCACCTGTCCTATTATCTGATTATCGGGGTTCTGGAAGACCATACCGGCAGTGCGCCGTATATCCAGCAGCTTGTCCTCGTCCTTCGTGTTCATGCCGTCAAGTATCACCTCTCCCTCTTCGGGAAAGAGTATGGCGTTGATATGTTTTGCAAGAGTGGATTTCCCTGAGCCGTTGTGCCCCAGTATGGCTATGAATTCCCCTTCTTTAACATCAAAAGAAACATCATCCACGGCTGTGGTGATGCCCTCGACATTATTCTCCTCATCCCTGCGGATGTATTCGTATTTAAGCTTGCGTATCTGCAGGAAAGAAGAGGGACGCCCTTCCGGCGCGGTCTTCTCTCCTATTTTTTTCTTGGCCATAAATGTACTTTATAAAGATCCTTCGCTTCGCTCAGGATGACAGTGTATACCTCGCTTCGCTCAGGATGACAGTGTATACCTCGCTTCGCTCAGGATGACACGTGCTTTAGGATCCTTATTCTTTCTTCATGGGTATAGTCGTAACTATCTGTATGCTTCCCAGCGCGATGAGGATGACTACCAGCAGCATGCGGGGAACATCGGCCATACCTGTCTTGGGCATGTCCTTAACGTTGCTGGAACTGCCTCCCTTAACAGTTGTACCGGTAGAGCCTTTACTGCCGTTTCCGCCGGTGCTGCCGCCGTTATTGCCGGTCTTTGCATAATTCATGCTCACGCCGTTCTCCGTAAAGCCGCCGCCCCTGGGGGTTACGATAGGACCGCTGCCGGGTCCTCTGCCGGAGCTTGTAGGCCCTGCAGGCACTTTGGTCGGCGTAGGCGTTTCCTTCGCCGTAATAAGGGGATCTGCCGTTCCTGTAGGCCTTGGCGTAGCCGTAGGCTTCTTTGTGGGCGTGGGTGTATTGGTCTGGTTTGCATAAGGCGTAGGGCTTAAGGTAGGCGTAGGCGTCCCTGCCTTTGTGGGCGTCGGAGTATTTGCAGATGTAGGCGTAGGCGTATTGGTCGCCTCCGGCTCAACCGTATAGGGCGTATATACCACGCCGTATTCATAGTCTGAAAAATAATCGGTGGAGAAACGGACGCTGTAGGTTCCGTCGTCATTCTTTATTATCTCGGGAAGGAAGTCATCCGTTGCCTTATCGACCGTACTGCCTACCACGCGGATAGTGCCTTTTGAGGGATCCATCTCTTCGGATAAGGGCAGTGTCACGGTAAGAGTTCCGAAATCATCATCGATAACGTTTCCATCCTCATCCCCTATCCATATGCGGTAACGATCAAGGAGCATGCCTGATTTCCAGACTATACGCTGGCGTATTACATCACTGTCGGAATCTTTGATATAGAGCGTACGCTTTCCGCTTCCTTCTGTCACGCTTCCGCTTATATATTCCGTTCCCGTCTGATCAGCCCTGTTATCGCTTACGTTTAAGATCATTTCATCATCAACGCCTTCGGGGGTATAGATCATCGCATATTCGTGATCGGTGAATTCCTCTATCACGAATTTGGCAGCCTGAAAACCGTTCTGATCCACTATATCCGTATCAAACACCTTGATCTTTCCGTTCTTGCCTGTACCGACTATCGAAACACGGCCGCGGCGCAGATCCCAGGAAGCGGGTATCGGAAGGGACACGGTCAGATTCCTGAAATCCGTAACATTCCTTCTCTGGTCATCAACCAGACGCAGATTCCAGCCTTTCATCTTCATGCCTTTACGCAGGACCACTATACGCTTTATGCCTACGCCGTCACTGTCGCGTACTATCAGTATAGTATTGGGCAGGGTGCCGCCATATACCATGGCGGATATGCCCTTGGTATCGGACTTATCACTGCGCTGATCGTCTATCTGCGCCAGACGCAAGGGTATGTCGGTAGGCGTAGGCGACCCTGAAGGTCTGGTGGTCGGCCTTGCCGTAGGTTTGGGCGTAGGCGTATTTGTCGGGCTGGGTGTGGGAGTATCGGTAGGGGTACTCTCGGGATTTCTTTTTACATAAACAAATGCATAACTGGTATCGCCTGAATTCGCAGCTATAGCATCCGTAAATACAGTTACTACCTGAATGTCTCCCCGTTTTTCGACTCCGACATCATCAAAAGCCTTAACCTGATTTGAGTTTCTCTCTATTCTGTATACATCTATATCATCTCCGGATATTTCATCAAAGTATTCAGGCATGGGCATGGTGAGTTCGACAGTATAATCCCCCCAGCCGGAATCCCTTCCGGACTCACTGATATACAGAGGAACTGCCTGATCCTTTTCTCCTACTTCAATAAGGCCCCGTTGTATGAACTGTTCCAGATTGGGTCCGTCGTATTGACTGTAAAGATATAATTTTATACTGTAATTGGGATCAACATCTCCCGCGAAATGATACTCAACCGATATATACCCCTCCCCGTAACTCTGCCAGTTATTCTCCGCGACAGAAGCTTTAATGTCCGTAGCAGCGCGGCTGAAGGTAGGTATAATGGCTATCAGCAATCCCAGAAGGATCGTGGATATTCCCAGAAATCTTCTTAATCTGATATACTTCCTGTTCACCTGATCTCTCTCCCGACTATCACCAGCCTGCCGTTTTCCTTTGAATACTCGCAGGTGGAAAGGCTGATGAGTTTATCACCCCAATAGGGACGTACTCCGGTATCAAAAAGTGAATCCACAAGAGCGCTTCTTATATATTCGTTAAACTGCTCCCTGGTCTGTATGTCGATAAAATCATAAAACTTGATATCTTCGGTATCTTCATCATACACCGAAGACTTAAAAACTGCAAATATTTCGTAACGTCTCTCTTCGTAAATGGTACTGAAGGTTATGACGGAATGTTCCTTACAATAAGCCTCGTCTTCAAATGCAGTAAGGCCTCCGAAAAGCGTGCCGTTCCTTATATGGTGGCCGTGGATCAGCATGTTCATGCCGTCTCCCGTTCTGTCACAGCGCTTATCCAGCACCAGAAGGCCGTTAACATCGCTCTTCCCCTCAAAATTATGCGAGAGGTAAAAGTCGTTATCGTCTTCCTTATACATCACGGGATAATCTATCACCGTTCCTTCTATTGTGAGCCATCCTGCCAGATCGTTATTCTCTTCGTACAGTTCCTTAAAGCGCGGCAGTATCTCCTTAGGCCCGGAGGGCGTAGGCGTGGCGTCATCCGGCGTGGGTGGCTCCGGAGTAGGCGTCTCCCTTACCGCCTGAAGCTCTGCCGGCGGCTTTGTGGGTATAGCTGTGGGCGTGATCATCACGCGTCTCTGAAGCTCCTCCATATCCTTCCGGCTACGGTCTTCCTTTACTATCCACAGTATGCCCGCCCCCACCGCTATGAGCAGTATCAGATAAAGGGGGATCAGCAGGATATGCTTTGCTCTTCTGCGCCTTTTCTCCCCGCGGGTGACCACATGTTTCTTAGGCAGATAATCATCCGGATCTTCGGTATGTGTAAAACTGTCGCGGTCAAGCTGCTTTAAGAAATCCTTACCTACCACGGTTTCGAATTTTATGCCTTCCCGGGCTATCTGCTCCTTCTTATTCTTCGCGATCTGTGCCTTGCTCTTTCCCACGTCTTCCAGAGCGTTGATCTTTGCCTGATCGCGCTTTGCGGCCATATATTCGGTTATATCGTCAAATTCGTATTTTCCAAACGGATAGGACATTGTTTTCCCATAATCTGAAAAAAGGGACACTCTAAAGAGTGCCCCTTTGAAATACTAAACTTTTGCGGCTTATACCAGCTCAAGGATAACCATCATAGCAGCATCGCCCTTGCGGGGTCCGATCTTTATGATACGGGTGAAACCACCGTTACGGTTTGCGTACTTGGGTGCGATCTCATCAAACACCTTTGCGCAAAGGTCAACCTTCTTGGTATTCTTCTTGCGGCCCTGAGGCTCAACGGGAACCTCTTTTACGTCGTAGAATACGCTCAGCATCTGGTGACGTGCATGCAGGCGGGAAGGGCTGTCCTTCTTGATCTCCTTCTCTACCTCATCATATACGGTTACCTTCTTGCCGTTCTTCTCTTCCTTAACGCGCTTGCCGTCCTTATCTTTCTGTGCAACCTTGGTCTTAACAGTTACGGTCTCGTAATTGTCCTTCTCCTTGATGCCCAGAGCTATGATCTTCTCAGCGATCTTCTTAACTTCCTTAGCACGTGCCTCGGTGGTGGTGATGCGTCCGTTGAGGATCAGCATGGTCACCTGGTTACGAAGAAGTGCCTTTCTCTGTGAAGATGTCTTACCTAACTTTCTGTACTCTGCCATAGTTCTTTACTCCTTTCTTTTCCTTACACGGCCACGCTCATCGGGCTTACTGGCTATGCCGGGAGTTAATACATGCACCGCGCTTCATCGGTCTTACCGGGCATGCGTTTACGTTACTTATTCCTCGCTGTCTTTGAGGTGCAGGCCTAATTCCTTAAGCTTCTCAAGTACCTCATCCAGAGACTTCTTACCAAGGTTACGAACCTTCATCATCTCATCAGAGGTCTTGTTGCACAGTTCCTCAACAGTATTGATACCTGCACGCTTTAAGCAGTTGAAAGATCTTACGGAAAGCTCAAGCTCATCTATGTTAAGAGAGATTGCCTGCTTCTCGCGATCCACGTTAGGGCTGTTGATCACCTGAGCCTTCTGGCCTTTCTCTGAAAGGTTAATGAAGAGCTTTAAGTGTTCACTCAGAACCTTAGCTGCAAGGCTTACTGCCTCATCGGGAGTAAGGGTACCGTTTGTCCATACATCCATGGTGAGCTTGTCATAGTCCGTGATCTGACCGACACGGGTGTTCTCAACGGAGATGTTTACACGCTCAACAGGTGTAAAGATGGAATCGATTGCTATATAGCCTTTAGCCAGATCATCGCGCTTGTTCTTGTCAGCGCCTGAATAGCCGCGGCCCTTGCTTACGATCAGATCCATCTGCAGGCTTGCATCTTTTGCGCCGCTGATGGTTGCTATAACCTGATCCTTATTGATGATTGTGACTTCGGGATCATCGAACTGTATATCCTCTGCACGGATAACGCCGTTACCCTCAGCTTTGATATAACCCTTCTTGGAATCATCGCTCTCACTGTCATCCTTGATAGCCAGTGACTTGATGTTCATGATTATCTCGGGCACATCCTCCTTAACTCCGGGTACGGATGTGAATTCATGCATCACGCCATCGATCTTTATCTGGCTCACAGCCGCACCGGGCAGTGATGATAACATGATACGGCGAAGAGAATTACCAAGAGTGATACCATAACCTCTCTCAAGAGGCTCGATCACGAATCTTCCGTACTTCTTGTCGTCGGAAATCTTCTCGATGGTTATATTGGGACTGTCAAAGTCAAATTCTAACATGTAGCTGTTCTCCTTTTCCAGTATAGAGTTTATCTTCCGCCTATATTAATTATTTGGAATACAACTCGACGATAAGCATCTCATTTACGGGTACATCTATTGCTTCCCTGTTGGGCAGTTCCTTAACGGTACCCTTCTTTGCTTCGTAGTCCACTTCCAGCCAGGCGGGAACGATCCTGCCCTCGGTCACTTCTATTACATCCTTAAATCTCTGCAGACCCTTTGCCTTTTCGGTAAGCTCGATAACATCGCCTGCCTTGATCTGATATGAAGGGATGTTGATCTTCTTTCCGTTTACGGTGATGTGCTTGTGGCCTACCACCTGACGTGCTTCCTTTCTGGTGCGGGCAAAGCCCATACGGAATACTACACTGTCAAGGCGGCTCTCAAGAAGGATCATAAGGTTCTCACCGGCCATACCCTTCATGCGGTCTGCTTTATTGTAGTAGTTACGGAAAGGCTTCTCAAGTACGCCGTAGATGAATTTAGCCTTCTGCTTCTCCTTTAACTGGAGTCCGTACTCACTTACCTTCTTGTTAGCATTGCGGGGCATACGGATAGACTCGTTTACCCTGCGGTCAAGTCTTTTATTGATGTTCTTCTTGCGGCCATCAACCTCGCTCTTCCATTCTCTGGTGTGGGTATATTTCTCAACACCCAGGAAAGAGGGATCTATGCCTAATGCTCTGCATCTTTTCAATACAGGTACTCTGTTCACTGCCATGATGATTTATCCTCCACTTTCAGATTATACACGACGACGCTTGGGCGGGCGGCATCCGTTATGGGGTACCGGCGTCACGTCGCGGATACTTGTCACCGTCAGACCGTTTGCCTGCAGTGCACGGATAGCTGCTTCTCTTCCGCTTCCGGGTCCCTTCACCATGACGTCTACTGTCTTAAGGCCGTGGATCAGCGCTGCTTTGGTTGCAGTCTCAGCTGCCATCTGTGCGGCATAAGGAGTAGATTTCTTTGAACCGCGGAAACCCAGACCACCTGCTGATGCCCATGAGAGAGCATTGCCTTCTGCATCTGTCAGCGTAACGATAGTGTTGTTGAAAGATGCCTGAATGTGTGCCTGTCCATGTTCAACGTTTTTCTTGACACGCTTCTTACCTGTAGCTTTCTTTGCTGCAGCAGAAGCACTTTTCTTTGTTGCTGCCATAAAACTAACCTACTTTCTTTTTATAATGATTAACGGTTACTATTACTTCTTCTTACCTGCAACAGTCTTCTTGGGACCCTTGCGTGTACGGGCGTTTGTCTTGGTCTTCTGACCGCGGACAGGAAGCCCCTTTCTGTGACGGATACCACGATAGCATCCGATTTCCTGAAGGCGCTTGATATTGAGTGCGATCTCTCTTCTGAGATCACCTTCTACCATGTAACCTTCCTCGATGATAGCACTTATCTGCTTAACTTCATCATCTGTCAGATCCCTGCAGCGTGTATCGGGATTAACCTTTGCTGCCTCAAGGATCTTGTTTGCGCTGACACGCCCGATGCCGTAGATATAGGTAAGTCCTATCTCAACGCGCTTGTCTCTGGGCAAGTCAATACCTGCAATACGAGCCATTTTTCAATTCCTCCGTTTTTGCTGTGCCGTCCGGTATGCTTATATAGAAGCGACGGCGTATTAACAGTTACTAATTGACTGGGGCCGTTTTCCGGCCCGGTCGAAATTTCCGACCTTGCCCTCTCCCGTTTTGATCACCTAAGCCGGGGGAGGTATCAATCGTAAATGCACGGTAGCAGCATTTCTACCTCGGCGTGCGGATAAAAAATGTCCGCCGCAGCAATTGCATTTATCGATGATCGGCAGACACTTTTTGACGGAAAAGTGCTGCCATAGCCGCTCAATTAAATCCTGCGCCGATCAACCCTGGCGCTGTTTGTGCTTGGGATTCTCACAGATTATCATGATCCTCCCTTTTCTTTTGATGACCTTGCACTTTTCGCAGATCGGTTTTACTGATGATCTTACTTTCATGGCGCTACCTCCTTTCCAAAAAAGACCGTTTTATATATTAGCACATAGTCTTTTTTATTGCAAGCATTTTTTTATCCTATTTTTTTGATCATCTCATCAGGCATAACATTGCCAGCAATACTATGTTGCAAAGCTCACTGACTGTTATGAAATACCCTGCGGTATCCTTAGTCACACCGTCGAATTCCTTATCCGTCATATCCCTGTATAGGATCAGTGCTCCCATATAGACTGCAACCGTTAAAAGTGCTGTCTGTGGATCGATCACGAATACCGCAGCCAATGCAAGTATGTACCAGGCAAACAGTACCGCTACTACTATCTTCGTTGTCCTCTTGCTCTCTTTGTCGGGCTTGCCTTTCCTGTGTGCCTGAGGCAGTATAAATGAAAGAAGTCCTCCAAGGGATCTGGAAAAAACAAAGGATACTCCCACATTGAGCATCACAAAATAATCCCCTTTATCAAAGATCACCATAGCCGCGGCAGCGAATACCATCATCGCCGAAATTAATCTGATGACGGAAAATGCTCCCGTATGCCTTTCGGCAAGCATCTTCAATCTTTCTTCACGGGAAGTGCCCGATCTGATGGCTTCGGCGGTGTACATGAACCCGCTTATATGAACGCCGCCTGTAATGGCAGCCGGCAGGACCACCATTATCAGGATCATAGCCAGATGGTGAAGATCAAAGTAACGGCAAAGCTGATAGGTCACAACCTCTGCAAAACCTATCAGCACGCCTATCAGCGGGAAGAACATCATACTATATTTCTGATCCTCTTCATCCATATAAAAGCGCGGTACCGGTATCTGTGAATACTCTGAAAAACTGGTTGCTATGCATCTGAATAATTTCATACATCCACCACCTTATCAGTCCTTCGGCAAATAATATCCATAGATATGTGTACTGTCTGCCATATTTTTCTTCGCCCCCAATGGGCGGTTCTCATTTATCTCTCCAGGTGATACGTCCTTTGGAGAGATCATAGGGGGAAAGTTCCATAGTAACTTTATCCCCGGGAAGGATCTTGATGAAGTTCTGTCTTAACTTGCCGCTGATATGCGCAAGAACTTCATGGCCGTTCTCAAGCTGTACCTTGAACATAGTGTTAGGCAGCTTCTCTGTTACGGTTCCTTCGATCTCAATAACATCCGCTTTAGACATTATCCTCCTCCTTGGTGATTTGCAAAACTCTCTTATACTCCCTGATCAGTTTCCTGATCTTTATATCATCGGGCTGCAGGCATCTTTCATATCCGTTTACCAGCAGCGCCAGATGTTTTTTATTTTTTCTTTTAGGTTTTGACAGGCTGCGGTTTTTTCCGTTGCAAAGCAGTACGGTCTTTTCGTCCTCTCCGGTCACCAGATAGATCTCTCCGGTGTCGTGTCCTGCCCTGCTCTTTACAAGGCAGCCTGTATATTCATCCCTGTTCATAAGTCCGGCCTCAATAAAGGCTTAATATCTCGGGATCACCGTCGGTAATAAGTATTGTATTCTCGTAATGTGCCGAAGGTGAACCGTCCTCGCTGACTACGGTCCATTCGTCTTCTTCCCAGACAACATCACCGCGTCCCAGATTTATCATAGGCTCGATGGCAAGTGTCATTCCTGCCTGAAGCTTCGGCCCTCTTCTCTCCTGCTTATAGTTGGGGATCTGGGGCTCTTCATGAAGCTCGGTACCTACGCCGTGGCCTACAAGGTCACGCACTATGCCGTAGCCGAATTTACTTATATAAGCGTCTATGGCATTTGATATATCAAAGAGCCTGTTGCCGGCGCGTGCCATCTTGATGCCTTCAAAAAAGCTGTTCCTGGTCTCATCGATAAGCTGCTGCTTTTCTTTCGATATAGTACCCACTCCGTATGTACGGGCAGCATCCGAATGATATCCCTTGTAGATAAGTCCCGCATCTATCGATACTATATCTCCTTCATGCAGGACCTTTTCCTTGCTGGGTATTCCATGTACCACCTCATCATTTACCGATACACAGATCTGGGCAGGAAATCCCTCATAGTTATAAAAGTTTGATACAACTCCGTGTTCCTTTAAGTAGCTTTCAGCCAGTTTGTCCAGCTCTATGGTCGGAAGACCGGGGCGGATGATCTTTTCAAGCTCCCTGTGCATATCGCATAACATATGATTTGATATGCGCATCAGTTCTATCTCTCTTGGTGACTTTATAGAAATTGCCATTTTATTTAAGCCTCGATATTATCCTAAAATCTTCTTGATATCTTCATAAACGGCAGCGGAATCCTTTGTTCCGTCAACCTCTTTGAGTACGCCTTTATTATTATAAAAATCAATAAGCGGCTGTGTCTGCTTATGATAGATATCCAGTCTGTTCTTAACTGTCTCTTCTTTATCATCATCCCTGAGGATCAGTTCGCTTCCGCATGCATCGCAGATGCCCTCTTTCTTCGGGGGGATGTGTACGATATGGTAGGTGGCGCCGCAGTTGAGACAGACGCGCCGGCCGCTCAGACGCCTGATGAGCGCCTCATCATCCACGGCCAGTTCGACGACAACGTCGATCTTCGCAATCTTCTCCAGGGCTTCAGCCTGA
>CAMVRS010000072.1 GCA_947169935.1 uncultured Lachnospiraceae bacterium
TTTTGATTGGGGAAATACTTCAAAAGATTATGCGAAATACAGAGATATTTATCCGGATGAATTCTATCAGTGTATTTTAGATCTGGGTTTATGCCGGGACGGACAGAAGGTGCTGGATATCGGAACGGGGACCGGAGTCCTTCCGCGTAATATGTATAGGTATGGCGCAAAGTGGATCGGAACCGATATTTCTGAAAACCAGATAGAGCAGGCAAGGCTGCTTTCAGCCGAAAAGGGTATGGATATTGAGTTTTATGCTTGCCCTGCCGAAGAAGTCGATTATCCGGATGATACCTTTGATGTTATCACGGTATGTCAGTGCATTTGGTATCTGGACGCGAAAGCGATAAGCGGGAGATTTGCACGCATGCTTAAGCCGGGAGGAAAACTGCTGATCCTGTATATGGGATGGCTTCCTTATGAAGACATGATCGCTGGAAAAAGTGAGGAGATCATCTTAAAGCATAATCCCAACTGGTCTTCCTACGGGGATACTGTTCATCCTGTTTATGTTCCTGAAGAGCTGTATACGGACTTTGACAAGGTGCTGCAAAAAGAGTTCAGGGTGGATGTCTCCTTTACAAGAGAAAGCTGGCACGGTCGTATGCGTGCATGCAGGGGAGTGGGAGCGGCTATGGATGAAGTTCAGCTAAAAGCATGGAATGAGGAGCATATGCGGATGCTGAATGAAAACGCACCGGAAATATTTGATGTTAAGCACTATGTTTCACTTGCTGAATTACAGGCAAGAAAATAGGAAAGGGAGAATATTGCTGATGGTACGGGAAGCAAGAAAAGAAGATCTGGATGCAATGCTTAACCTGTATTTGTTTTTACATGAAGACAGTGTTCCGGAACATGATACTCATCTGGAAAAAACATGGGATCGGATCATTGATGATCCGGACCATCATCTTATCGTGAATGAAATCGATGGCAAGATCGTTTCTTCCTGCGTTTGCGTGATCATACCGAATCTGACAAGAAATGTCAGACCCTATGCCTTTGTTGAAAATGTGGTGACGCATGCCAATTACAGGGGCAGCGGATATGCAGGAGAGTGTCTGGCATATGCAAAGAAGATCGCTGAACAGGAAAACTGTTATAAGATGATGCTCCTTACCGGATCAAAGAAAACAGAGACTCTGCACTTCTATGAGAAGGCAGGATATAACAGCAGTGACAAGACGGCCTTTATACAATGGCTGGATTAACTCTACTTTCCGTAGGTGGCTTATTTGACCGGGCCGGATTACAATCGACAGTAACAGGAGGTAAGAAGATATGAACCAATATGTTACAGGTACGATTATCAAAGAACTGCGGGAAAAGAATAAGTTGACACAGCTTCAGCTGGCTGAAAAGCTTGGAGTAAGCGACAAGACGGTTTCAAAATGGGAAACCGGAAAGGGCTATCCGGACATTACGCTTCTGGAACCTATAGCAAAGGCATTCAGGATATCAGTTACGGAACTGATATCGGGAAATACCGTTCATAATGCGAATGTATCGGCAAATATGCTGAAGTCTAAGTTCTATGTCTGCCCGATATGCGGAAATGTGATACACAGTATGGGAGCGGCAGCTATGAGTTGCCACGGTATCCAGTTGGCGTCACTGGATGCGGAACCGACGGATGAGCATCATATGGTTTTCATTGAACGTGTGGAAGATGAGTATTATGTGCGGATCGATCACAGCATGACGAAAGAGCATTATATCTCATTTGTGGGAGCGGCTTCATCCGATGGTATACAGATGGTTAAACTCTATCCTGAAGGAAATGCCGAAGCGCGGTTAAAGATACGGGGAGTCAGAAGGATATACTTTTACTGTAATCGTGACGGTCTGTTTATGATAGATCCGGTAAAGGGCATTGATGATAAGGAAAGCGTGTATGACGATTTACAGGAACGCAGGGAACTGGAAAAGTCGGCAGATATGCTATTAGGTTTTAAGAAAAGATAAAGAATTTCAAACTGTTTATTGACATTAGATGGGTAATAT
Source organism: uncultured Lachnospiraceae bacterium (assembly GCA_947169935.1). Lineage (GTDB taxonomy): Bacteria > Bacillota > Clostridia > Lachnospirales > Lachnospiraceae > NK4A136. The sequence continues at coordinate 2,008 of CAMVRS010000072.1, forward strand.
GTTACATTAAATTAAGAATGTAACATATTACCCATTTGTATATATGAAACGGAGAAATGCCAATGAACTATGACAAAGAAATGAAGATAAGTAATGTGGAATTCGGCGACATGCCGCCACAGGCCTTTTTGCTGGGACTGCTCAGTGCATTTGATAACAGATACCAGGCTGCTGCAGATGCTTTTTTTAAGGAGATCACGTGGAAACAGTTTTTTGCGATCATCTGCATAAACCTTTGCAAGGAACCGCCGACCATAAATGAATTGTCGGATGTTATGGGGAGCTCGCATCAGAATGTTAAGCAGATACTTCTTAAGCTGGAAAAGAAGGGTTTTATATCAATGCTGCCGGATGAAAAGGACAAAAGAAAGCAGCGCATCATTGTGACGGATGCAGCGAGATCATTCCTGGAAGAAAACGATAATAACGGACAGCAGAGTCGGTATATCATCGGCCGCATCTTTGAGGGTATCAGTGAAAAGGATCTGAAGACTACGATAAAAACTATAGTGAAAATGGAAAGGAATCTGAGTGAATTATGAAGACGCTTATAATATATACATCACAGACTGGATTTACAAAGAAATACGCCGGATGGCTTGCGGAAAGGATGAACGGGGATATTCTTGATCTTAAGGATGCACAGAAGAAGGATGCTGCGTTCTTTGATGAGTATCAGGCGATCTGTTATGGCGGATGGGCTATGGCGGGAAACCTGGTCAAGTCGAAATGGTTTCTGGATAAGTCTTTTGCGTGGAAGGATAAGAAACTTGCGGTTTTTTGCGTAGGAGGAAGTCCTAATGACAATCCGGATGTGGAAGTATGTCTTCAGAAAATACTTACGGATGAGCAGAGAAAATATATAAAAGCTTTTTACTGCCAGGGAGGATTTAATTACGAGAAGATGAATGGTCCGTCTAAACTTGCCATGAAGATGTTCGTAGGCGCGCTTAAGAAAAAGAAGGATGCAACTGAAGAAGAGAAGACGATGGCAAAGATGATCTCTTCTTCCTACGATATCTCTGATATCAAATACATTGATCCTATTGCAGAGTATCTTGAAGGTGGAAAATAAAAGATGAAACAGGCTGTAATGAGCATGTATATGGCGAAGAGAAGAACCGGGTGACCGGTTCTTTTTTTGTACTTGACAATATCTTGATTTTATATATAATTGGGATTATATAACAGATGTTATACAAGGAGAATAAATATGCCGCCTAAAGTAAAAGTTTCAAAAGAGATGGTTGCGAATGCCTCGTTTGAGGTGATCAGGTCAAGCGGTCATGAGAACCTGAACGCAAGGACGATAGCGGAATACCTGGGATGCTCAACCCAGCCGGTGCTGTACAGTTATAAGACAGTTGATGAGATACGGGAAGCTGCCTATGAGATCGCAGACGGGTATCACACAGAATTTATCATGCCTGAGGAAACGGATGAAAATCCGATGCTGGCATTGGGGCTTAATTATGTGCGCTTCGGCCAGGAAGAAAAGAACCTGTTCCGTTTTCTTTTCCAGACGGATAAGTTTGGAGGCAAGGATGTAAGCGCGTTAATGTCGGATCCGGGGCTTTCGGAGATCCTTAAGATCATGGCAGAGGGGTTAAAGGTTGATAAAAAAAAGGCAGGAGAGATGTTTATGACCTTCTTTTGCGTGGCCCATGGGTTGGCAAGCCTGCTTGCAAATAATTCAATGAAATATGATGAAAAGCAGTGTAAGAAGATGCTGGAAAGTGTTTTTTATGGAATGATCGCTGCCGGGAAAGGAGTATAGTATGCGTAAACTGTATGAAAAGAAAGAAATATTGTTTGCAGTGCTTTGGATTGTTGCATATTGCGTCATTTTAGGCACGATAAGAGGAAACTTCGGGGATGATAGCATATATATGCTGTTGGCGCTGGTAATCTTTACCGCCGGTATTGTAGTATTTGTAAAAGCAAATCATCTGGAAGAGAAGTATGGACTTGCCGGATGGCCGAAGAATATGAAAAGATATCTTTTCTTTATACCGGTGTGGATCCTGGCTACGGGTAATATCTGGGATGGATTTGCACCTTCTTATCAGGGGGCTTCGATGGTATTTGCACTGATCTCCATGATACTTGTAGGCTTTGTGGAGGAGATGATATTCAGGGGATTTCTTTTCAGGGCGATGCTTTCAAAGGATAAGACTATCGTGGCAATAATAGTTTCTGCCCTTACATTCGGGATCGGCCATATCGTGAATCTCTTTACCGGGCAGGCCAGCTTTGAAACAGTGATACAGATTATTTTTGCCATCAGCTGGGGATTTATCTTTACGATGGTATGCTATAAGAGCGGCAGCATTATCCCGTGCATAATAGCTCACTCAATGATCGATGCATTGTCATTGTTCGGAGCGGATAATGAGCTGGTTGACTGGATATACATAGGAGCAACGATAGTGGTTGCGATCATTTACTGTATATATCTTGGCAGGCTCAGGTCAGCGGGATCAGATAAAGAGGCGCTGCCCGTGATGGATGCGTGAATCTGATTCTTATACGTTTTCTAATTATTCCACATATACATTAAGCTGTGTATATTTCAGTTGGCTAAAAAAAGTTATACTGCTATAATAAACATGACATACATATGACATGTTATGAATGATATGATACATATGAAGCGTTAGAGGAGGGCGTTACCTTTAGAATGAAGATAGACAGGCTGATAGGGATACTTTCCGTGCTGCTTCAGGAGGAAAAGACAACGGCTCCGGAGCTGGCAGAGCGGTTTGAAGTATCAAGAAGGACAATCAATAGGGATATAGAAGACCTGTGCAGGGCGGGTATTCCGATACAGACGGCGCAGGGAACCGGCGGCGGTATCAGTATCATGAACGGATACCGGATGGACAGGACTATCCTGACATCTAAGGATATGCAGATGATCCTTGCAGGGCTGCGCAGTCTGGACAGCGTGAGCGGGAGCAGGTATTACGGTCAGCTCATGGAGAAAATACAGGCAGGATCCTCTGAGTTTATCAGCGGCAGGGATTCCGTTCTGATCGATCTGTCATCCTGGTACAAGACGACGCTGCCGCCAAAGATATCAACCATACAGGATGCGATAGAGAACAGACATATAATTGAGTTTTTCTATTACGCCCCCTCAGGAGAGAGTAAACGTTCCATAGAACCTTATTACGTTATTTTCAAATGGACTAGCTGGTATGTATATGGATGGTGCCGCAAACGTAAAGATTACAGGCTGTTTAAGTTAAACCGCATGGATAAGGTAAAGGAGACCGGTAAAGAGTTTTCCTGCAGAAATGCACCGGTACCGGATCTCAGTTCGGAGCTTACATTTCCCAGAAATATAATACTCAAAGCTATATTTGAACCTGAAATGAAGTGGAGGCTGGTAGAGGAATTCGGACCGGATTGTTATGAGGTGCAGGAAGATGGGAGGCTTCTTCTGATCCGTGATTACAGCGACATAGAGAATCTTACCATGTGGATGCTTACCTTTGGCGATAAGGTGGAAGTACTTGAGCCGTCGGAAGTAAGAAGCAGATTGAAAACAATAGCAGGATCAATGATCAAAATATATGGAGGAAAGTAAAATGGGAAAAATTGAAAGATACGACGTAAGTGAAGAGTGGGCACATTCCGGGATAATCAAAGCAGGCGACTTTTGCTTTCTGGGTTACTGTGTAGGAAATATCGGCGGGACTATAGAAGAGCAGATCAACGGTGCATTTGACAATATGGAGAAAAGACTTGCCATGGTTGGGCTTACTCTGGAAAATGTGGTGCAAATGGATTGCCTGTTTAGGGATGTATGGAATATCCCGACCATGGAGAAGATCATAAAGGAAAGATTCAATGGAAAATATCCTGTGCGGAAATCAATACAGACCGAATTTGCGCATGTGGGTGGTAAGGAAGGCCTGCAATTCCAGGCAGATGCCGTAGCGTATTGCGGATAACCGGAGCTCTTTGACGTACGATGTTCTTTGCAACAGAAGATTTATCATAAAAAGGATGGAGTTTAGTTATATGAAATACGAATGGATTGATGAATACCTTTTGAATAAGCCCGGTGTGACAAAGGATTTACAGGCAGAATGGAACTGGATACGCTATCAGATCGGCGGAAAGATGTTTGCTGCGATCTGTCTGGATGATGATGACAAACCCTATTACATAACGCTGAAACTGGAACCTGTGGAAGGGGATTTCTGGAGGCAGAAGTATGAGGACATCATCCCCGGCTATTACATGAACAAACAGCATTGGAACTCCGTAAAGGCGGATGGAAATGTACCGGATGACATTTTGAGGGATCTGCTTGATAAGGCATACGGGATCGTTCTGGCCGGCTTCAGCAAGAAAAAGCAGAAAGAGATCTTGTGGGATTCATGAAGAATGTGGATGAGAGAGTAAAGCGGCGGACCATTGCAGATATTTTATTAGAGATTGATTTACTACCTGGAAAAATGATAAAATTCAGGTAGTATTTTTATACCAAAATGAGCTTTGCAAGCCTGGTATAATTGGATGGAGGGTATACAGATGAATGTAGAAAGCTTTCTTGTGGGAAAAGGCACGTTAGATGCATTTATGCCGTTACTGGATGAAGGAGCCCGTGAACTGGCAGAGAGGGAAGACTGTCTTATTGCAGGGGCGTGTGTGGATAAGCAGGCTGCCGGAGCAGCGATCCTGCTCCTGGATGAAGATATAAATGGCAGCGGACAGATACTCTATTTTTTTGTGGCGGATAAGTTCCGGAGAATGGGCGTCGGCACAGAGCTGCTGAACCGCTGTCTCAGGATACTGAGGCAGTTTGCCGTAAGCACCATGGATTGTGTTGTGATGGGGGGAACATCCGAAGGCAGCGGAGAAGGTGATCTGGAGCAGTTCTTTACCGCCTGGGGAATGGAGAAAGATCCGGATGAGGGCGTTGCAGGGAGCTTTACCCTTGATGATGTGGCTGAAGCAGGTAAGCTGGGAGAGAATGATATAGCAGCCTGTATGCCGCTGGGTAAGATAAAACCGGGGATCCTTGATAAGGGCAGGGATGGCCTGATATATAACGGGGATTGGCAGCAGGCGGATCAGGAACTGAGCTTTGCTTATGTTTCGGATCAAAGACTTCGTGCTGTATTTCTGGTACGGGAGCACGCCGGCAGCCTGTTCGTGGAATGGATGGAAGTCGAAAAAGGAGGAAATCCGAAGTGGCTGTTATCGTTAATGGAGCGTTCGCTTTCAGTGGCAGGGAAACGCTATCCCGGGGATACTGCAGTCAGCTTTACTGCATGGAATGAGAGTGCGATAAAACTTATCGATTATCTGCTTCGTCCCCGGCTGAATACAACAAAGATCAGTCGCTATTCAATTTCAGATGAAGCATTCAGATTGAAGGAGGTATAAAGAACATGGGGCTTACAGAAGATCAGATCCGGAAGCAGCAAAAGAAGGAACTTACCAGTACAAAGGTTACTGACAGATTTTTTAAACGTGCTGATGTGCAGGATATCCAGCGTAGACAGGAAGAACAAAAACAGGAAGCAGCGCGCAGGCAGGAGGAAGAAAGGCGGCAGAATCAGTGGGTGGCTGATACTCTTATGGTGACAGATGAGGATATAGCACCTGCTGAAGAAACTGTATTTTCGCGTCAGCACAGTCCGGAGATACAGCTGGCGGCAAAGGACAAAGCTTTTCGTGCTAAGGAGAAAGAGGCACAGGATAAGAAGGATGAGACAGCTGTTGCGGCGCTGAAAAAAAGAAGCCAGACCATAATCAAATCCGTAACCGGCGTGGGTTCGAGCCTGCAGAAGAGAGCGGCAGCAAAAGCAGCGAGTACCGGCAGCTGTGTGAGACAAAGTTATATAACAACAGCAAAATTAAGGCGAAAGCTCAATCTGGAACTTGATGAAGCCCAGAAAAGCGCATTGGAGGCAAAAGATACAGAGAAACTGAAGGAGAAAGAAAAGCAGGCGATAAGAGAAGACAATCTGGATCTTCTTAACTGTGAAGATCCTTTTCTGGAAATCCGTCGTGATACCGCTACAGATGATGAAGCAGTGGTTGAGAAGATCAGAAAAAAACAGGAAAAAGGAGAAAAGACGGGATTACGAAATGACATTCTGGGGGACGAACGCAGGAAGAATATGAAGAAATATAAGACCCAGAGTCCTGCGTTGGAGTCTGCCGTACAGAAAGATATTAAAAATCTGATAAAGAATCTGGAACTTGATCAGATCCTCAGCGGGAAACCAGTTGAATTTGAAGAGCCTCTCCTGACTGCTGTTAAAGCGAATACTGTCTTTAATAAAATGAGCGAGATAACGATCATGCAGAAAGAGATGAAAGAGAATGAGCTTAAGGACTGGATTAAAGCCATGAAGGAGATGACCCAGAAAGAGCTGCCGCATCTTTCATTGAAAAAACTGGAGGAATACAAACAGCAGATCCTGGAGAAAGAAAAGGAGCTTGAAACCCTTCGTGAAGAAAAAAAGCTTTTCCAGGATATGACATTCAAGTTTAAGGCTATAACCCCGCTCGCGGTAAGATATACAGGATATATCCGTAAACTTAAGGCAATACGTCAGGCTGAACAGCTTGCGCAGGATTCACCGGACGGAGTATACAGGGATCGTATGCTTGCGCTGCTTCGAGAACAGGATGATGAGCTGTCGGCAAAGATAAAAGAAGATGTTATGACGCCATTTACATTTACGAAAAATGATGAATGGATGGCTAATACCAGACAACAGACCCTCCTGATCCAGGAGCTTGCGGAAACTTTTGATAAAGTGCGTGCGCTGAAAGGCAGCGAGGGAGCCGAGGATAAGGCTGATAAACTGATGAACGATATGCGGCAGCGTCTTTCGGAATACAAAGAATCAGATGCTGTTAAGGAAGAATTCCGGCGTCAGGGTGAAAGATCAAAGCAGCTGGAAGAAAAGAGAAACAGAGTCGATGAAACCGAAAAAATTGAAAATGACCTGATGAAAAGTAAAAAGAAATTCTGGAAATTTACGTTAAATGACGGAGAGGAATTCCAGCATGTAAAATCTGCGATAAGCAGACAGCGTGAGCTGATCGGATCGAAGATCAGACTGAATGCCAAGGGAGGTATAGATGAAGAAGCGATCCGGAAGGTGATCTCAAGCTATGATACTCTGGAAGAAAACTGTCGGAAATATATCGAATACATCAATAAGAAACATGGGGGCGTGAAGGAAAAAGGTAAGGAACGAATGGATCTGGTGACGAGGCTGCTTGCACGTGTCCAGATGGAAAAACTGTCTATGGAACAGACTGCGCAGAGTATGAAAGCAGGGAGAGTCAATGCAGACAGCACCTGGCGCGACGTGCTGGAAATGGCAAGAGCCCGTAGATTTTCTGAAAAAGATGTGGAAGAAGTCGGAGCAGGAACATCGATAGTCTACAAAATAAAGAATGCGGATGGAACGTTTTCGTTTGCGAAAGCAGAGGAGACTCTGGGCAAAAACGAAATGGATGAATATCTTAAGGATTACGAAGGTATGTCTGTCGGCTGGGGAGCAGATCTGGCAGCCCATATCAGAAAACTTAATCGCGAAAAGATGTTTTTGACAGACGAGTTATGGATCAGCGTTGCGTTGGAAATGAAATCTGCATCTGGCAACGAAAAGAATCCTAATCACGGTGCGGATTATGTCAGGGCGGTTGTAAAAAACATCCATAAGCTTGCAGATGCTCAGAAAGATAAAAAAATGAAGAAGGGCTTGCATATACTTGCAGATACTATTGAGCAGTATAAACCGGCTGAGGGCATGATGACAAAAAGCGGGGATCCTATAGATGTAGACGCAGTTAAAGAGGATTTCTTCAAATACAATGCGAAACGCCAGCTTGCCTATAATATGGTTCATGATAAAATGAATGCAAATATTAAGGGTGAAGAAGTTGTCATTTCCAACCGTAATGTTTCGATGAGCAGGTTGGCAGTAGATCTGGGGATGGGCGAAGTTATAGCAAAGTCCGAGACGGCAGTCATGGAAAAGGATGGAAAACTAATGCGCTTTAATATCATGGAAGGCGCAAAAGGCCTGGCGATGGCAGATCTGGAAGCAAAGGTGAAGGAAATGAAAGAACAGCACGGAGTGGACGTACGGCTTGAGTATACATCCGAAGCTATAAACCAGCTTACGAAAATGCAGATCCTGGATCTTATCTGTGGGCAGGTGGATCGAAACACTGCTAATTATTTTGCGGAATATACTATCGATCCGCTTCATCCTGAAGTATGGAAGATAACCGGCATCACAGGTATCGATAATGATCTTTCCTTTGGTGAGATCCCGGGAGACCAGTTGATCGAGAAGGGAGCGGGAAGGGCTGGTGCTCTTCTTAACAAAACATATAATACGACATCGATCCCGTTTATTGAGAAGGAATTCTGGGAGAATATTCAGGCTTATACAAAGGACCAGGCGCATATGTCACAGGCCGATCTGCGTACTGACCGGGAGATCGATTTTATGTGGGAACGGCTTGAGGTGGTTAAGGCTGAACTGTACAGGCTGATCGAAGAGGGACGGATAAAGGTGATTCCGAAAGCGGAGATGGATGAAAAGGGGATTCCTGCGATCAAAGAGATGAAAGCTAAGAATCTGGAGATAGATAAAGGTTTTAATATGCATATTCCATGGTATTATTATGATGATAAGTATATTCATTAAATTATATTACGATAATAAACTGATATGGGAGTTGAAAACACTATAAAATTTATATTATGGAGGTATAATAATGAGCGATAAAAACGGACAGGGGAAAGAGCCGTTTGAAGGGGTGGATAATTCAGCGCTTCTTCAGGCAATGAAAGAAACAAAAGAAAAGAAGAGTAAAGAAGCTGAATGGAAAGTTTTGACCGAGCTTGAAAAAGCTGCATTCGTTACGCCGGCTATAGTCAGTAAAGAAGAGGACGGCGGAATGCATATACAGTTTATGACGATCAAGGACCAGGATGGAAAGCAGTTTCTTCCTGCTTTCACAAGTGATGAAGAGCTTAAAAAGTATCGTAAGGATGTGAACTTACAGGTAATTAAGTGCCGTTTAGAACAGTATATTGATGTGATCACTTCCGACGAGAAAGGACCCTTTGCTCTTGTCGTAGATCCTTATGGGGAAAATGTGGTATTAACACGGGAATTTTTGGCTTCAATTAAGGAATATTCCATTAAGGAAGATTTCAGCAAGGTAACATATATTGATGAAGACGTGCATCCGGAGGAGATGGAAAAGACCCTGAAGGAATTCTTCGACGCGGAAGGAACTGTAGACAAAGCATACTTCCAGCTTTTGGAACGTGGCGGTGAAATCTATCTTATGCTCGTATTAGATAATAAATACCCTGATGCTGCTTCGGAGGAAGAAATCCAAAAACTCAGAAGGAACCTCTTTGACAGGACCGCGGATAAGATAAAGCCTGAGTTTTTAAGGTCGGTATTTTGTGATATGCAGTTTACTATTACAGACAGCAGATCGGATACTGGCAAAGAAATAGTAGAGATAAGGGAAGCGTTCTATACCAGGGGATAACAGGATGTTGAAGGGACGGTCGCAGGACCGTCCTTTTTTTGTGACGTTTAGCCATAAAAAGCTTTCTTAAGAATTTCATAAGAATTTCATAGCAGTTTCTTAAAGAAGTCCGGAAATATATCCTGTATAGTGGTATCAACGGAGGTATAGAATATGAAAGCTATCTTAAAAACAGAAAAGTTATGCAAAACATTTTCAAATGAGGGCTTGCAGCAGCATGTGATCAAGAACCTTGATCTGGAGATAATGGAAAAGGATTTTACGGTGATCATGGGATCATCGGGATCGGGAAAGTCGACCCTGCTCTATGCCCTGTCGGGAATGGATAAGCCCACAATGGGTAAGGTTTTCTTTAACGATGAAGATATATCGGATTACAGCAATGATAAACTGGCGGTTTTCAGAAGGGATCACTGCGGATTTGTTTTCCAGAGCATATATCTGCTGGAGAATATGAATGTCTTGGACAATATCCTGACAGGAGCTTTGCTGGTACAGAAGAACACTCCCGAACTTGTTGCAAAGGTGAAGGAGCTGCTTAATAAGGTTGGTATCGACGAAGCTTTATGGAAAAAATATCCGAATCAGCTTTCAGGCGGTGAGTGTCAGAGAGTGGGGATAGTAAGGGCTGTTATTAATAATCCTCAGATACTTTTTGCGGATGAACCGACGGGAGCGCTTAACTCTTCGTCCGGAAAGGATGTTCTGGACGTATTTACGGAGCTGCACAAAAACGGTCAGAGCATAGTAATGGTAACACATGATCTGAAGACCGCGCTCCGCGGCTCCAGGGTCATCTACTTAAGGGATGGCGGCATCGTAGGTGAACACAGAATGCCGGATTACGGAACAGATGATAATTCAAAGCGCAGGGAATCGTTACAGAACTTCTTAAATGAGATGGGATGGTAGGCTATGAATAAAATCTTAAGATTATCCATTGCAAATATAAAAAAGCATAAAAAAGAATCGATCCTGTTTATGGTCCTGATCGTGCTGGGAGTCGTGCTTCTTTCGGCAGCGGTTTCAGCGGTAACGGGGATCAAAAAGATCACGCCGCAAATGGTGGAGGCCAGCGGCTGTTATAAAAATTTTGTAAGCATCAGGCAGAAACATTATTCGGACAGGTATCTGGAATTCCTGAAGGGAAATCCTGATGTGGAAAGTTTTGATCATACAAGCTTTGTTACGGATATAATTAAAGTAAGGCAACAGGACGAAGGAGATGTTCTTACCGATATCAGTTTTGTTACGGTAAGCGGAGAATGCCGGATGGAAAGCTATGAGCCGGATCCGGATTTTGCGACGGCAGAACATCCCATCCTGCTTGCATCTTCCATCAGGGAAAAACTTGAGGTTTCCGAAGGAGATGAGTTTACCATCAGCTGGGACAATAAGGAATTCACATTCACGGTCACGGGATTCTATGAAACGGGACTATGGATCTACGGAAGTAAAGCTGTAGTAAGCGAGGAGGATTTTGCCTATCTGGATAACACCATGGATGATCGTTATGAGATGATAGGCATAAATACAGCTGAAGGCGCGGATAGCAAAGCCGTGATAGCCGGTTTAAAAGCCTTCGCTGAAGAGGCTTCCGTAAATGACCTGTCAGGATCTTTCTATGGGGTCTCTTATGAAGAAACGGTTTCAAACAATGAAATTAACATGTCCATACTCAGTATTATCATGATCATAATGTCAGCGGTGATCGTGATCGCCATAATGATCATGATCCGGTTTCGTATCGTCAGTGACATCCGGGAGCAGATAGTATCCATCGGCGTTCTGGAAGCCATCGGATACACATCGGGACAGATCGCGGCTTCATACATTGCGGAATACCTTCTGATCGCTCTTGTCAGTTCATTGACAGGGATCGCGCCTGCAATTGCAATGGCAAAGGGGCTCCTTAGAAACGCGGCTCTGACTGTGGGCTACGGCGGCCCTCTTACGGCGCCGATGCTTCCTGTCTTTATATGTACAGTGGCTATTATCCTCTTTATCGGGATCACGGCATTCAGCAGGGCCTGCTCAGTCCGGAAATATCCCCCGGTCATGGCCTTCAGAAAGGGGATCGGGACCCACAGCTTCAAAAAGACTATCCTGCCGCTGGAGAAGACAAAGGGCAGTGTACATATACGTCTTGCGGTAAAAGATCTTTTTGTGAATGCGAAGAACCATATCGGCTTAACGGTCTGTATCATGGCCTGCACGGTACTCGCTCTGACGGGCTTTATACTTGGCACCTTCTTCGGAAGTCCTGACCGGATCCTGGATTCTGTCTGCGGACATGAGCTTTGTGATATCAGAATAGAAGCGGTAGGGGATGTGGAGCCTGAAGCTTTTGCAAAGGAGCTGGAGGAGATGGACGAGGTAAGACAGGTACTGACACCTGCAGTCGGTATCGGAGTTAAGGCCGCTTTCGGAAACGGTGCGGGTAAAAATTCTGATGTTTCTTATGAGCTGGAGGTCTATGATGATTATTCTAAAACATCAACTATCGTGCTCACTGACGGAAGGCTTCCGGAGCATGATAATGAGGTGGGTGTAACAGTCCAGTCGCAGAAAATGATAGGAGCTGAAAAAGGAGATACCATTACCATCGAGTATGGAAAGGTTAAGAAGGATTACGTCATAACCGGTGTCGTTAATTCGGCGGTGGACCCGATTACGGTCTACCTGACCACAGCAGGCTTTAAGCGTATGAACCCGGCCTATTCGCCCTCAGCTTTCGATATCTATCTGGAGGAAGGTGCAGACAGGAAAGCGTTTGCTGATCTCTTAAGGGAGCGTTACGGAAAAGAGATCGCGGAATATAAGGATAACAAGACTACGGGAGATACCACGGAAGAAAAGATCAGGGCCGTGGCAGATAAAAGGATGGCTGAGGCTATGTCCGAAGAGGGAGTCAGCTACATGGAGTATGCGATCTGTGTGGGGGACCGTGTCATTACAGGCAGCACATCCCTCATAAAGATAAAAACACTGACCTTTGAAAGGGAGGAAATGGAAGAGATAGCAAATATGCTCCTGGTTTCTTTCGCAGGTATTGCAGCCATTATGATGATAGTCTCGGGAATAGTCGTGATCCTGATCCTCTCAATCCTGATGGCGTCAACTATCAGGAGACAGTATAAAGAGCTTGGGATAATGAAGGGCTTAGGCTACACTTCAAGGGAGCTAAAGTTCCAGCTGGCATTCCGTATCGTGCCGGTAGCGCTCCTGGCGGTTATCCTGGGGACGGTCCTTTCGCTGCTGCTGATCGAAGTTGTGAACGCCTATGTCTGCAAGGTCATGATATCGGCTTTAACGGTAGTATTGCTTGATATCGCAATCCTTTTCTACTGCTTTATCTGTGCATACATAAGCGCAAGAAGGATCAAAAAGATCACGGTATATGAACTGATCTCGGAATAAGGAGGAAAAATGAAAAAAAGACTTTATGCAGGAATCATAACAGCACTGGCTGCAGTGGCATCTGTCAGTGTACTGGCTGTAAAAGCCGAAGAACCCGCAGGTGGAAATACACCCGCAGATCCGTATAATGTTTCAGACGACAGTGTCTTAAACATCGCTTCCGTCAGCAAGATGTATGTTACAACCGCGGTGATGCAGCTGGTGGATGCAGGAAAGGTAAAGCTTGATGCTCCGGTGACGGATTATATTCCGGATTTTAAGATGGCAGATGAGAGGTATAAGGATATCACCGTGCGCATGCTGTTAAACCACAGCTCCGGTCTTAAGGGATCGACCTATGCGGGAGCCTTTCTTTTTGAAGAAATAAGTTCGGATTATCATGATTCCTTCTTACAGAAGCTGGAAAGGCAGCAGCTGAAGGCAGATCCCGGCGCGTTTAACTGCTACTGCAATGACGGGTTCACCCTGCTGGAGATCCTGACGGAGCGTGTGAGCGGGTTAAGCTTTACCGAGTATGTGAAGGAAAACATCAGTACACCGCTCTCCCTGGATAATACGGGAACTCTGTGGGATACAGATTTTGAAAAGCAGGTACCCGTATACATCAACGGCAATGTTAAGCTTAAGTACGCTGTTCCGCAGCTGATCGCCACGGGAGGGATCATATCAGATGCAGAGGATGTATGCCGCTTCGGCACAGCCTTTTTTACCGGCAATGACATACTGCTCTCCGAAGAAGCAAAGCAGGAAATGGAAGAGAATAACTGCGCGGACGGCAGTCAGCCCGCTTTTGGCCTTGGCTGGGATAACGTGGAGAAGGAAGACTATAAAAATGCAGGGGTAAAAGTGCTATCAAAGGGTGGGGATGCAATGCAGCATGCAAATCTTCTGGTTGCTCCGGATCATAAGATAAGCGTAGCGGTGCTTTCCTCCGGCGGTTCCAGCTCCAATTGTGAAGAAATATGTCTGGATCTTCTGGACGTTGCCCTTTCGGAACAGGGGATAGACATAGTGCATCAGGAAAAAGCAAAACCGGAGCTTATCCCGGTGCCGGAAGAATTATCCCGTTTTGAGGGCTTATATGCAAATACCGAAAAAACCATGAGCATAAGCTTTCCTGACAATCAATACATGCTGGTCACTTCCGTTACTTCCGAAAATGAATTTGAAGCGCAGTATATGTATGCTGCAGACGGATGCTTCGTGGAAGTGAGCGGAGATGCAGGCTCCGGGAACGCCATCCCGGTACAGCCGCTGCAGGAATACAGGTTTGAAGAAAAGAACGGGCAGACCTGCCTTTCCCATCCGGAAATGGGCCCCATGCTGTATAAAGTGTCCGAAAAACAGGTGGATGAAAAGGTACAGGCCGCCTGGGATCAGAGAAACGGATCATACTATTATCTTGTAAACGGCTCATATACGGATACAAGCTATACCGACAACAACCGCATGAAAATGGTCACGGATCCCATGGCTCCCGGCATGGTAAACGGTTATGTGATGCAGGATGAAGATCATGCCGTCTATGATCAGATCATGCCGGGAACGGCCTCAAGGGATATCAGTGATCTGCGCATGGAAAGGGTGAACGGAAAGGAATATGCCTGTGTGGACGACCTGGGCTACAGGCTGATATCCGAAAAAGACATTCCCGTATTTACGGATGATATCACAGCGGTTGAGCTTAAGTCAGGTGAGGCCTCCTGGTTTAAGATCGACGGGACGGATAATGTGACCCTCAGGCTTGATATACCTGAAAAAGCATCGGTATATGTTTATGACAAATACATGAACATAAAGTATTCAAGTTATATGGTTGGTTATGGGTATAGCATTCCTCTGCCTGAATATGGTATGATAGTATTTGTCGGAGAAAGTGGCACGACTGTAGGTGTTGGAAGATAATGTATATCATAAAAGATTCTTCGGGCTTACGCCCTCAGAATGACATGCTAATGTCATCCTGAGCGAAGCGAAAGATCTTATAAGGGAAAACTCATGGTTTATAAATGCCTGATCGTTGATGATGACTTGACGATTGCCGAAAATACTGCGGAATACTTTAATATGTTCGACCTGCCGACCGCCTATGTGACGGGCTATGATGATGCAATCGCATTCCTGGAGGAGAACGAGGTTTCACTCATACTGCTGGACATCAATCTGGGAGAAAAATCCGGTTTTGATCTCTGCAAACGCATCAGGGAAGATTATGATATGCCGATTTTCTTCATCAGTGCAAGAAAGAGTGATGACAATGTGCTGATGGCGCTGAATATAGGCGGAGATGATTATATCAGCAAACCGTTTTCGGCAAATATCCTTCTTGCGAAAGTTAAGACCGTGCTGGCAAGGTATGAAAAGGGTGCGGAAGCATTAAAGGCGGCCACGGCGCAGAAGGCTTCCGAAACAGCGATACAGGAAAACGGAAGGATCTTGATCTCCGCTGATATGTTCCTTGATACACAGACACATAAGCTGCTGCGGGGGGAAGAGGTCCTGCCTTTAACAGTGATGGAATATAAAATGCTTCTTTACCTTCTGGAACACAGAGGCAGCGTAGTGACGAAAGATGAACTTTTGGACAGTGTCTGGGAAGATGAATATATAGGTGAAGGTACATTATCCGTGCATACGAGGCATTTGCGGGAAAAGATAGAAAAGGATCCGAAGAATCCGGAGATAATTAAGACCGTCTGGGGCGTCGGATATATGATCGAATGAAGGGGACATTTACCAGATTTTTCATACTTGAGACATTGATCCTTGTAGCAGCGGTAATACTGCTTGGTATTACCGCTTTTTCCTATCGTAAGCGTGAGATCGATTTAGTAACGGTCAACGATTACGTACAGACGGTTAAGGAACAGTGGAAAGAAGGGGCCTTGGATGCTGAAGCACTGCCGCAGACGCAGCTTATGATACTGGGACCGGAAGGAGATGTTTTGTACCGTTCCGAGGATAAGTTATTTGATGGGATCACATCTGAACTGGATGCCATCCGTAAAAATCTGATCTGTATTTCTGTTACGGATCACGACCGTTTCCTGGGGACAATAGTGATACCCAATCCTGCAAGGGAAGATTATGAGCATATGATGGGGAGGATACTGTGGATCACTGCTGCGATAATGATCGTGATCGTAATATCCTATGTTGTGTTTTTATGGTATGTGGAGCGTAATGTGGTCCGGCCTTTCAGGCGCTTGAAGGAATTCGCAGCGCAGGTTGCACAGGGCAGGCTGGATGAACCGCTGCTCATGGAAAAGAATAATATGTTCGGGCTATTTACCGAAAGCTTTGATATGATGCGGGAGGAGCTTAAGGCTTCCAGAAACAGGGAGATCGCCCTGAAGGTTAAGGAGAAAGAACTGGTGGCCACATTAAGCCATGATCTTAAATCACCCGTAACGGGGATCAGGGTGATCTGCGAACTGCTGGAAGCAAAGATTGAAGATGCATATATACATGGTAAGGTTGAAACTATCCGTCATAAGACAGAGGAGATGAATGTACTGCTTTCCGACCTGCTCTCTACTGCTTTGGACGATCTGGGAGAACTGAATGTCAGCTGCAGCGAAGTGACATCGGATATCATAAGTAAGCTGGTGGAGGAACATGATACAAAGAAAAAGGTGCATGCAGGGGAAGTACCTGGTTGTATCATCTGTATCGACCGGAACCGGCTGTCGCAGGTTATCGGGAATATCATCGGTAATTCATATAAATATGCGGATACAGAGATAGAGGTCACCTACGGATACAGGGATCATTATCTTGAGATGAAGATACATGATCATGGGAATGGCGTTGATGAGGAAGAGCTTCCCCTGCTTACCAATAAATTCTACCGTGGTAAGAAAAGT
>CAMVRS010000073.1 GCA_947169935.1 uncultured Lachnospiraceae bacterium
ATGGATAAGTGGGAAGGAGCACAGCTCAACGAAGCCAAGGCTATCCTGGCTTGGGAGCTTACCAATCTGGTTCACGGCCGGGAAGAGGCAGATAAGGCTAAGGAAGCCAGCCTGGCACTGTTTGCAGGCGGCGGCAATTCCGAGAATATGCCTACCACCCACTTAAATGATGAGGACTTCACCGACGGTGCCGTTGATATCATCACCCTTCTTGTAAAAGCTTCCCTGGCAGGCTCACGCGGCGATGCAAGACGTAACGTAGAGCAGGGCGGCGTAACCGTTAACGGAGAGAAGATCTCCGACATCAAGCAGAGCTTCACAAAGAGCGACTTCGCCGGCGACTTCGTCCTCAAGAAGGGCAAGAAGAATTTCATGAAGTACACCGTATAATACAGGGGCCGATTCTGATACCTGTATTAGGGATTACGGATCGCGTGCTCAATGCGAAGACTGTATCACGCCGCCGGTGCTTAACGAAGCGATGCGCAGCAAGCTGAGTTTAGCACCGCTGCGAGCGGGATCCAAGCGGGAGCGTGTCTGAGCATGAGCATGCGTCCGGAATCCCCGGTATACATGTTATGGGGCCCCTGTATTATACGTTGAGGAAATACTGGATAATGCACGAGCATACTATCATAAAAATCAAGGAGGGGAGTATTGCCGAGGAGCTTGGTATAGAGCCCGGTGACGTACTCCTCTCAATTAATGATAAGGAGATCGAAGATGTATTTGACTTCGATTTTCTTTGTATGGAAGAATACATAGAAGTCCTTATCCGCAAGGCGGACGGCGAGGAGTGGCTGCTGGAAGTGGATAAGGAGCCTGATGAGGATATGGGGCTTGTCTTTGACGAAGGACTCATGGATCAGGCACATTCCTGTAAGAATAAGTGCATTTTCTGCTTTATAGACCAGAACCCGCCGTGCATGCGTCCCACCATATATTTCAAGGATGATGATACCAGGCTGTCCTTCCTTCAGGGAAACTATGTGACTCTGACCAATCTTAAGGATGAGGACGTTGAGCGTCTTATACGCTACCATATGGAGCCCATCAATATTTCTGTCCATACCATGGACCCGGAGCTTAGAGTGTTTATGCTTAAGAACCCCAATTCCGGAAGGGTGCTTAAATATCTTAATGACTTTTATGAAGCCGGGATAACCATGAACGGCCAGATAGTGCTTTGCAAAAACGTAAATGACGGTGAGCATCTTGACTATACCATGAATGAACTGCTTAAACTGGCACCCGTCATGCAGAGCGTATCGGTGGTACCTACGGGACTTACGAAGTACCGGGATAAGCTATATCCCCTGGAACCGTTTAATAAAGAAGATTCGGAGAAGGTGATCGACCAGATAGAGGCCTTCCAGAAAAAGGCCTTTGAAGAGAAGGGCATACACTTTATACATGCATCGGATGAATGGTACATCACCGCAGGCCGGGAGGTGCCGGAGGAGGAGCGATACGACGGCTATCTGCAGCTGGAGAACGGCGTGGGTATGATAAGGCTTCTGATAGAGGAGATAAGCTCCTTCCTGCCGCAGGCAGTCATGATATACGGAAAGGATATTAAGCGCACCGTATCCATAGCCTGCGGAAAGAGTGCTTATCCTACGCTGCAGCGTCTGATGAAGGAAGTCGAAAAGACTTTTCCGGATATAACGGTTCATCTCTACTGGATCAGGAATGATTTCTTCGGGGAGAGGATCACCGTATCGGGGCTTATCACGGGACAGGATCTGGTAGCTCAGCTTAAGGACCGGGAGAAGGGAGAAGAGCTTCTGCTGCCTTCCGCAATGTTCAGATCCGGCACCGAGGATTTCCTGGATGATATGACCAGGGCCCAGGTTGAGACAGCTTTACAAACTAAGGTTACTATTGTAAAATCGAACGGTATGGATCTGATAAGAGCAATATTGGGACAGGAACAGAGCGGAGAGGAAGTGGATGACGTAAATCCCTATGAGCTCTCCGATGAGGTGTATGATGAGACGTAAACCCGTGGTGGCGATAGTTGGCCGCCCTAATGTAGGAAAATCGACTTTGTTTAACGCGCTGGCAGGTGAGAGGATTTCCATTGTAAAGGATACGCCGGGTATCACCCGTGACAGGCTTTATACCGATGTGGAGTGGCTGGATAAGAGCTTCACCCTTATAGATACAGGCGGTATAGAACCCGACAGCAGCGATATAATACTTTCACAGATGAGAGAGCAGGCGCAGATCGCCATAGATACGGCGGATGTGATCATCTTTCTGACGGATGTAAAGCAGGGCCTTGTAGATGCGGATTCAAAGGTGGCAGATATGCTGCGCCGTTCGAAAAAGCCCGTTGTATTGGTTGTCAACAAGGTGGACAGCTTTGCAAAACAGCAGGCTGACGTATATGAATTCTATAATCTGGGACTGGATGAGCCTTATCCCGTTTCCGCTGCGGAAAAGCAGGGACTTGGAGATATGCTTGATAAAGTTATCAGCTACTTCCCGGAAAGTGCAGGTGAGGAGGAAGAAGACGACCGGCCCAGGATCGCCGTTATCGGTAAGCCCAATGTGGGCAAGTCTTCCATAATCAACAGACTTCTGGGTGAAAACCGCCTGATAGTATCGGATATAGCGGGAACCACCAGGGACGCCGTGGATACAGTGCTCAAGCGTAACGGAAAAGAATATGTCTTTATCGATACCGCAGGTCTCCGCAGGAAAAACAAGATAAAGGAAGAGCTTGAGAAGTATATGATAGTGCGTACCGTAAGCGCCGTAGAACGTGCGGATGTGGCGGTACTGGTCATAGATGCGACCGAAGGCGTGACCGAGCAGGATGCAAAGATCGCGGGTATAGCCCATGAGCGCGGCAAGGGTATGATCATTGCCGTGAACAAGTGGGATCTGCTGGAGAAAGATAACAAGACAGTAAACGAGTTTACCAAAGATATACGTGATACTCTGGCTTTCATGCCTTATGCGGAGCTTATATTCATATCTGCAAAGAGCGGACAGCGTCTGCCCAAGCTCTATGACATGATAGATGCTGTAACGGAGAATCACGCCATGCGTATACAGACCGGCGTGCTGAATGAGATAGTCAGCGAGGCGACCGCTCTGCAGCAGCCCCCTTCGGATAAGGGCAAGCGCTTAAAGATCTTTTACACTACCCAGGCTTCGGTAAAGCCGCCGACCTTCGTTATCTTCGTAAACGACAAGGAGCTCATGCATTTCTCCTATGTCCGTTATCTGGAGAATAAGATCCGCGAGGCCTTTGGTTTCAGCGGAACCCCCTTAAGGTTTATAATAAGGGAGAGGAAAGAGAAGGATCAGTAAAAGCATCCGGTACAGGAGAGAGAACAGCAATGGAGCAGATAGGCATACGTATTCTCTGCCTTGTTATAGGATATCTCTTCGGAAATATCCAGACCGCATATATTGTAGGCAGACTAAACGGCATAGATATACGTGAGAAGGGCAGCGGAAACGCCGGCACCACCAATACTTTAAGGGTGCTGGGAAAGAAGGCGGGACTGCTGGTATTTATCGGCGACCTGGCCAAGAGTATAGGCGCAGTAGTACTGGTATACTTTTTATTCAGGAATAAGTATCCGGAGTATACTTATCTTTTAAAACTTTATACCGGCCTGGGCTGTATAATAGGCCATAATTTTCCTTTTTATCTGGGCTTTAAGGGCGGCAAGGGTATAGCGGCCATGAGCGGCATGATCCTGGCATTCCATTGGATGTATGTGCCCATCGATCTGGTCATCTTTTTCGGAACCTTTGCGCTTACCAATTATGTTTCGCTGGGATCGCTTCTGCTTTCGGCGGGATTCTTTATACAGACCATCATCATGGGTGAGCTGCAG
This sequence comes from uncultured Lachnospiraceae bacterium, assembly GCA_947169935.1. GTDB lineage: Bacteria > Bacillota > Clostridia > Lachnospirales > Lachnospiraceae > NK4A136. Next base: position 3,861 of record CAMVRS010000073.1, read on the forward strand.
CTCTTTGTGCACTTCCATCTGCCGGGTAACGGCGTAGCTGTGGATCAGATCCCGGCAGGCATACGTATAGAAATGTATGTTGTAGCCTTTATAATCGCGGCTATGGCGTTCATACGCCATCATGAGAATATTAAAAAGCTTATAAACGGTACAGAGAGAAAGACGTACCTGTTTAAGAAGAATAAAGCGGAATAAGGGGGATAAAACTGAAATGGCAAAGATAGGAATGATAGGTGCAGGCAGCTGGGGAATAGCTTTGTCATGGCTGCTGGCAAATAACGGACATGATGTCTGCGTATGGTCGGCACTGGCAGACGAGATCGATATGCTGGAGAAAGAACGTCAGCATAAAGACAAGCTTCCCGGAGTTATGCTGGGAGATAAGATATATTTCACCAAGGTTCTGGAAGATGCATGCAAGGATAAGGATCTGATAGTGCTGGCAGTGCCCTCTATCTTTACCAGAAAGACTGCAGCACAGATGAAGCCTTACATTCCCGAAGGCCGCATAGTTGTAAACGTGGCAAAGGGTATAGAAGAAAGTACGCTGCTCACTCTTGATAAGCAGATAAAGGAAGAGATACCCCAGGCGGAGGTGGCTGTTTTATCCGGCCCCACTCATGCGGAGGAAGTGGGACGCGGCATGCCTACCACTATTGTGGCAGCTGCAAAGAAGAAAGCTACGGCTGAATTTGTGCAGGAGATCTTTTCATCGGAAGTATTCCGTGTTTACACTTCACCTGATGTACTTGGCGTGGAGCTGGGAGCCGCTCTTAAGAATGTGGTGGCTCTGGCAGCAGGTATGGCAGACGGTCTGGGTTACGGAGATAATACCAAGGCAGCCCTGATCACCAGAGGACTGGCAGAGATAAGCCGTCTGGGAATAGCCATGGGCGGCAAGGCAGAGACCTTTGCAGGCCTTACAGGCATGGGCGATCTGATCGTGACCTGTGCTTCCGTTCATTCAAGAAACCGCAAAGCGGGCTATCTGATGGGACAGGGCAAGACCGCCCAGGAAGCAATGGATGAAGTAAAGATGATAGTGGAAGGCGTTTATTCGGCAAAAGCCGGTAAAGCGCTTGCAGAAAAATACGGTATCGAGATGCCTATCGTTGAGCAGGTGAACCACATACTGTTTGACGGAAAGACGGCTAAAGATGCTGTTAGGGAGCTGATGACCAGGGACCGCAAGTCCGAGCATAATGAGCTTCCTTTTGAGGAATAAAAAGAAGCTTTGAAATCTGATAAGCGGACAAGGATCATACTCCCTATTATACTTCTGGCCTGTTTTGCAGTATTCCTGTATTGGGGATATAAGAAAGAAGGCTACCATGTGGATGAGATGTATATGTACGGTACGGCCAACAGCGAGTACCTGCCGTTCATGCACATGGGAGAGCAGGAGTATTCCGTTAAGGACTGGATGAAGGAGTATGGAGCAGGTGAGAATCTGATCGATCTGTTCCGCAATCTTTCAAAAGATATTTCAATACTTAAAGCTAACGGCTGGGACATTAAAGGCAGTGAGATCTATGCTGCATATGCGCATGCCAGGGAGTGCAGCAACGATATGTACACCACCACCTGGATGAGCGGGCAGGCATATAAGGATTACATTGCTGCAAGTGATACCAACCGTTTTAATTATTTTTCCGTTCTGTATAATTTCCGCGGGGATAATCACCCGCCGCTGTATGCGCTGCTTCTGCATACAGTCTGTTCCTTCCGCCCCGGAGAATACTCCAAATGGTATGGCCTTGGGCTTAACATTATTATAGGGCTGTTCGCCATATTGCTTTTGTACAAAACCGTAGAGAGATTCCTTGGAGGCAGGAATGTCGGACTCATGGCGGCGGCGCTTTACGGACTCAGTGCGGCAGCGGCTATAACGGCTTCTTATATCAGGATGTATTCCCTTGTTACCCTTATGGTCATAGGAGTGGCTTACGCTCATCTTAACCTGGCTTCTAAGAACTGGGAATGGGATAAGAAGGACAGGCGCAAGCTGGTATTCTTTACGCTCTGCGCATATTTTTCGCAGTATTATTCCGTTATCTATATATTCGGCATAGCCCTTACATGTGTTGTGATAATGCTGGTGCAGAAAAAATATAAGAATGTGCTGCGTTATATACTTACGATGGGGATAACCGGTGTGGTGGGTATAGCCATGTGGCCTTTCTCCTTAAAGGCTGTATTTGCCGGATCACGCGGGGCAGAATCCATAGGCGGTTTCTTTTCACTTGAAGGAACCATGGACAGGCTGGGAACCATGTTTTATGTATTGGTCCACAACTGCATGGGTATACCTGAATGGCTGTTCCTGATACTGGCGGCTGCCGTGACTATACTTGTTGCAGTGCTTTTGATAAAGGATAAACAGGAGGCTGACAGGTCACGCATCGAACGAGCGTTGATCGTGATAGTGCCCTTTGTGATCTATTTCGTATGTATTTCGAAGATGGCGCCTTACCTGGTGGACCGTTATATCATGTGCATTATGCCCTGGTGCGGAATCCTGCTCTTATGCGGCGTGATGTTTGCGATAAAACGTCTTAAGCTTAACAGTAAGGCAACGGTTGCTGTAACGGCAGTCTGTTTTATCCCCATGCTGGTCTTTTCCGATTCTCTGCTGGTGGGCAACTGTGAGATTTATCCCGGCGGGCAGGAGTGTGACATAATAGCCGGAGATACCGACTGCATATACCTGCTCCCTGAAGGCTGGTGGAATGAGAGCGCAGAGGATACGCTGCTTTTATCGCAGTGCAGGGATACTGCCGTGGTGCGGGAGGACAGCATAGACGTACTCACCGGCACTTATAAGGCGGAGACCGGATCGACGCTGCTCATGGTTGTGCATGAAGGCGTGGAAGCGGGAGATAACGTGAAAAACTTTGCGGCTTCCCTTACGGATCCTTCATTAAAAAAAGAGCTGGTCGAAAAATCGCGTGAGAGCGTAAGAGGCAATACCTGGATATATTATGAGGTGTCGGCGAAGAAAGAGACTGTATCTGACGAAGGACCGGTTGAAGACAGCAGTACGGCAGCAGATGATGAGGAAGTAAAAGGACTGCTCTCATCACCGGAGGATATTGCTCTCAGGTGTATGGATGATGAGGGATCACATTACAGCTTTACCTATGACGGTATGGAATTTACGGCGGTATATACCGAAGAGAACTGGAAGATCATAGATTCCTACAGGGTTCATTATATAAGTGATATGATGATCATCTGTGAAGCGCTGATCGCGGAGCATCCCATACACGGAGCCGATATGGTATCTTTCAGAACTCCCGAAGATATGGCGGATGAGTGGGCGCTGCATAACGCTGCCTACGCCGTACTTCCTGAGGAAAGCGAATGGATCTCACATGCAAAAGATGTTGATCTTGATCCCTATGATCAGGGAAAATCCTTTATAGAGATATATGAAGACAGAACCGGGAAAGAGTTTGATCTGAGTGATATTCTATAAGGCTAAACATGTCTTTGTTATTAATGAAGTAGCACCCTCCGCACTGTCATCCTGAGCGAAGGCATCGCCGCACTGTCATCCTGAGCGAAGGCCGCAGGCCGGAGTCGAAGGATCTTATTTATTGCGGCATATATGATCGATATTATGTATCCTCGTAATCCGGCAGTTTGAAAGAGCTGCCGGATTTTTTGTGTTACGGCGGTTTCTGACCGATCAGTTTACATAAATTGACGGCATTGCATATTCGGTCGAAATGAGTGCACGTTCGGCAAATTAGAGTGCGGGAAGGAGTGGTAAAATATAATTGCGTGTGTTTTACGCATAAATATGAGGAAGAAGAGGAGGTACGGGAATGAGTACTGGTACGAAAGGAAGAAGCAGGGGGCTGAATAAGCTTATACAGCGTATTACAACCATGCTGCTGACCATTACGATGATCGCCGGCAGTTTGCCGGAGTTAAGCCTGAGTGTGCAGGCAGGTACGATCTTTGAAGTAACAGACTTTCACATGACGGACAGCAGCTGGACAGGGCAGAGTAATGATGTTTCGACATTAGTTATAGACCGCCACCCATCGGTAAGTCTGACATGGGATGCCTCGGGACTGCCTGCGGCAACCGGCACAAGCTGGTATGAGGCGGAAATCTATGTGACACCCAAGACTAAGTCTCAGGTGCAGAACAGCCTGAGGAATCTTGCTGACATGAATAACTGGCCGGCGAATGATCCAAGGCGCACCCGGATTTTGGGACAGGGCGGGAATTACTGGACTATCTCTGTTCCCAAGTCCTGCTTTAATGGAGCTACCGGCAACGCTACCAGAACTCTGGGCTGGGTGGGCATTGATACGAGTGGTGCTTGCATCCAGCAGGGGGATACCATCACCTGGCAGGTGATATTGTATCAGGTGACCAAAGGCACGGAGGGAGAAGAAAACACCCGCACGGCTATTCTTGATACGGATATGACCCAGACTACGGTGGACTGGTCAGTCGGTATGCCGTATATGAATATGAAGCGTATGGAGATAGGCTTTAACTGGGGATCGGAGGATGCTCTCACAGTTACGGATACGGTTAGCTATGAGGGACATATCTGCGTATTACCCGGACGGTCGCTGGAAGACCCTTACCATTTTTCTTATGGCTGGAGCGCTCCGGTGCGCTGGTCGGATAATGTGGATTTCAATGTTATTACGGCACAGGGAGCCTGGGCGGATTGTCTGCTTGAGAAGAACGGAGTCACTACCTGGTTCTGCAATGATCCGCAAATGCAGGCAGACCTTGGGGAAGGAAACAGTCTTACCCCTGTCCCGGGAGAGATCTATACTGCCGTGCTTATCGTAGATAAGATAGACAGAAGCACAGGCAGCACAGTGGTAACAGAAGGTTTTTTCAAATCACCCGCGGTCGAATTTACTGTGAGTTCCGGAACCGATGAAGGAGAAGGTCTTGGCCCCGGTGAGACCTCCGGCGGATCTTCTCTGCCTGATTCAGGAACGGATGAGTGGAAATCAGCCATCACACCTGTGGTGGACAGCGTGACTGTACTGGAATATCCTGAAGGCGGCATCGGCGAGCTTAAGCTGGGCGTCACCTTCCATTACCCTAATCTGCCTTATGGTGCGACGATTAATGATATAGCTGGCTTCAACGGCATGAGCGTAAGAAGTAGAGGAACCCATACCAACGGAAGCAATACAAAGACGGGGCAGCTGCGTCCGAGTGAAGCCAGGGTTACAAGCAGCCCCTCCGACAGCATAGATGCCATTACGGATTATTGGGATTGGGCATATACATCAAATGGCAAGGGCTATACCATTAAAACCATAGACCTGATATCTTCGGGAAATCTGCAATATAGTGACAGCGATTCAGTGGTGAACGGTGCCTGCGTGGGGGACACCATACAGGTCGATATGAACGCCAACGGCATCATCAGGGATGGAGACGGAAAATATGTGGATTCATATGCATCGGATTACAGCCCGGTTGTCAGCTTTACTGTTTCGGACAGCATAAATGGTAAAACCTTCCGTCCCGCGGGCAGCGGGGAGGAGGCGGAGCAGCCCTTTATCAGATCCGCTCTTTCTCAGGAATTTGCAAGCAGCAGCACTTTGGATCTTGCAATCGATAAGTATGATGGAGACTTTACTTTTGATTCAGTCCTTATGGATGGCGTGACTGTTGATCCTGCAAATTATACACAGGTTTCTGCTTCAGTCACATTAAAAAACAGCTACCTTCAGACTCTTAGCGGTGGAGATCATACCGTGACTTTCCATTATACCGGAATGGTAGGGGACATTGCGGCTGAGGATACTTCTTTTACGCTTACCGTAAAGAAGATGTGCAGACCGGTACTTACGGTATCAGGCAATAACAATATTGATGTTACAGCTTCCTGCAATGTAGTGTGGAAGAAGAATGGGGTGACACAGAGCGCATCTTCGTTTATCTCAGGCACAACCCTTACCTACACTGTTACGCCTAAAGATACACTTAAGACAGGTGGTGTCCAGTATTATAAGGAGACTACTGGAGAAGTTACACTTACCGAAGCTGAGCAGGCGGTATATGTAAGGCTTAATGAGCAGGGGACGGTTACACTTGCTCCCAAGTATAAAGGTACTGCTATTGCTGACGGATATGTCGTTAAATGGTATACGAAGAGCGGTTCGGGCCCCTATAGTGCATATTCCAACAAGCCTATGGCAGCAGGCGGCGACGGTTTTACCCGTATAGGTACAGGTGATACTTCGCCACTGGTAGATGCGGGAACCACTATATACTGTGATATCACCATGACAGGTGATAACGCCAAAATATATCCGAATATAGAAAAAACTCCTGTAAATGTCGAATTCGGAAACAAAACACAGGAAGTGGCGATCAATGCATACAATAACATCACCTTATCCGTAAGCGGAAATAAATACAGCGGCGGAAAGATCGGTGATGATGATACTGTAACCTGGTATGAGAAGGTTACTGACCAGAATGGGGAAGGATATAAGAGGGTATCAACAGGTGATATGCTGTATAACCTGGATTCTTCTATCGGCAAAAAATTCTATTATGAGGTAGCACCCAGGGATTATTACGATTACAGCACGTATAAAACAGTCTATAACTGGACGGAATTTCATGGTTTATCACTCTCCGAAAACAACGTGGTAACTGTAACGAATGAAGCCCAGACCATAAATGTTTCTCTTAATGCGGTAAAGAAGGTTAACTTAAACGGAAAGGTTACCAATGCATCCACAGTCGGCGCGGATAAGCTGAACATCACGCTGAACCAGGATCCGTTCAACGGATATGTCAGCGGTCTGAGTTATTATTCATACAGCAGCAAATGGAATAATGTACAGGTAACAAAAAATACAGACGGAAGCTTTACGGCTGAGGTTATGGACTTTGATACTACTATCAAAGTAACGGACAGCAGTAATAATATGCAGACGGCATATAAGAACGTAAAGTCTTCATCAATGAATTCTCTGATAGAGATAACACTGACCCCGGAGAATATTCCCACTTCAATACCGCTTACGATAACAGAGCAGTATCCCGATGGCAGGGCTGACAGTCACTATGGTACAACGACACTTTCACGCGGCTATTGGAGCAGTAATGAGGGTATATTCAGCGATATGGTATTTACGCTTAAAAACGGCGATACCGTGATCGATCCTTCACTCTATCAGGTAACACCTTCCGAGGTGCAGTTCACCGGCGACGTTTCAGCCGTTATCGGAATGGGTGATACACTTACTCTTTCCTATACGGTGGCTGATATCAAGGGGGAAGTCGACCAGACATCAAGTTCCGTCAAGATACTTCGCAACTACTATGCGGCAGGTCTTGACTGGGATGCCCAGCGGTTTAAGCTTTCCTATAAGGATCAGCCGAATGTTTACTTCACTTCACCTGATGGACGAGGCGTCCGTCATATCATTGCATTATATGATGCTAATGGAGATCTGGCAGACACTATTACCGATAGCTATTATGGCTGGACAAATTCCGTTCCGGCAGGAACATACACGATAGTAAACATCCGTGAGACCAGCTGGCTCAGTGCACCTGCAACCCTTGAGGCATTACAGGGTATTCTTGGTACGGATGAATATCTTTCAGATGAAGTAACATTACAGAACGGTATATGCACGGTTGTTAACTTTGATTCTTCACCCCAGGTGAAGGATCACAAGACCTTTACTGAAAACTCTAAATTTGGTGAGGAGACGGTAAAAGCTTCAACCGATGAATGGGCGCTTGTTAAACTTGCCTATGAGGTTGACCCGGCCATAGCTAAGGCTAACCCCGGTGCACAGTATGCTTTGACCGTAAGAACTACAATGCAGTCCGGGCAGACATACGAACAGGATGTTATCCCCCGTTATGAAAACACACATACTGTGGGCGTGCCTTCACAGGATAAGTATATAAACCTGTACTGTGACAATAAGCTTACGGAAAGTACGGTGAAGATTAATGCAATTGACAATAATCACCTGGGTACAATCAAGGGCTTTACCCTCTATACAGATAAGACAGAGGGAGTTATCTGGTTTTATGTGCAGGCGCCTAAAGGCGGTGATTTCACGATCACTGCAACCGGTGCACGTATCGGTGCCAATAACAAGGAGCTTAATCCCCAGACCTTCGGTAATATGACTCTTGTCGTTACAGCTTCCGGGGCTTCACTCAGTTTTGATTCCGACTATCTACGCACAAAGGATAACGGTTCCGGCAATTCAAATAAGAATTCCGCGTGGTTATATACAACACCCGACGCAGTTGTAAAGCTGTATATGGATGATATTGAGATCTACAGTACAAGATCAAACAGTGCAGGCGTTGCGGTGTTTGTCTTTACCATAGATGACAGTAATGTCGGAAATGTTAATGTGAGCAGCTTTAATGCCGGCTGGACTGTCGCAGGAGAGCATGAACTTTATGCGGTAACAACAAAGGGCGGTAATAGCATACGTTCTGCGATCACCGCTATGGAATGCCTGACTAAAGATGACTTCACGCCTGCCGTCATCAGGACGGTAAGCGTAAAGGGCTTAAGTGATAATGAAAGGGATAGCTTTTCAGGAAGATCACAGGATCTTCTTGCAAGAAACTACTACAGCAATCCGATACTTAACAACTATTACTGGTCACTGAATGATAAAGGTAATGTCTTTACCTATGAATATACCGTAACAGCAGAGGACGGTGACAGGGTAGACGGCGACATTCTTCTTACCGTAACCGGACAGAATGGTGAGGAATACTCAACCTTACTTGAACGTGTTGAAGGTACCAACAAGTTTGTTGGCAGCGTATCGGATGAAAAGCTGCTGTTCACCAACTGGGCGGTATCCGTTAAGTCCAGGAAACCTGATGCGGTTGCGGCTGTAACCGAAAACACGATCATGGATGCAGATCTTCAGGATCTTATAGACAAGTACGGTGCGGATTTCAAGATAGTTAATCCTAAGACCGGTCAGGAACAGACTATAGAGCAGTACTATAACTATATTAAAGATGAATACGTTGCCGATTATCAGGATAATGAAGAAAAGCTGGTACAGGATAAGATGGAAGTCCTGGATGTATTTGTTGAGGGTATGGAAAGTTATGATACTTTCCTGGCAGGAGATAACTTCGATTATTCAACACTGGATAATTCAGAAGAATCCCTGGAGGCTCTGAAGGCTCACTTTGGTATCTATGAAGGTAAGGCTTCTGATGTTGATTATGAGAGCTGGCCGGAAGGAAGTTACTCCGAATCCACAGCAGATGGCAGGACCTGCCGCGCTACTGAAACATCCTATATAGATGATAACGGACATCTTATCATGATCTGGTACAGCGTTATGCTCCCGACTGATGAGGAACCCGATGGCTATTCTTATACCCAGGGGCTTGACTGCGGACAGGTGATCGATCCCTCACTTTTAACATCGGCTGGCTTTGCCGCATTTAATACGGAATATGGGATCCTTAAGGGCAACGATGAGGGCAGATGGCCAACCATGAGCGACGCCGGAATAAGCAAGCTTGCCAGTGTGGGACAGATAGCCAACGATATGCATTATCGGATCGTCGGAAAGGAAACTACATATTCCGTGACCTGGGCGGGCATGAATGCAAAATATGGTGTTGGTGCACTTCAAACCCAGCACAGGCAGCAGACCAAGGCGCAGATCAGTGTTGAGACAGCGATAGACGGCATGCTTAAGGACGGCGGCAATAAGCTGGATGCGGAGACCAGGCAGGGCCTGCAGCAAGCAAAAAATCTGATCCGTGAGATAACAAGAAGTACCGAATGCGCCGATTTTGCCACGGCTATGAAGGTCACGATGGAGAATATCAACACTGTGGTCAGCAGCCTGAAAGGCGTTGCTGAAGATGTGGCAGGAGCTACGGTTGACGGCGTCAAGTATTTAAAAGATAAGATTCTGGATGAGGCAAAGAGCGCAGCCATAGATGCAGCTAAGGGAGCCATCGAGGATAAGATAGGTGTTTCCATACCGACAGATGTAGCGGAAGCCTGCAGCGTACTCCTGGATGCATACAGCAGCGGAAAGCTGGGTGAAGCAGAAAAGAAGACCGTAGAGCTTTATCTGCTGATGCAGTCTCTTGCTAAGAAGAATAAAGTAAGAGTAAATAACGTCAATGTAGGCGGTAACCGTTCAGGCGGTTCTGCCCGTGCTACCCACGATCCCGAAGGCGTTATCTACGAGGCAGTTCTTTCCAATACAGTTGAGGGTGCAACAGCTACACTTTATGAAAAGACAACAGACCATCCTGAAGGCGAGCAATGGAATGCAGAAGACTTCGGCCAGATCAATCCACAGGTAACAAATGCTTCCGGCTGGTATCAGTGGTTCGTGCCCGAGGGCGAGTGGCAGGTAAGAGTTGCCGCTCCCGAAGGCTCAGGCCTTGCAGATAATACCAGTGCAGATAATGTAGCTGCTAATCTGGATGACGGTTCCACGGCTGGCTGGCTTCCTGTCATGCCTGTACAGCTGGGTATAAACATACCTTTAGTATCAACGGCAAGTCCTACGGTGACGGGAACAAGCATCTCAGCTAATGGTATTAAGACAGAGTTCAGTCTTTACATGGATACTGCGACCCTTTCAGAGAACGCGGTTACGGTTAAGCTGGGAGATGAATCCATATCCTGCAATATAGTGTTCCCCGATGCGGAAGCAGATCCCGCAGACGAAACCAGGATCTATGCAAAGACCATGGTAGTAATGCCTGAAGACGGCAGCCTGTTTGAGGTAAAGAAAGCGTATAAGCTTACAATAACCACGACGGCAAAGGCATATAACGGTAAGGCGCTGACAGCAGATTATGTTTCCGATGACCTTAACGTACCGATGTATTATACCATTTCTTTTGACGCTAACGGCGGTACCGTAACTCCTGATGTAGCCGTTACGGAAGCAGACGGTAAGCTGGCAGCCCTGCCTGTTCCCCAGAGGAGCGGCTACAGCTTTGACGGCTGGTTCACCGCAGCAGGCGGCGGCACACAGATAAGCACAGACTATGAATTTGCGGGAGATACCACGATCTATGCACACTGGACACAGAATGAGGAACCGCCTGCACCGGTTACATTAAGCTCTATTAGCATAAATACAGCGCCTTCAAAGACAGAATACAAGGCAGGCGAGAGCTTTGATCCTGCAGGCATGGTCGTAAAGGCAACATATTCGGATTCGAGCAGCAAAGCGGTTACAGGCTATACTTATAGTCCCAACGGAGCGCTTACTGTCAGCGATAACGAGATTACCGTAAGCTACACCGAAGGCAGCGTTACCTGCACGGCAAAGCAGCCTATAAGCGTAAGTGCAAACGGTGGTGGCGGCGATGAGCCCGGCCCCGGTACTGTAAGCCTTAATTCCATAAGCATCAACACCGCGCCTTCTAAGACGGAATATAAAGAAGGTGAGAAGTTCGATCCCGCAGGTATGGTAGTAACGGCTGCATATACTGATGCTTCGGTAAAGGAAGTGACGGGATACAGCTGGAGCCCTGCAGGAAAGCTTAGTGTAAGCGATAATGAGATAACCGTCAGCTATACAGAAAATGATATCACCTGCACTGCGATCCAGCCCATAAGCGTGAGCGCAAACGGCGGTGGCGAAAGCGGCGGTGAGAGCGGTGAAGATGTACAGGTCATCGATACGTCTTCGATAGAGATGTGGAATCTGTATGAAAGTGTTGAACTTCACGAATACAGTCTGGTTAGCGTAAATGCTGTTGTGCCGGTAGAAAACAGGAATAAGAATTCAGCTGCGTTTTATGATGCAAGTTTATCAGGAAATACCATAAGCGTTAGCTTAAAGAGTGGGGTAAAGAGAAAAACTGCAGCGAATACTTCCAATACCACGCTGGAGTTTGAACTTGCTGACGGGCTTACCGTTGAATTCCCGCTGCCGGTAATATATGTCAGTCCGTCACTAAAGCTTTCATCGTCTGCAACGATAAAGGCAGGTAATGCCGTAAGCGTCAATGTGGTGATCCGGAGGAAACAGCCCAGCGGTATTTTTGAGGGTATGGACCTGACGGATGCAACGGTTAAGTATAATGACAGGGATGTTAAGATACTTGAAAACGGCATGATAAGTATAGCAGCTAACGGTGCAGAAAAAGGGAAGATAAGTATATCAAAGCCCGGATGGGAGGCCGGCATAGCGCTTTCCTTTAATATCAAGACACGAAAGCAGGATGTACTGAGTATTGCTGATATGCCTAAGACGCTGGTGATCAATACTAATGCTAAAGAACAGCAATTTGAATATCCTGTTTATCTTAACGGAGAGCCTGCAGAAGATCTGATCATTACCGACAAGAAGAACACGGGACTGGCTACATTTGAGAACGGGATACTCACAATAGCCTATCCGGATACCGGTGTGAAGAAAGGCGGTTATACGATCACGTTATCATCCGGCAGCGATAAAAATGCGGCGAAATGTTCCATAAAAGTAAAGGTATCTGATAAGCCGCTGGATAAAGCTGTATCGTTTAAGATACAGAGCGGCTATAACGTGGTAACAAAGCAGAAGATGGTCATCATACCGAAGCTGAATCATGTTTCCGGAAAGATCACAGCTGTAGAGACGGATAAGGAAGGCTTTACGGCTGCAGTCAACGAAGACGGAAATATCGTTGTGGGGTATGAGGGTACAGCTTATAATGCTAAGAATCTCTCAATCGGTGAAATGACGTTTAAGCTGAGCATAGGCGGTATTGATGATCCTGTTGAAGTGACCATTAAGAATGTTAAGGCAAAAAAGACCACGCCTGTTGTAAAGAAAGCTAATGTAGTGGTACCTGCAAATGCATCCGGAGATGTGATAGCAACGGCAAATCTCGTATGTACCTATAAGGACAGCGCAGGTATATCACATGTTATCATTCCGGAGAGTACCACGATAGAACAGCTGAAAAATGTTGAGGCTGAGGTTTCCGATGATCTTACACAGGTAAACATTAAGAGCCTGAGCCAAAAGAGCGGATCTGTCAAGGTTAAATTATGGTTTAGTGGTGGAGTTACAAAAAATGTAGTCATAAGTGTAAAGCAGGCAAAGTAAACAGATCAGCCACATGCAGAGTGTTAAGGCGGGGGAGTCACATCCCCTGCCTTTTGCATATTTGCCGGGGGGACAAACAGGGGGGGATTTTCAGCCCCATTGAATTTTGTATAGGGAAATGCTATAATAAAATGCTCGTATTTTGTCTTTGGAGGTGACTACGGGATGGCCGCTGCATTGACGGCATTTACCTTTAAGGGGAAAAGATCCCTGGAGCTTGATACATATTCGGTAGCTATACCGGATGGCTTTTCCTATGAAGAAAATCTTGAATATTCAGCAGGGGCCTATGGGGAGTCTGCCGGTTTTGCTGCCTGGAATCCGGGCTTTCTTGATATTGATAAATGGGAAACAGGAAAGATCACGATAAATGCGTTTACTGTAAGCATAGGGCAGTATAATACCCTTGGTGAATGCTTTGATGCATTTAAAGAAAGCATTGAATCATCTGCAGAGGTTAAGGGCAAATCCAAGGAGACAGGCTCTTTTAAAGAAGGGGACGAAGAGCATTTATTTGGCTATATCCGCCAGAAGATAAACGGCAAGCGTACGGCGTTTTACTGTGTTGCCGGCGTTTTGGGAAACCTTCATTATTTCAGGATCTGCTTTAATACCGGCGTATCACAGGAGAAGATGGAGCGTTCCGTACTTGAATGGCTTCATAAAGTACAGATCATAGATAGATCGGTTCCTCAGGAAGTGGCACAGGAGCCGGAACCCGAGCCTGTGACAGATCCCGCACAGCTTGCTCTTGATAATAAGAAAAAGGAACTGGCTGTCATCGATAACGATCTGGCGTCGTACAGGGCTAAAAGGGATGAAGCGGCCAAACTGCTTGAAGCAGCGGAGAAAGCTTATTCCGCCCTGTTATCGGATAAACTGATAGAAGAGGAATCAACCAAGCTGCAGATACGCGGCGTGGAAACCAGGACGGCTGATAAGGAAAAAGAGATATCCGAACTAAAACGCAGACGCCGGGAGATACGGACTCAGAGAGAGGAGCTGAAAAAAGAGATCAGCGAGCTCGAACCCAGGCGCAAGGCACAGAGTTATGCTATTAACGAGGAACGCCGGGCGCTGGAGGATAAGCTGAACCTCCTGGTTGATGAAAAGGCGGAGATACAGGAAGAAAAGGCTGATAAAAAAACAAAGCTTCAGAGTGTTTTCCTCTTTAAGAAGAAAAAGCAGCTGGAATATAATGAAGTAAAGAGCAGGCTTAAAGAGAAAAACAGTGAGATATCAGCTGTTGATGAAGAACTTGATAATCTGGATGCAAAGGTCACTGAATTAAAAGAAAATACAAAAAGAGAAAGAACCAGGCTTAATGAAGAGATAGCCAAGCTGGATCTTGAAGAAAAAGAATTACGTAAGACGATCACGGCTGAAGAAGAAAACCTGAAGAAATTTGGCAAAGAAGCGGCGGTATTACAGGAGAAGATAAAGGATTACAAACAATCCATAACAAATGCCGCAAATGAAATGATGGAATATAAAAAGCAGTACGATCAGTACCACGAAAGTGTCAGGGATTACGAAAACAAAAGAGAGCAGATCCTTAAAGAGATAAGCGCTCTTGAGCATGGAGGATGACAAAGGGGGGAATCCGATATGACCATTGACCAGACAGCTTTTAACCAGGTTGGAGCATCTGTAGCCAGACGTATTGACAGTCGCTATTATGTAGATATTGA
>CAMVRS010000074.1 GCA_947169935.1 uncultured Lachnospiraceae bacterium
GGTGACAGGCACCCTTTTGGTATAAAATCATTGTCATGGAGGTATAGCGATGGCAGACTATGATCTTGAAACTCTTTCTTTTGAAAAAGCGATCGAATTCTATAGGGACAATGTGGGGGCTGTTCTGGCTGCGGATGCCAAGGCGAACAGCATAAAGGTGTTGCTGAAAAGGGGCATTTTTGCAGAGTTTTTGCAGGATGACTGGAGCTATCACGATCTGATTGAAAAGCTGTGGTATCACCGCAATAACTCGGAAGCTATAGTCGAGGATTATCGTGTTTTCATTCCCACTTCGGGGAAATTCCTGGATAAATACAGCAGATGCGTTAATCTGATGATCGGCGATGTCATTCATGTGACGCAGTTCGTGGTCTATCCGATCGGCGAAGAACAGTATCTGTTCTTCCTTGATGAGCTGGATAAGAGCTTTTACAGCAAAGAGGATCTGACGGGCAAAAAGCCGGAGCCGGTTCAGAGCAACTATCTGTTCTCGATGTATATGGATATTGTCAGGGACACGACCAGCAGCATCAACGTGACGGAGATCTCCGATGAGGTCATGAACCAGCAGCTGAAGTATTCTGAATGGCGCATGATGATCGTCAATATGATTGCCAAGGAGTATCAGGCGCAGTTCCTGGATGAGACTGATCCCGCGACTCTTAAGAAAAAATACGCGCCCGGCCAGACTTCTTCTTTCGACTGTATGATGATGAACCTGGATGGCGTGTTTATCTGGGTCAAGCTTATATTCAGCCGCGCGGAGACCAATAATGACGACGACTACCGCTTCGTCTTTATGGTCAAGAATATCCATGAGGACGCCGTCGAGCTGCGCGAGACGCTGAAGAAATACGAGCAGCTGGCTTCGGTCGATTCGCTTACCTCCGTATATAATCACGGACGTATCGAAACCGAGCTTAATAACGCCATCGTGGAACGCAGCAAGAACGATACCCGCATATCGCTGATGATGCTGGATATCGATTTCTTTAAGAAGATCAACGATGATTTCGGGCACTCTGCCGGCGACGCCTGCCTTGTCAGCTTTACCAATGTTATCAAAGAGGGGCTTGCGAGCCGGAATGCGGTCCTGGGCCGCTGGGGCGGCGAAGAATTTGCCGTGGTCTGCTATGAGACTTCTATTGAGGAGGCGACGGAGCTGGCCGAACAGCTGCGCAAAAAGGTGGAGGCTCATGAATTTGATAAGACCGGGCATCTGACCTGCAGTATCGGTATTACGGAAGTTACCGCTGACGATGAATTTGAGAAGGCCTTCGGGCGCATGGACAGCGCGCTGTACCGCGCCAAGTCCGACGGAAGAAATAATGTAAAGACCGGCGTTTAGGAGATGGAGATGAAACACCTGAAAAAACTGACTTTGCTTCACTCGAATGATATGCATGGGGATTTTCTTGCTGAGCATATAGATGATGATCTGGTGGGAGGGGTCTCTCTCCTGTCCGGCTATATCAGCAAGGTAAGGCAGGAAGAAAAAAACGCGCTTTACGCCATAGCCGGGGATATGTTCTGCGGGTCGATCATAGACTCGGAGTTTCATGGGATATCGACAATACAGATAATGAACATGCTGGCGCCGGATATCGTGACCATAGGAAATCATGAGGTCGATTACGGCGTGGCGCATCTGCTCTTTCTGGAAAAATGCGCGGAGTTCCCGATCATCAACGCCAATCTGTATGTAAAGACCAATCACACCAGGCTGTTCGATCCGTACCGAATAATAAAGATCGACGGGATGAAGATACTCTTCATAGGCGTGCTGACGGAGCTCACGCTTATGAAATGCAAGATGGACAAGATGGTGGGAACCTTTGTAACGCTTGATGATGCCGCGGTGGAAGTCGGAAAGATCTGCAACACCTATAACTCAACGGATGTTGACATGACCGTTCTGCTCACCCATATAGGGCTTGAGGAGGATAAGAAGCTGGCCGCAATGCTGGATCCCGCCTGGGGCGTGGACATGATCATCGGCGGACACTCTCATGATTTTATGACGGAACCGGCTGTTGTGAACGGCATCCCGATAGTGCAGGCCGGCACAGGCACGGACCAGATAGGCAGATTCGATCTGGTCATAGATACGGATAATAACTGCATAGACAGCTACACCTGGACTCCCGTTCCCATCAACGCGGAGACCTGCCCGGAGGATCCTTCCATCGAAGAAGTCATCCGGACATATAAAGATACTACCGACGAAAAATACGGACGCATCATAACCAAATTTGTCCGCAAGCTGACGGCGCCGTCGCATATTGAGGAAACAGAGATCGGCAATCTTTTCGCGGATACCCTTAAAGACGCGTTGGGCGTGGATATCTTCCTGGTCGCCTCCGGATCCTTCCGCGCAAAAGAACTGGGGCCGGTTGTAACAAAAGGCGATTTCGACCAGTGCTTCCCTTTTGATGACTCTGCGCACATGGTATATTGGACCGGAGCGCAGCTTAAGCACGCGCTGCTGCGGATGCTCAGGGATGAGTCGCTGCAGGGCGAACACACAGAATTCTACCAGGTATCGAAGGGGCTCTGCTTTGAGTACGATCAGGTGACCCACTCCTTTTTAAAGATTGAATTCGAAGGCGCGCCCGTGGATGATGAGCGCATCTACACAGTAGGTCTGCAGGATTTCCATTATAAAAACCTTAAGGATTCATTTGATCTGGAGTTTGAGGATATCGAGAAGAATCATCCCCAGCGGGATATTGCCAGCTCCTGCATGCAGGTTCTTGAGGAGTCCCTGCAGCGCGGCCAGCATCAGAATGCCCGCATAGAGGGGCGCATGGTGATACATATGACGGAGGAGACTATAGCGAGGTATAAGCAGCTGCATCCGTGAATTAAAAAAGGTGCCTGTCACCATGAACAAATTGTGAACATGTTCATATTTTGTTCATGGTGACAGGCACCGTATTTTATATCTCTTCAGCACTCCGGCTGACGCCTACGATCAGCTGCGGGCCGTCTTTTTCCTGAACCATGCCGGCGCGCAGGGTGATGCGCACGGGTTCGCCGTTGAGCATCAGGCGGTAACGGAGCTTGAATACGCCACCGTCTTTGGTTCTGCTAAGGATCTTCTCTTTTGTGAGCTCGCGGAGCAGATAATCCAGATCGTCGGGATATACCACGTCGCGGCTGTCGCGGATGGAATCCGCATAGAAATCAACGCCGGCCCTGGAGGTGTGCAGATCCGAATACTCCCTGGTGGCGCTGTACTGTATGTAATTGCCGCTTTCCGGATCAACGGTATAGATGGCGATAAAGCCGCCGATAAGCGCAGATATCCTGGAATAGGTGGTCTGCTCTTCCTTGAGGCGCTCTATTGCCTCCTGCTGGCGCATCTGGGCATCCACGTTGTTAACACCTATGATGATGTGGCTGTCATCCTTATTCATGCGGACTGCCTTCATATTTACATAGGTCGGCGTATCATTGATCATCAGGCGGTAGGTATTAACATAAGCCCCCTGCCCGTCTATCATCTTAATGACATTTTCTCTGTTGAAATCTGCTATAAAAGCCTCCCTGTCGGATTCATAGATAAACTCCGCAGCATCCCTGCGGCTGGCGTTAAAGAAATCATCTCCGTGGCGCTCTAAGGAAAGTCCGTGGGTCGAATCATTGGAATACTCCACAAACTCTTCAGTGTCCAGATCCACATAATAAAGATACAGATAATCGGACGAAAGCGCCTGAGCCACGTGTGCGTAGCTTAACTGCTCTTCCTTTTCTTCGGTGATATCCAGCACTGCCACCACGAACGCGGATACGCCGGTCACCGGATTATCAGCCACTTTCTTTATCATGGACTGTATGATGGAGCCGTCGGGCATCTTCTCTTCAAGGAATACCCTGTGCTCTCCCTTCCTGCAGTGCTCAATGGCATCGCCAAAATCGCTTCCCGGGCCGGCATTCCTGAGTTCATAAGCCTCCATACTTCTCGGGTTATCTATGCCGAAATATCTTTTCATGAACTCACGATAGGATTTATTGCAGCGGATAACCGTTAATGTCTTATCATCATATTCAACGATCGAAATGGGGAAAGTATCAAAATGATGCCTGGAGGTCACATTCTCCTCCGCGGAGATGGAGCCCAGATCGTACATATTGACAGAGCCGACTATGCGGTAATACTCAGCCGCATCGGGATCCTCAAAGCCCACTCCCGTGCCCTTCTTAAAGTGGTCCCATATTTCCTCAACGGGTATGGGTTTGCAGAAATGATAACCCTGAAGCTTGGTACAGCCGATCTCTCCTAAAAAATCGGCCTGCTCTGCGGTCTCCACGCCTTCGCAGATGGTCTCGATGCCCAGACTCTGAGCCATACGCATAAGCTCGGTAAGGATCACCCTGGATTTAGGCGAAGTATCAAACTGGCGCATGAAACGCATGTCGAATTTGATCAGGTCGAACTGCATCTCCTGCAGCAGATCCAGCGATGAATATCCGCTTCCGAAATCATCCATCCACACCTTAAAGCCCAGGGCCTGGAAACGCTCCACCTGTGCTTTCATGAATTCGAAGTTCTCTCCCACCACGCTTTCGGTGATCTCGATGGTTATCAGATCGCGGGATACGCCGGCAGTGGTCACACGGTAATCGATCTCTTCAACGATATCGCAGCATTCGAAATCCATCCTGGAAAGGTTGACGGACACGGGAACCACATTGATCCCCATGGCCTTCTGCTTTTTGATACGCTC
Organism: uncultured Lachnospiraceae bacterium; assembly: GCA_947169935.1. Lineage (GTDB taxonomy): Bacteria > Bacillota > Clostridia > Lachnospirales > Lachnospiraceae > NK4A136. Next base: position 4,731 of record CAMVRS010000074.1, read on the forward strand.
CAGAATGATATCAACTATATGCAGATCCACCTTATAGATAAGTCTGGTATCCTCAAGTATGGGGATAAAATCCGCAGGCGATAACATGCCTTTGACCGGATCGAACCATCTTGCCAGCGCCTCTTCATCGCAGACCTTTCTGTTGGTGGCGCGGACGATGGGCTGGTAGAAAGCCTTGATCCAGTTATTGCTGATAGCCTTGTCCAGATTATCAACAATATACTGCCTGTTGATCTCACGGGAGAGCATCTTATTATCGTAATAATTATAGATTGAATTTACATTATCCTTCTTTACATTGCTGGCGTATTTTGCACGGTCGCAGGCCAGTGAGACTTCCACAAGGCCCATGGAATCAAGATATACACCGGCCCTGACAGGAAGGGTTTTACCGTTATTTATGCGCTTTGTTTCCACAAAGAGCCTTTTGAGCTTCTGCTCCAGACCCTCTGCCTCGGTATACAGCGCAAAGTGATCCTGGCCGAAACGGCTGCAGTTTTCTTCGCCGAAGGTTCCGGAAAGAAGCGCTGCGAATTCCTTTATGAGCTCATCGCCCTCGGCAAAGCCATAGCGTTTATTGAAATAACGCAGGCCGCTCAGATTAATAAAAACAAGGGCTGAAGGGATCTCGCGCTCATGCATGCTCTTGCGGCCTATCTCTGCCAATTTGAAGAAATAGGTCATGCTGGGAAGGCCGGTAAGATGATCGTAATTCATCTCGCGGAAGATGCTGCGCTCGCGGAACTTCTCGTCCAGCTCCTCCTCATTGGAGCAGTTGAGCCTGGTCTGATCTATACGCTCCGGATTCTGCTCGTAGAAGATGCGCTTGTCTTCGTACATATTCTCGTCCGCGCGGCGCAGGGCGATACGCACATTGCGGCTGTCGTCCTCTACTGCCCCGCCGATTGCAAATACTACATTCCCGTATTTTTCACAGGCCGTCCGGATCTTTGCTATCTTGTCATTCAGGCCTTCTTCATCAATATCGGCAAGGATGATGGCAAACTCATCGCCGCCGGCACGGTAGATGTCCTTTTCGTCGAAGACTTCCCTTAAGGCGTTGGCCGCATTCTTAAGCAGACGGTCACCTGCGCTGTGGCCCTCCAGATCGTTCACCGCTTTAAGGCCGTTGACATCAGTGAAGATAACGCCCACGGTGCCCTTGTTCTTGTCGTCGCCGTGGCAGAGACTGTCAACGTAGTTGTTCATCTCGTTACGGTTCATTACGCCGGTGAGGAGATCCTTTGAACTGAGTGTACGCAGACGGTCCAGCAGCAGGTAATTGCCCAGCTCCGAACCTACGATGAAGGTGGTAATATCAAGGGTTTCCTTGATCCTGCCGGCGCGCTCCGGGTCGAAGTTCAGCGCCCAGATATAAGCCAGCAGCTGGTCGCCGGATCTTAACGGGAATAATACGATATTATAGGCACCTGCGGCGGTGAGGGATTCGTACCAGACAGGGTTTCTCTCCTTAACCACTTCCATATCCTGCTCGTTCTTGGCTATGAGGCAGTTGCTGCCGGCGATGGTCGGGCCCCATGATTCAACGATATCGTAGAAATCATCATTCACATAATGCTCCATGGGAAGGAGCTTCGTGCCGGGAGCAAAGGCCTCACCAAGCACACGGCAGGAGCGCTCGTACTCATTGGTGAGCAGGATGCAGCAATGCTCCGCGTCGCAGAGCTCGCGTATGCCCACAAGCACGTCCTTCATAGCAGCCTTGAAATCATCGGTGCCGCGCAGACGGATACAGGTATCCAGAACGGAGGAGGCTATCTCCGAGGAGATATTAGACATATTCTCCGTATCGGCAGCCTGGTTTATCTCCATGATATACATGCAGTATGCCAGATCTTCACGGTCGGATTCAAGGGGGATGAACATCATATTGAAATAAACTTCCGCCCTGTCCGGACGGACATAAGAATGAATGCATTGCTTTTTATATGCAGAACGGTAGCACGCATCCTCGAAATTAAGATCCCTGCCCAGATAATCGGTATACTCCGAATTGGGCACGAACTTCTTATAGTTCATATCGATCGCCGCCATCGGTACTTCGACGCTGGCGATATATGCTTTGTTTCCGGTAACTATGCGGAATTTCCCGTATTTTCCGTCCGGGAAAATCTCAACAGAAACCACGCAGCTCATCGCTGTCATCCCATCGACTATGGCCTGATAATCCATGCGGTAACCCTCGCTTTCCGAAAAAGCTGATATGTAATGATATGATAACATAGATTCGGGAATATGGGAACTAAAAAAGAGACTTCGGTGGGATCAGGGTGACAGGGGGATTGGGATCGGGATGACAGGAGATGCTTTGATCAGGATGACAGCCCCCCCGGGTTCTACTCTTTTAGATAATAATCGGCCATTCCTCCGCGAACGTGCTCCTGAGCCCCGTTATATTCTACGATGCCGTCTTCGCTGATATGCCATTCGTCAATACCCATGGCGACTTCTGTCATATTATAGTCCTCAAGTTTTTTGTTTCCCAGATAATATCTGCGCAAAACAAAACCGTCATCAACCTCAACAAGAAATTCTCCGAAACACAGAGCCTTCGGATGAGCGGCTGCATACGCTCCTTTTTCAAAAGATTCATCTTCGGGCAATTCTGCAACCGATAAAGTTTTATCCGTCAAATGATCCTTAAATGCTCCATAAAACCCAAAATCCTCATCAGTCATATTCAGTATCTCATCTTCGGTAAGATCTGTGTCAATCATGCTTTCAGGGCCGTCATATCCCAAAGAAACAGCTTTTTGAAGCGGGCCCGGACAATCGTGATTTGAAAATTCACAGTATAAATATGGATTCCCGTTTTTCATCACTTCATAATTATACCACTCTGAAAAAATATAATATATATCATTTCCGTCTGTATATTTAGAAAAGAACTCTCTGGGAAATGCCGCCGGATCTTCAACTTCCGGAATATTCAGTTTTTCCGCAATTTCCTCAATTCCCATAGGTTTCATAGTTTTATATTCTTTAAAATATATCGCATCCCATGCACCGGTACTGTATCCGTCAGTACCTATATCCGCAACAACATAAGCCCCCTGTCCATATTCAAGCCCGGGAATATCGCCATAAGCCTCTACGCAATCTGTGACATCATAAAGCACATCTTTTCCCTTAATAACATAAAATTCCCAATCATCCTCATTGGACATAACGACATAGTATCCCTGATCAACATTGTTAGATGATTTTTTCTGTGTTGAACCGGATGTGGCTGTTGTATTGTTTGAGTAATTATTTTTATCTGCTTTTCCGGTGCAGCCTGCCAATAAAATTGCGAAAGTTACACATGTTATTATGCTCAAGAGTGCTCTATTCTTTTTCATATAGTTCGTCTCCCCCTGTTCACAATTTGTTCATGGTGCCTGTCACCGTGAACGGATTGTGACAGTCACCCCGGGGTTACTGAATAAGGATATATGGCACGATTGCTTCTCTCACGTTCTTCTTACACCCTTTAAATTTAACGGTGCCGTCTTCGCTGATATGCCACTCGTCCATACTTAGGGTGACTTCTGTCCTGGGATAATCTCTAACTATATTATTTCCCATATAATACCTGCGCAAAACAGAACCATCTTCAACCTCAACAAGATATTCTCCAATACATTGATCCTCCGGATAAGCAGCTGCATACCTTCCTTCTTCAATAGTTGCATCTTCGGGCAAACCGGCAACCGATAAAGTTTTATCCTTCAAATGGTCCTTAAATATACCATAGAACCAAAGATCCTCTTCCGGCATGTTCAGTATCTCATCTTCGGTAAGATCTATATCCATCATGCTTTCAGGACCGTCATATCCCAAAGAAACAGCTTTTAAAAGCGGTCCGGGACTATAGCGGTCAAATAATTCACAGCATAAATACGGATTTCCGTTTTTCATCACTTCATAATTATGCCAATCCGATAAAATATAATATATATCATTTCCGTCTGTATATTTAGAAAAGAACTCTCCGAAAAATCCGGCCGGATCTTCCACTTCCGGAATATTTAGTTTTTCTGCAATTTCGTCAATTCCCATAGGCACCATGGATTCATAATCATTAAAAAACACTGCCTCCCATCCACCGGTACTGTATCCTTCGGTATCTATGTCCGCAACCACTAAAGCCCCCTGACCGTATTCAAGCCCGGGGATATCGCCATGAGCCTCTACGCGATCTGATACATCATAAAGCTTATCCTTTCCCTTAATAACATAAAATTCCCAATCAGACTCATCAGACAACACGATATATGCTCCCTGATCAACATTGTTAAATGGAATATTACATCCCGCCAGTAATGCTCCGAATGCAAAACATGTTATTATGCTCAAGAGCGATCTGTTCCTTTTCATATAGTTTTTCTCCCTCTGTTCATATTTTGTTCATGGTGCCTGTCACCGTGAACGGATTGTGAACGTGTTCATATTTTATTAACGGTGACAGGCACCCGGTTTTTATGGCGTGGTGGTCCATTTTTTATCCCAGATCTCGATGGTGCGGTTCATGATGTTTTCTTTTTTCAGATAGAAGAAGCAGATTGCTGCCAGAATGTAACAAAGGAGCAGGTTCACCCATGAGCCGGCGTCGACTGCCGCTACCATCACGCCGCCTTCCGTGGCGTCAAGCGCTGAAAAAGCGATGATATCATGCAGGATGTGTATCACAATTGCCGGTATGATATTTCCGGAGCAGACATAAAGCATGGCAAAGCAAAAGCCTGTGGCTATGCTGCTTGCCACCTGCATGACGGTTGCTCCTGGATCAGCTCCCGCGAACAGGTTTGGGATATGAAGCATGGCAAAGATCACGGAAGTCACTATCATCGATGTGATGATCATGCGGGGCGTGCGCTTCTTTCTGAAGAGCAGCATCAGTATGAAGCCCCTGATCATCGTCTCTTCCATAAAGCCAGCCGACACGGCGTTGTTGATATCGGCAAGTTTGGGAAAGCCGTACCTGTCGCCGGATATGACGATGCCCAACGCGACCGAAAGGATCCAGTAAACAATATACATTATGGTTACTGTGACTGCGCCTTTTATATCGCCGCCCAGCCAGAGCCCTTTAGTCTCGCCCCGGAACCAAAACATAAAAAGCAGGGTCGTGATGATAAACGCTGTCAGGATGGCCGGTCCGCTACACAGATCTGCCGGCAGGAAAGCCTCAAATACCAGGTCTGCAATGGACATGATGATAAAGAAAAGGGCAACGAATATCCCGGTCGCCAGAATGCTGCCGAATATGGGGAGCTTATCAAGTATCTTGTGGGTGCGTGGGTTATTATCTTTCATAGGCGGTTATTACTGACCTCCTTTAATTATGTTTTTATAATTCTCCACAAGTGTCCCTGCAGGTAATCCCTCTTCCTGTTAACGGTGACAGGCACTGTAAACGGATTGTTAACGTGTTCACAATTTGTTAATGGTGCCTGTCACCATGAATAAATTGTGAACGTATTCATATTTTGTTCATGGTGACAGGCACCTTAAGTGATTTATACTGTTTGACGAAGGCCTTCAGCAGTTCGCGGTCATGAGCGGAGTACATCCGGAATTCAACGATCTTAATGCATTCCAGGGAGGATCCGCCTGATGAAGACATATCATAATTGATCTCGTAATACCAGGGGCAGTAATCGGTCACAAAATCATTGCTCTCCTTCCTGTTTGAAAGGTCTGCGATATTGTTCTCTAAAATATAGGATTCAAAGCGCTCTACTGCTTCCGCCGAAACCGGATAGACTGTCCTGGTCAGCGGATCATTGCAATCTTCGCGGTCGGCACAGGTTATTATCCAGCCGCCTTTTTCCGTCATGCTTAACTCCTCCCTGTGGATGGCGCCGCGCATATCACAGTATCCCGGGCAGTAGATGAATGAACGGAGCATTCCCGGATAGATTTTCTTATTTGGTTTCAGAAATGATAACAGGCTCATGATCGTTCGTTCCCCCTGTCTTTTAGTATACTCCATGAGTATACTTATAGGCAACCATTTTCTTAATATTTTATTCACATTTCATTCATATTTTATTCATGGTGACAGGCACCGTTTTTTATTCGGCGCGAAGGGCGTCGATGGGATTGAGCTCGGAGGCGCGTTTGGCGGGGAACCAGCCGAAGATGATGCCGACGCCAGCGGAGAAGCCGACGCCAAGGGCGATGGCGGAAAAAGATACGGTAAAGTCCGCCTGCATGATGGCGGAGGCAACATAAGCTATGGTCATGCCAAGGGCGATGCCGATAAGGCCGCCTATTACGGAAAGCACGATAGATTCGATAAGGAACTGAAGCTGTATACGGGAAGGCGCTGCGCCAAGGGCCTTTCGGAGGCCTATCTCTTTTGTGCGTTCGCTTACGGATACCAGCATCATGTTCATGATGCCGATTCCGCCTACCAGAAGAGATATGGATGCTATGCCGCCCAGGAGGCCGCTCATGAGGCCTTCCACCTGGTCCATCATGCTTCCCAGGGATTCCATGTTGATCACGCTGAAATAGTCTTCCTCGATATACACATCCATATTATAGATGCGGGTCTTGCCGGTCATGGACAGAACATTCTTATAGGGCACAAGTATGGTCCCGTCAAGCCGGCTGGTATCGGTCATATAGCTCATCAGGGAATCGTCTTTCTTTGCCACGCCGACTATGGTATATCTCACTCCGTTTATCAGGATACGGCTTCCCAGCACAGCCCTGCCCAGGAGAGCGTTCCTGATGTAATCCTCGTCCACGATACATACATAGGCGCTCCCGTTCATGTCTGCTGCCGTAAAGGCTCTGCCTGCTGCCACACATTCCGGGTTCTGCAGGAAATACAGATCCGAGCGGCCCTGCACTCTGGTCTTTGAATAAACTTCTTTGTGGGCAACCGTAGCCGTGATCTGCTCCGCGGTGGGGGAAACGCCCTTAACACCTTCTACGCGGTCAAGGATCTTTATGTCGTTATCGGTAAGTCCGTCCTTTGTGGCAGATGAATAGGCGTTGATCGTGAGCATATCTGCGCCAAGGCCCGAGAGGCTGCCCATTACGGTTCCCGATACTATCTCTACTATCGTGATAAGACCGATAACCGCGCCGACGCCTATCACAATTCCGAGCATGGTAAGAAAAGAGCGCATCTTATTCGCCCTTATATTCTGAAGCGACATTATAAAGCTTTGTTTTATTATCGCCAGATTATTCATAGACCTCTATAAAGTTTTACAATGACGTGATCATTCATAGTTTCCTATTCCGCCCTCAATGCGTCTATGGGATTCAATTCGGATGCGCGCTTCGCGGGAACCCAGCCGAAGATTATACCAACTGCTGCCGAAAAACCTACGCCCATGGCAATGGCTGAGAACGAAATCACAAAATCCGCTTTCATTATCGCCGAGGCTATAAGGGCTATACCAAGCCCCAGTCCTATGCCTATAAGCCCTCCCATACCGGAGAGCACGACTGCTTCAATAAGAAACTGCAGCTGTATACGTGAGGGCTCCGCGCCAAGGGCTTTGCGAAGTCCTATCTCTTTGGTGCGTTCGCTAACGGATACCAACATCATGTTCATGATCCCTATGCCGCCTACCAGCAGGGATATGGAGGCTATACCGCCCATCAGCGCACTGAGCAGGCCTTTGACCTGGTCCATCATAGTATTTAAGGATTGCAGGTTGATCACGTCAAAAGCATCCTTATCACCGTTATACATATTTGAAAGAGCGCTGCGCAGGCTGCTCTCCACCATGCCGATATCGTAGCCTTCCTTAACGTATACCTCCGCATTGTAGATAATCTTCTTTCCTTCCATGGAGAGCACGTTTTTGAAAGGCACCAGAACAGCACCCTCCAATGCACTCGCGCTGGTCATGTAGCTCAGCAGGGATTCGTCGTTCTTTGCTATACCCACGATGGTATACTCAACGCCTCTTATCAGTATCTTTCCTCCAAGTACCTGTTTACCTTTAAGCGCTTTCTTTATAAAGCTTTCTTCCACTATGCAGATATTTGTGTTGCCGTCCATGTCGGATCCGGTGAATCCCCTGCCCGCCGTGACCGAATCGGGATTCTGTCTGAAATAGATATCAGATACTCCCCTCAGCCTGATCTTCTTATACTCCTCTTTATCTACTACAATAGTTGCGCTCTGACTTGCGACAGGCGCCACACCCAGCACTCCGTCGATCGCGGAAAGCTGTTTGACGTCATTTTCCGTAAGCCCCATCTTGGTGGCGGAAACATAGCCGTAAATCGTGAGCTTCCCGGCTCCCAGTCCGGAGAGATTGCCCATCACGGCACCTGTCACGATATGCACGATGGTAACCAGGCCTATGACCGAACCGACGCCTATGACGATCCCCAGCATAGTAAGAAAAGAGCGCATCTTATTCGCCCTTATATTCTGAAGTGACATTATGAAGCTTTGTTTTATTATCGCGAGATTATTCATATCACGCGTCCCCCAGCTCCCCTTCACTGATGTTGCCGTCAAGGATGCGCACGATGCGTGTGGCGTGGGAAGCGATCTTCGGATCGTGGGTGATCATGATTATCGTACGCCCTTCATTATTGAGTTCATGGAAAAGCTCCATCACCTGGGCACCGGTCTTCTGGTCAAGGGCGCCCGTAGGCTCATCCGCAAGAAGTATGGTGGGATTAGTGGCGATGGCGCGGGCTATGGCAACACGCTGCTGCTGCCCGCCGGAAAGCTGGTTGGGCATGTGATGCATCTTGTCTTCAAGCCCGACCTTGATAAGCATCTCTTCCACTCTGGCACGCCTCTCCTTTTCCGGCATGTTGGCGTAAATAAGCGGGAGCTCCACGTTCTGATAGGCATCCTGCCTCTGAAGAAGGTGGAAGGACTGGAAGATAAAGCCTATCTCAACACTGCGTATGCGCGCCAGGGAAGTCTGGTCCTCATCTGCGATCAGGTTCCCGTGAAGATAATATTTGCCGTCGGTAGGCACATCCAGACAGCCGATTATGTTCATCAGGGTGGACTTTCCTGAACCCGAAGGTCCAAGTATAGCAAGAAATTCGCCGCGATTGACAGTCAGGTCGATTCCCTTTAAGACGACGGAAGTTTCCTCTCCCATCTGATATTCTTTTGTAATGCCCTCCATTCGGAGGATTTCTTCGTCTAACATGTATAGGCCTCTTATCACATCCCCATAAGGGAGTCGCGCATCTCGGACAGTGACTGCGGCGAATACATGATGGTCTCGCCTATGCTCACGCCTTTGGTGACTTCTATATAAGTGCCGTCGGTAGCGCCGCACTCAATATCGCGCTGCTCAATGGATTTCCCGTCGGCTCCGATGACCTGAACGTATGAGGTGCCGTCGGCCCGGATCTGCACAGCCCGGGAAGGGATCGCCGTAACCTGATGAAGATCGTTTATCATAAGCCTTACTTCAACGCTCATCCCTCCGCGCACGTCATCGTCGGCGTCAAATTCAACCTCCGCCTCAAAATAGCTCACGCCGTTCTCGACCGTGGCGGTGCGCGCTATCTTAGTGATCTTCCCCTTATAGTCTTTTTCCAGCGCATTCAGGGTGATCTCCACTTCGTCCCCTTCCCTGCTGGATTCAAGATCGTACTCGTTTATGCGGATGTCGATCTTCATCTTTCCGTAATCGGTAACGACAGCGACGGGCATGCCGGCGGTCGCCATATCGCCTTCCTTGAGCTTTATGGAAGTGACGACGCCGTTCATCGGCGCCTTTACCGTGCAGTCTTCAAGCTGCTGATAGAGCTTTTTAAGCTGCAGGTCGTTTACCGCCGTGCTGGAGCCGGCAAGGGCCTGCTCATACTGGGTCTTATAGGTAGCCAGTGTTTCGTTAACGCTGGCGCGGGTGGAATTCAGCGAAGACAGGGCTGCGGCGTAGGAATTCTGCGCGGAAACCAGCTGGTCGTAATATCCGCTTATGGCTATATCCTCGCCGCGTCTGGCTTCGTCCGCGTTCCATCTGGCCTGTTCGTATGCTACCAGAGCGATCTGAAGTGCGTGCTCCGCCTGCTCATAGGCCTGTTTGGCCCTGAATTCCTCTTCTTCCCCGACTGCTATCTTACAGTTGTGATCCGCGGTCTCGAAGGACACCTGCGCCTGACGCACCTGCTCATAGGTACTGCTTACCTGCGTGTCAGCGGCAACTATGCCCTGGGCGTTGCCCGCCGCATTTACGCTTACTTCGCGGTCATAATTCCGCTGCGCGATATTAAGCTGGTTCTCCGCGTTTGTCAGAGTCTGCTGCGCCGTAATAAGCTGGCTGTTGGTGCCGTTGTTGATGGCGTTGCGGTAATTTTCATAATTTGCCTTGGCCTGGGCAACGCTCAGATCCGAGCTGGCCCCATTCACTGACATGGAAGTTTCAAGCTGCTCTATCTGTTCGTTTATGGAAGACGGGTCGAGCTTGAGGATCGGGTCGCCCTTCTTTACTTCCGCGCCTTCCTGCACGACAAAGCTTTTCAGTTTAACTCCGTTTACATCCGCATACACATTCTGCTCATTAGCGGCCGTGACTATGCCGGTAAAGCTGTGATAGGTGCGTATATCCCTTGCCTTTACCTCCTCGCGTATCATGGTGGCATCTGCGCTCTTCTTTGCGCAGGCAAACATGAGGACGATGATCACTGCGATTATGCCCAAGATGATAAGAAATCTTTTGAGTTTGGATTTTTTCTTTTTGGTTTTCATATACACATTTCCTTCATATTCACCATGTTCATGGTGACAGGCACCATGAATAAATTGTTAACGTGTTCACAATTTGTTAACGGTGACAGGCACCTTTTATGGTGTGATGACAATGTCCATCGTTCCGTCGTCGTAGAAGATGGCGGTCATGGGCAGCCAGGAATACCATTCGGCGATGGCATTGCTTTCGAACTGATACCTGTCGCGATAGTGATCTGTTCTTAAGGTTCTTTGGAAATGCCCGGCTGCAAGGCATAATTCGCTGTTATTTAACAGGAATCTATCGTCGCCATCGGGTCTTGCGGGGATGATGTCACGGATATCGGGAATATACTCACAGCCCACAACGCCGGGAAGCTCGCGGGAATGGGCTTCCAGAGCCGCATTGATATATAAGGTCTTCATGTTAATGTCGTCATCGGGATACATGCTGCGGCATACGTAAACGGCTTCCGATACGGTGTCTTTAACATAGTCACATATACGGTCCGATCCGGTCCGGTCTTCCGGGAAGCCGTACCTCCGTATTTTCTGCTCCCATTTTTCAAAAGTATCGATGCGCGCCGCTGTACGCTCCGGCGTTTCTACCAGCTTCCTGCCCCAGATCCTGTAAGCCACGGCCAATACGATACAAACTGCGATAGTCAGCAGCAGCCATATTATGGCTTTACGGTGGTTCTGATACAGCCACAGGCAAAAGCTTACGCCCGATACAAGGATCGGAAGTCCGTAGATGAACAGTCTCCAGATAAAAACGTAGGCGATTGCTTCTCCTATCTTGTCCAGCCCGCCTTCTGGGCCGTGAGATACGCCTATGAATGAATAGAGCAGCATACCTGCAAATATCCATATCACGGATATTCCCAGGATGACCAGCAGTTTTGTATTTGTTATACAATACCAGGTGTGCGTCATATCTTTCATTTTGCAGCAAGGAGAGCCTCCAATTCGGCAATCCGTCTGTCTCTGGTTTCAAGCTCTTTTTCGTGCTTGGCCAGAGCCTCGTCCTTTGCGGCAACCGCCTCGTCCTTAGCAGCAACGGCTCCTTCCTTCGCGGCCAGAGCCTCGGACAGGGCTCGTTCCTTTTCTGCTATGATGGCAGCGTCTTCCTCATGCGCCTCCCTGCGGATGCGTTCAGACTCGGTTTCATATACTGTTCCTCCCATGATCTTTACTGCATCCTTCCCCGCTACGTTTCCGTCCGTGATATGCAGAACGATGGTATTCACAAAGCTTCCCAGGTCTGTAAACTCATCCCCGGTCAGCTCCTTCTCCTGACGCAATTCTATCATTTTATCACGAACATAAGCAAGGTCTTCCAACACCTTTTGGTAGTTTTTCTCCGTAGTCAGCTCATGCTCATATCTGGCGACATAAAACGGAATAAAAGCATAAAGTTTCTTTTCGATGATCTCTTCTTTGCTCAGATCGGGCATCCATCAGATAATCCTTATGAAAGTAGTCATTGATCACCGCTATCAGCAATCGTTTATGTTTTGTTTTAATGGTCTGAAATGTGCTGTCATAATCCCGTGTTTTCTTCATCAGTTCTATCCCCTCCTTCAGTCTGAAATATTTATCTTTCCCTTAAAGGTACGCAATCCACCTGTCTTGCATATATATCCTATTTTACGGATTTTGATCCCCAAAAATTTTCCTTAATCCCCTTTCTTTATCTGTTCCTCCTGCATCTTCCCGATGGCCTGGGCATAGCCAAGGATACGCGCCTGCATCGCAGCATCGCAGGAATTATAAGTCTCCAGCAGTGCGCCGGCATCTGTGCTTGCATCCACCGCTATTATCGAAGCAGGGTTACTGCGCGTTCCGTGTGTTTCCACTCCACTCAAAAGCCACTCCGGCGTAACGTTTAATACCTTGCAGATTATCAGGATCTTCTCTGCCGTGGGATTGGTCTTTTTCTTTTTCCAATCACTTACAGTTGTCTCCGGGATTCCGGTACGCTTAGCGAATTCCTTCTGGGTCATATTCATTTCTGTCAGTTTATTAAATATACGATCTCTTATTGTCATTTTCTCTCACCCTTGGATTTTTCTATATTTATCGCAGCAGCCGTCTTCATCAAGATATACTATTTTACGGATTTTACCACTTTAAAATTTACCTGTCAACCCGTTCGAACGATTGTTCACAATTTGTTAACGGTGACAGGCCCCCCCCCGGATGTTCACACTTTGTTCATGGTGACAGGCACCTTTTATGAGGCACCTTTTATGCCATAACATCTAATTCTCCCCCTCATTGATTTCCCATCGTGTGCCGGAGAGCTAATAACACTGTTCCCTTTAATATCACTTTCTGTAATAATATCTATCTTAACACCCATCCCCTCAATGATTCAGGTTTTGTGACACAATTTTCTTCTGTCAGGATCCTTCGCTTCGCTCAGGA
>CAMVRS010000075.1 GCA_947169935.1 uncultured Lachnospiraceae bacterium
GTTTCCTTCCTCATACCGGTAGTCAGCAGTTCCTTACCCGCATACATATCGCGGATCAGATCGATATAGACCGTATATCCTATTATCACATCGGAGGTATCCATCGCAGCCTTTGCCTGTAATGTCATACCCTCTTCGTTTCCGGGTCCCATTCCAACAACATAGATCTTTTTCATCAGACATCCCTCATATATACGGCGCAGGTTATCCCTTCGCCCTTTACCTTCCCGAGTATCTTTTTTCCGCCCCTTCCGGCTCCCAGGCAGGCAGCTCTCTCACAGACATTATCGACGCCCACTTTTTCCTTTACAAAAGCCGAAGCTTCAAACTCCCCCTCAGCTTCGTTCAGCATTGCGGCGTCAAAGCAGAGGAGAGGTATCCTGTGCCTGCGTGAGAAAGCCTTCAAAGCTTCTTCATCCTGTTTTATATCAATGGTACATAGCGCATAGATATCATCAATTGCGATATTATTATCTTTAAGTAATGATTTGATAAAAGCCTCTGCTTCCGCCACATCCTTGCCGCGCCTGCAGCCGGCTCCCAGCACATATTTCTTGGGCTTAAGCAGCAGACTGTATTCCCTGTCCGTCTCATCCGCCACAATGATATCGGCTCCGTCCTCCGGCGGATAATGCTTAAAGGATATACTGACGCTCTTGCCTTCTATCGCCTTTGCGGATACCTTTTTGATCCCCTTCCTCTCTGCAATGCGCAGATTGTTTTCCACAGCAAACACATCAGCCGAAAAGCAACCGTTCACATCAGTGGAGGTTGTTATCACGGGTATCGCACCGAGCAGCTCAGCCAGCGTCAGAGCTATCTTATTCGCTCCTCCCGCATGTCCGGATAATACCGGTATCACAAAGTTTGCATTATCATCTATCACGATCACCGGGATATCCTTAAGCTTATCCCTGCTGACGGAATTTATAGCCCTTACCGCTATCCCCACAGCAGATACAAAGATGGCGCAGGCTCCTTTTTCATCGGCAAGCTCAGCCCATTCTGCAGTACTGCCCTTATAGTGTATAAAGCCGTCATCATTATCCTGATCCGAATCCATATGAACATATGCTTCTGCCGGTTCTATACCGCGCTTGGCCGCTTCGGAATTTAATCTTCCTATCACTTCTTTCCCGTGCCTGCTGAAGCAGATAGCCATCTTTTTCATGCTTTTGTCCCTTTTCTGAATCCCGTAGTGAATTCCGGATCATAAAGCTTTGACTTATCAAAAGCCTCCGGACTTACTGCCTCTCCCACCAGTATCACAGCTGTCTTTTTAATACCGTTTTCCTCTGCGGCTTTTTCCAGACTGCCCACGGTACAGGATATGCATTTTTCTTCCGGCCAGGTAGCTTTGTATACGATAGCCGCAGGCGTCTCCGGATCATAACCACCTGCGATCAGCTCGGCGCTTAGCCTGCCGGTCATGGACGCGCTCAGATATACAGCCATGGACGCCCCGTGGGACGCCAGGCTCCTGATGCTCTCTTTTTCAGGTACGGGAGTACGGCCTTCCATCCTGGTGATGATCAGTGACTGTGCTATCCCGGGCAGCGTGTATTCTATATCCATGGAAGCTGCAGCACCGAAGGCCGCACTCACTCCCGGACAGGAATCATAGGCTATGCCCAGCTCATCCAGCATCTGCATCTGTTCCTTTACGGCACCGTATATGCTTTGATCGCCTGTATGCAGACGCACCACGTCAAGGCCCTTATCATAGGATTCCCTGATCACTCCTATCACTTCATCCAGAGTCATGACAGCGCTGTTGTATACCTGTGCATCCCCCGCATAGGATAAGAGTGCGGGATTAACAAGGGATCCCGCATATATAACTACATCCGTCTTTTCCAGAAGCCGCATTCCACGCAGGGTGATCAGATCCTCCGCTCCGGGACCTGCCCCCACAAAATGAACTCTTATATCAGCACTCATCCTTTATCTCCTTAAGCATCTCTTCCGCTCCGGGCGTATTCCCCAGAAGCCCCTCTTCATTAAGGAATACCATGCATTCTATCTCAAGCCTTCCTGCCGCTCTTTTCTTAAGGTTTTGGTCTATGCTCTCCATAACCTTTTCCATAAAGGTTTTTTCTATCCCTGCCTCTTTTATCAGCGAATATGCTTCCACGGTATTCAGGCAGTTAAGTATCTTTAGACACAGCGACGCATCCCCTCCGGCCTTTATGGCAGCCGTGGCCATCAGTTCCATACGGCAGTCTGCTTCCTTTGAATGGGTGTTCATTATGCCGCCGGACACCTTTATGAGCTTACCCATATGCCCGATCAGCAAAAGCTTTTCCACGCCTTCCTCTGCAGCCGTATCTATGGTATCGCCTATGAAATTCGAGCACTTTACGGCTCTGTCCAGATCATAATCATAAGTCCGGTGCATAAAGTCCAGCCCGTAATTACCGGGAGCCATGGCTATCTTTTTACGGCCTATTGCAACCTGCTGTCTTATCTCCACACGTATGGTATCCTTTATTGCCTGCACGCTCATGGGCTCCACGATGCCGCTGGTACCCAGTATTGATATGCCGCCCACGATCCCAAGCCTGGGATTAAAGGTTTTTGCGGCTATCTCCTCACCGCCCGGAACAGATATGATCACTGATATCCCGCCATGATAGTCAAAGAGCTCCATCACTTCCCGGACTTCCTTATCTATCATGCTCCGGGGCACCGAATTGATAGCGGCATTCCCGACGCCCTGGTCCAGCCCCGGTGCGGTAACACGGCCCACGCCCTCTCCGCCGTCTATGATAACTGTTCTTTCATCTCCGTACAGAAGGCTCACTGTGGCACGTATAAAAGCACCCGTAGTTATATCCGGATCATCGCCGCCGTCTTTTATTACGCTGCAGGATACACATTCCTCACTGCGCTCTATATCCACGATATCAGCATTAAACTCTATACCCTTTGGCGTCTGTATGCTTATCTTTTCCTTTATCCTTCCACCCAGCAGCATATAGGCGGCAGCCTTGGCCGCTGCTGCACTGCAGCTTCCGGTGGTAAATCCGTACCTCATCCCCTGCTCCCTGCCACATCATAGATCAGCGCGTTACAGATGGCTGCAGCCACATTGCTTCCGCCCTTCCTGCCGCGGTTTACTATGTATGGTATATCAGTCTCCATTATCATTTCCTTTGCCGCTTCCACGTTCACAAAGCCTACCGGTACGCCTATCACAAAGGCCGGTTTAAAACCGTTATTATCATACATCTCCCTTAAACTTATAAGAGCTGTGGGAGCATTGCCTATGGCGAATATCACCGGCTTCTCTATACGCGATGCATATTCCATACTGACAGAAGCCCTGGTGAGGCCACGTTCCTTAGCTTCTGCCGCAACTGTCTCATCAGCCATAAAACAATGTACCCGGCCTCCGAAGCGGGCCAGTGTTCCCTTATTGATCCCGGATAGCGCCATATTCGTATCTGTCACGATATCCGCTCCCGAGAGTATCAGCTCTCTGGCCTTATCCACCGCATTTTCCGAAAAGCACAGCGTATCAGCATAATCAAAATCCGCCGTTGTATGAATGGCTCTTTTTATGATAAAGGCTTTATCTTCATCAATGGAAATGCCGCGCTCTTTAAGCTCCTGTCCTATTATCTCAAAGCTGCGGCTCTCTATATCTTTAGGCAGCACATATTCAAGTTTCAATCACAACACCTCTTTCAACGCATTTACAAGGATCCTGTTTTCCTCATGCTCCTTAACGGCTATCCTGTAAAAAACTTTTGCCAGTCCGTTAAAGTCCGAACAATCCCTGATCAGTATCCGCCGCTTAAGCAATGCAGAATAAAGATCTTTATCACATTTAAGCAGCAGGAAATTTCCATCCGACGGAAATACCTTAATCCCTATAGCTGTCAGTTCATTCACAAGGTATTCCCTCTCCTGCTGTATCAGCTTAAGTGAAATGTTTAAGTATTCACCTTCTTTCAGCAGCTCTGTGCCGGCTGTCCCGGCAGCCTCCGCAAAAACCGAAAGCGCCCATTCCGGCAGATGATCTGCCAGATCACTTATATTTTTTTTACATGAAAGTACATAGCCGAACCGTACTCCGGGTATGGCCAGCAGCTTGGTATACGCCCTTACCACATAGAGCATATCGTATTCATCGATACAGGATAACAGGCTGTTTCCGCTGCCGGAGAGCTCGATAAAACACTCATCCATTATCAGGACAGTGCCCGTTTCCCTGCAGCGCTTAAGTATCTTAAACAGCAGCTCATCTTCTGTAATGACTCCTGTGGGATTATTGGGATTGCATAAAAAACATACATCCACCTCATCAGTAATATCATCAAGTATGCGCTCAGTAAGTTTAAAACCCTCTTCCTCTAAAAGCCCGTGCCTCTTTATGACGCAGCCTTCTATTCCATGGGCCGCATACTTATAGCCTCCGAAGCAGGGCGCTGTCATCAGTACGCAGGAAGGTCTTAACAAACTCATAAGGGCAGTGAAGATCTGGGAAGCTCCGGCTGCGCATATCAGCTTTTCCGGCCTGATACCAAGCCACGAAGCCAGGGCATTACGAACCGCCTTCTGCTCAGGATCCGGATATTCACCCAGCCTCTGTATTGCCGCAGCTATGGCCGATTTCACTTCCATAGGGCAGCCCAAAGGGTTTATGTTCACCGAAAAGTCGTGGCTTACGGTATTGTTGTATATATCACCGCCGTGGGTAGGATGCATATGGTTACTCCGATAAATATAGTTCTTTGCGAGACGGTCATTCTGTCAGGATTCTTCGCTTCGCTCAGAATGACAGGTGCGGCATTATAAACATAACCGCGGTCAACAACGCCCATCCGATTATGAACATCAGCCACGCCGATACCAGCATCAGCCTGTTGACACGCTTTATATCCTCTGTCTCTATGGGTCTGTCATCATCACC
Organism: uncultured Lachnospiraceae bacterium; assembly: GCA_947169935.1. Taxonomy (GTDB): domain Bacteria; phylum Bacillota; class Clostridia; order Lachnospirales; family Lachnospiraceae; genus NK4A136. The sequence goes on from CAMVRS010000075.1 coordinate 4,919, forward strand.
GATAAAAGGCTTCTTAACTATCTTTCCGAAATAGCTGGCATCTCCGGCCAGCCTTATCTTCAGTGCCCCCGCACATGCGCTCTCGGTCTGCGCGGAATTGGGACTCTTGTGATTAAAGCGGTCACGCTTAAAGATCCTCATTGCATTGCCCGCATCATATTCGCGTCCCGATATTGCTGCGGCTATGATCATCAGCAACGCGCTCAGCCTGGCAGGTATGAAGTTGACTATATCATCAAGCTTGGCAGCAAAGAATCCGTAGTTTTCATACTTATCATTGTGATAGCCCACCATGGAATCCATGGTGTTAACCGCTTTATAAAGCATGCCCAGCACCGGCCCGCCTATGCAGGTATACAGCAGCGGGGCTATCACTCCGTCAGAAGTATTCTCTGCCACGGTCTCCACTGCCGCTCTGGCCACTCCCGCCATATCCAGAGCCTGCGTATCCCTTCCCACTATCATGGACACAGCTTTTCTGGAAGCATCGATATCTCCTGTCTGCAGTGCCTTATACACCTTCATGCTCTCCGTCTTAAGGCTCTTTGCCGCAAAGGCATAACAGGAAAGCACAGCCTCAAGCCCTATCCCCCAAAAGATGTTTATCTTATATGCTGCAAAGAGCAGAGCTGCCGTGATCCCACCCGTCAGTATCAGAAGCAGCAATACCAGCAGCAGACCTTTTATGCGCTGAGCGTTCTTCTTTCCCACAGGCTTAAAAAACGCTTTGTCATAGACTAAAATAAAGCTTCCCATCAGTCGTACGGGATGAGGCATCCAATACGGATCCCCTATGATCAGATCAAGTATAAAACCCAGCAGAAACGCTGTGATATGACAGATCATGTATCTCCTCTCCCTCCGGCTTAAACTCCAGCTTATAGCCTTCGCCGCATTTTACCTGAAAGCTGTAATAATCTTCCTTCGTCAGGCTGCTCATTATCGCCATTATATTTCCGCCGTGACAGATGAGCGCCGCACTCCCGCAGTCCTCAAAGCTTTCAAGCAGCCTGCGGAAAGATGTCATAGTCCTGTTGATAAAGCTTTCCTTGTCTTCTCCACCCGGTATGGCTGCGGTACCGCCGCTGTCTATCCAGGCCTGATATGCACTGTCCCCGTTCAGTTCCTTATAGCTCTTCCCTTCCCACAGGCCAAAGTCTATCTCCGTCATGCCGTCAGCGGTCAAAAGCTCACGTTCCGGGAACAATATAGCCGCGGTCTGTCTGCATCTCAGCATGGGTCCCGTATAGATGCGCTCAGGCTCTATACCTGCTTTTATGCTTTTAATTTTCTCTTTGCCCCCCTCAGAAAGCGGCTCATCGATCCCAAGACCCGCATATCTTTTTTTTTCGTTAGACGCAGTCTCCCCATGACGTATCAGCCACAGCACGATATGTTTATCATCTTTATTCAAAACGCACTCCTTACCGCCAGAGCTATCACACACAGCAGCTCGCACATGGTAACGAAATAACCTGCCGTATCACCGCTGACACCTTCAAACTGCTTATACATCTTATGCCTGTAATAAATGAGGAATGGTATGGATACCGCCAACACAGCAAAGCCCGCCTTCAGATCCGCCCAGAGCATGAAAGCCATGCATAGTATCGCCTCAAAAGCAAGAAGCACCGCGCAGGTGATACCTGCCCCTTCTGTTTCTTTATTGAGCATGCCGTCCGGCTTGGCCTTTTTAAAAGCTATTGCAGAAATACCGGAAACAGCTCTTGAAGTTGCAAAGCATAAACAGTATGCCGCAGCAGTACCATCGCTTATATGTTCCAGCATATAAGACAAGGCTCCTCCCCAGAAGATGGAATATATCAGCAGGGATATCATTGCAAAGCCGCCCACATGGGGATCCTTAAGTATATTCAGTTTTTTATCTTTAGAACCGTAAGACGAAAGCGCATCATTCACATCCAGAAAACCATCCAGATGAAATCCGCCGGTTATTATCAGGGGTATCAGGCTGAGTACCGCTATCTTCAGAAGCAGCGGCAGTTCGATCAGTTTAAAAAGCTTAAAACAGCCAAAGCAGAGACCACCTATCACCCCGCCTATCCATGGAAAGAAGATCAGATGATAACGCATATCTTCTTTATCCCAGTCAAAATGCGGCATAGGTATCCTGGAATAGATTGAAAAAGCTACAACAATGCTTCTTAAGATCTTCATAACTCATTCACCCTGTCAGCCTTATCTTTACATATACGGTTGATCATGTTTACAAGTTCTATATAATCGGCAGTTTCCTTATCGCAGTCAGCAGTTATCTCAAACACATCCGATACCACGATAAGCTCTCTTACCCTTTCTTTAAGCCAGAGGATCTCTTCCGCCACCAGCTCCGAAAGCTGCTCTATACTCAGATCTTTATTCAAAGGATCATGCATCTCGTTGCCGGCCAGATTAGCCACACATTCCAGCAGGCAGACACCTGAGGCGTATGGCTGTATCTCTTCCGAAAGTGCTTTAAGCCCGCAGGGTTTTTCAATGGTATCAAAGCCTTTATCCTTTCGCATCTCCCTGTGTTTCCTGATACGGGCTTCTCCCGCATCACCATAGGGGATCATTGTAGCCAGGTAAAGCTTTTTATCTTCTCCCGCAAGCTCCACAGCCAGATCTTCCGCAAATGCGGATTTTCCGCTGTCCGGTTTTCCTACCACAAATACCATCATGAGAATCTTTCATACTCCTTTATCCCGCCCTGTACAAAGGTAGATGCATTAAGATAGTAGGCAAGTACCGTATCCAGAAGTGGCAGAAGCATCAGTGCCCCCGTACCTTCTCCCAGCGCCATATTGCCGTTGATAAAGGCTTTCAGCCCAAGACTCTCAAGTATGCCGGATATACCGTACTCCCTGCCGCCGTGCGACGCCAGCATGTATTCCCGGCAGCCCGGAACCATCATCTCTGCCACAAGTGCAGCCACTGAGCTTATGAGCCCGTCTATCACAACCGGCAGACCATACACTGCCCCGCCAATAAAAGTTCCGCACATCGCAGCAATATCATAACCGCCCACACTGCATAAGGCTTCGAAGGCTTTCTCCTTCTCACTATTGTATGCTTTCCCTCCGTATATCGAGACAGCTTTTGCGATAACGGCTTTCTTTCTCTTAAGCCCTTCATCATCAAGCCCAGCTCCCCTGCCAGTTACTTCATCGGGATCACAGCCCTTCAAAAGACAGAGCAGCGCCGTACTGGTGGTGGTGTTGCCTATGCCCATCTCGCCCGTAAGCAGAATATCGCTTCCTTTACCGGCCAGTTCCCCTGCCAGCTCCATGCCGGCATTAATGGCATACAATACTTCTTCTTCCGTCATGGCCGGTTCTTTCAGGAAGTTACGGCTTCCCCTGCGCCTGCTGCAAGCCCGTACGCCCTCTATATCCTCATCTGTATCTATCCCCACATTCACCGGGATACATTCCGCAGCCACGCTCTTCGCCAGGGTATTGGCAGAGCTCACTCCTTTTCCCAGCATCCTCGCAACCTGGAACGTTACTTCAGAACCTGTCTGGGATACACCTTCACCAACTATGCCGTTATCAGAACAGAATACCAGAAGGCTTCTCTTATCCAGCTTTGGCATATCCGTATTCCTGATGGCACCTATCCTGCAAACAGCTTCTTCAAAATCCCCAAATGCATCTATGGGTTTGGAAAGATGATCCCATTTATACTTTATGCGTGAATATATCTCCCCGTCGGGTGTTCCCGGTTTTATTGCAAACAGCTTTTCCCTGGTTAGTTCCGCCATTCTATTTGTCCGGTCCCATTATCTTTTTAATATAGTCCATATCCATATACTGCCTTATGGTATCCGCCAGGATATCATACTGGCGCTGCTTAAAGCTCTCGTAGCTTTCCGTCTCTTCAATGCCTGCCGTTATGCCCTTCTTCTGTGCAAGGGCTCCCAGAAGTGCTGCCGCAACTCCGTCTGCATCGAAGATACCATGAATATAAGTGCCGTAAATATTTCCCCTGCAGCAGCCGCTGCCGTCCCGGGTGAATTCCGCAGTACCTTCCGCCGGATCTGTCTTGCCCATATGTATCTCATAGCCTTCGTAAGCCAGTCCTTTAAGACCGGCAAATATTCCCTCCGGCTGCTGAAAGCTCCCCCGGACACGGCTTCTTATCTTATCACTCTCCATCACGGTAGCTATGGGAAGAAGAGAAAGACCGTCTGTCTCTCCGCCGCCTTCCGCTCCAACCATATCCTTTATGCTCTCCCCCAGCATCTGATAGCCCCCGCAGATACCAATAACCGCGCCGCCTGCTGCCGCATATTTCTTTATGGCCGCATCCAGGCCTTTCTGCCTCAGCCAGGACATATCGCTTATGGTGCTCTTGCTCCCGGGAAGTATGCACAGATCGGGCTTTCCCAATTCCCTTACATTCTTCACATAGCGCACGCCTGCCTGTGGGTATTCGTCAAAAACATTGAAATCCGTAAAATTCGATATATGCGGAAGCCTGATGACCGCTATATCGATCAGCCCGCTTTTATGCCTCTCAAATCTCTCCGTAAGAGAATCTTCATCATCCAGTTTTATATCCATATACGGAAGGACTCCGGCTACCGGAACGCCCCCCAGCTTTTCTATCATCTCTATGCCGGGATCCAGTATGCTCTTGTCGCCGCGGAATTTATTGATCACCAGTCCTTTTATGCGCGCCTTCTCTTCCGGCTCCAGCAGTTCAAGGGTACCGTACAGCTGCGCAAAAACGCCTCCTCTGTCAATATCCCCGACCAGCAGCACAGGCGCATCCACCAGCTTTGCCATGCCCATATTGACTATGTCGTTTTCCTTAAGGTTTATCTCTGCCGGCGATCCCGCACCCTCTATCACTATAATATCATATTCTTCGGAAAGCTTCTCCACTGCATGCATTATATCCGGTATAAGTTTTTTCTTGTAAGCAAAATACTCCCGTGCCCGCATATTGCCAAGTATCTTTCCGTTTACTATCACCTGGCTGCCCACATCATCCGTAGGCTTAAGCAATATGGGATTCATATAAACGGAAGGAGCCACTCCTGCGGCTTCCGCCTGCATCACCTGTGCCCTTCCCATCTCCAGGCCGTCTTCCGTTATATAGGAATTAAGCGCCATGTTCTGGGATTTAAAAGGCGCCACCTTATATCCGTCCTGCTTAAATACACGGCACAGTCCCGCTGTCAGCAGGCTTTTTCCCGCGCTGGACATGGTCCCCTGTATCATAAGAAAAACACACTTTTTATCAGCCATAGTATTCCCCGTACTTTCCTTCTTTCATGTTAAAAAGCTGCTCCACATATTCCGGCGTAAGTATATCTGCCGGTGCGCCGCAGCGGTCTATCCTGTTATCACTGCTTATACAGATCACTTTATCCGCTACTTTTTTTACCAGCTCCAGCTCATGCATGGAGATCAGCACAGCCACCTTCTTCTCTCCTGCCAGCATCTTAAGCACATCAAAGAATTCGGTCTTATAGCCCATATCCAGAAAGCTCGTAGGCTCATCCAGTATAAGCAGCGACGGTTCGGATACTATAGCTCCCGCCAGCAGAACCCGCTGTTTCTGCCCGTCACTGAGCTTTGAAAAATCCCTGTCTTTCAGATCCCATACGCCGATCAGCTCCATGCTGCTCTGTATGATCTGCCTGTCCTTTTCCGAAAGATTTCCCAGTATATCCGTATACTGATATCTGCCGGTACGCACCACATCAAAGCAGCTCAGGTACTTTGTTGCCACACGCTGCGTCATCATTACGGACATAAGCTTAGAGCGCTGCGCAAGACTGTATTCCGTGATATCCTTTTCCCTTAAAAGCACTTTACCTCCTAAGGGTTTCAAAAGCCCGGCTGCCGTCTTCAGTATCGTACTCTTACCCGCGCCGTTGGGACCGGCCAGAGCCACTATCTCCCCGCCGTTTACCTCAAAGCTGATATCGCTTATCAGTACTTTTGAATTATATCCCACCGCCGTTTTTTCAAATCCGAGTTCAGCCATCGGCACGCCTCCTCTTTAACAGCATACCTATGACTATAGGCGCTCCGAATACTGCCGTCACAGTGCTGATGCTAAGCTCCGTCGGTGCAAAAAGGCTCCTTGCCAGCATATCCGATAACAGACAGAAAGCCATGCCCAGCATAAAGGAGGCAGGTATCACCGCCCGCGGATCAGAGGATCGTAAAACAGTTCTCGCCACATGGGGCATTGCTATACCCACAAAAGATACAGGGCCCGCAAACGCCGCCACCGTTGCGGATAACAGGCTGGATACCAGTATCAGCACAAGCCTGAATGCTTTTACATTAACTCCCAGGGTATAGGCGTGATCCTCTCCGAAGGCATATACTTCGATAGTCTTGCTCATAAGGAAAGCTGCGATAAAGCCCGCGGCAACCACAGGTATATAGCAGACTGCATCATCCCAGGATGCTGCGGAAAAAGTTCCCAGAGACCAGTTATGAAGATTGACTATATTGTTATCGTCAGCAAAGGTTACCAGAAAATCCGTAACCGCCGAGCAGATATAACCGATCATAACGCCGCATACGATCAGCACCGCCATTGACCTGACCCTGGAAGATACCAGCAGGACAAAAGAGGTTGCCATCAGTGCTCCGATAAATGCAGCAGCCACCATCATCCATGATCTTAATACAAAACCGTAACCCACGGAAACCACCATTAGGATAGCAACAAACAACTTGGCACCCGAAGAGATGCCCAGTATATACGGCCCTGCTATGGGATTATTAAAGAAAGTCTGAAGAAGATATCCCGACAATGCCAGCCCGCCTCCCAGAAAGGCGGCCTGCACTATCCTGGGCAGACGTATGTCCAGGATTATCCTGCCCATATATGAGTCATGATCGCCGGACATTATGATGTGCAAAATCTCAGAAGGGGAGACGGATACACTCCCCGTGCAGATATTGATCACGACCAGCAGTATTATCACTGCCGTCATTATGATAAAGAGTACGGTCTTTCTTTTCATCAGATCCCCGCTTTATCTCAGTTTATAGATATATTTCAGATCTTCCGCAGCTCCGTCGTTTATCACTGCATAAAGATCCTCTATCACATCACATACGGCACTGCTCTTCTGGAACACATCCGTATCCGTACAATATACACTGCCGCTCTTTACAGCCTTAAAACCGGCAAAAAGCTTATTCTTTGCAATAAGATCATCAACCGTCTCAAGCCCGCCGTCGATGGCAGTATTATAGATCAGTATATCTGCCTGCGAGGCCTGAGCATAAAACTGCTCCCAGTCTATGTTCATGGTCGAAAGCGCATTGGGATTTTCGATCTCTATATTTCCGGGGCAGTATGTTCCGCCGGCCAGCTCTATCATGCTGCTGATATAATCTCCCGGCTTTCTGATATTAACATAGCCGTTGGAGGATATGTGAAAAAAGGCAACCGTGGGGCGTTCCCCATTATCCTCTGTCTCAAGTTTTTTCCTGACACTTATGAATTTCTCTTCTTCAGCATCAAAGAAGATGCGCGCTTCTTCTTCCCTATCCAGCAGCACACCGTATAATTTGATCCATTCAAGCCTTCCCAGCGGATCATTCTCATAGCTGGATCTTTCAACCAAAACCGGCAGCCCAAGCCTCTCAAGTTCTTCCTTTATCTCCGGACTGTGGGTTATCATTGTAGACTCTATTGCCAGGCTGCATCCCGAATTTATTATAGTCTCGTAATCCGGTGCACTGTACTTGCCGACGTATCTGATGTCACCGTTCTCTATACGTTCTGCCGCCTCTTTTATCGAATAGTCCGAAGCCTTCGTGGAGCAGCTGCCTATCATATCCAGCGCATCCAGCTGTACAAACAGATCCATGGCTGAAGATGCAGCCAGATAGATCTCACTGACCGGAAGCCGGATGATCACTGCATCCCTGTATCCGAAGTCCTTTACCTGCCCGCCCTCAGGCACGCAGATATAATCCGTTCCATCCGCTATACGGATATGCTTATATCCCTCCTGTGGGTAATCCACGCTGAACTGCCCTGCATATTTCAGCTCCAGGGCATCCGTGTGCTTATTTTCGCTGCTGTCAGCTTTTCCGCTGCAGGCACAGAACAATAATACCATTGCCAGTACTATCACGGAAAAATATGTTTTCTTCATTCCCATCTCTTCATATCAAATGGCCCACAGCCAAAAAAGACTGTGGGCCGGTGATCACTTCATCGTTGCGCTGTTAAGATGCAATATATAATCTATCTCGTGCGGCGTGCTCATTGCTGTGGTATCAGCTGTTATACTGATATCACCATCTATGCTCTTAAGCGGTATTTCAAATACGGAATTTCCTTCCGTATTAACCGGCAGATATTTAATCCCGTCCACGATCATGTAATCGTAATACGGACTGCTCCACTCAAGGCTTATCACATACTCCCCCCCGGATACCGTGACCTTTGCAGGGCTTGTTATGCTTGCCCTGCCTGTGCCGCCTTCGATACTTGCTTCGATGAAATATAATTCTGCTTCCGAAAACTCCGCATTTCCTTCATAGGGTACGGGATCGGATACAACTACTTTATGGTCATACCATTTGCCCTTGGTCCCTACCAGCGCACAATCGAACTCTTCTCCCAGCACGGGTACGGAAACATCAAAAGCGTAAACCTCTTCTGTAAGACCATCATCATAAGTTACTTCTTCAATAACAGGTTCGATCAGCACCGCACCTTCCTTCTGCGCATCCTCTGCCGTTCCCCTGAACAGGTTTATGACATTCTTTGAAGGCATTACCAGATGGATGCTCATCTTTCCGTCAAGCACGGTAAGCATCCCCTTACCGTCCATAGTTTCATTCACATGAAACATGGTACCGTCCGTTTCGAAGCCGGCCAGATATATGCCGTCGGGGATCCCGGGATCGGGCGTCTCTTCCTCCGGCACTTCCGTGGGCTCCGCCACTGTCGTTTCTTCAGTGATGTCTTCCGCCTCAGTGGGCACAGCAGCCTGTGTCGATTCCTCTGCCGGCGCGGTCTGCGGCTGAACCTGTACTTCAGAGGCTCCCCTGCAGCCTGTGAGCATTATTGCCGCCAGAAATGCGGTGCTTATCGCAATCTTAGCTTTCATTACTTATTTCCCCATAACATCTGCTATATGTTTGATATAAAGTTTCTCAACAGCCTCTATCCTTCCGAGACCTGCGATCTGGCATTCGATGCTCTCGAAAGAACCATCAGCTTCAAACATGCTCTTCCAGGAATCCTCGTCATCTCCTGCCATATCGTTATTTGCATGATCGCCTGCCACTACCATAAGAGGACGGAGGATCACTTTGGAATATCCTGCATCCTTAACTGCCTCGATAACATTTTCGCACGCTGTGGATTCAGGCTCGCCTTCAACGGTACCGATGAATACGTTTGAATAGCCCAGCTTTTCCATCTGCGTTGCCATCTGGCTGTAGCTTACCTTTGCGGTATGTGCGGTTCCGTGTCCCATAAATACAAAGGCTACACCTGCCTCATCGGCTGCCTTCAGGGAATCGAAGCCTGCATCCTTAATGGCATCCGCAACTATGGCTTCCGCTACTGCCTTCTTATCCTCATTGATCACTGTAGCATCTGCTCCCACCTCACCAAGAAGGGGCTCGGATATCACTATGCTTTCGAATTTGGATGAATAAGCCTCTGCAACGGCTTCCATCTCATCGTATTCCGCACCATGCATAAGATGTGTAGGCTGGATGATCAGGTTCTTTACTCCGTTGGAAACGGCGCGATCCATAGCCTGCTCCATATTATCTATAAACTCATTATCTCTTGCCTGTACATGGTTGATAATTATCTGCGCAGTGAATGCCCTGCGTACGGACCAGTCGGGATAAGCAGCTGCTATAGCCTTTTCGATACCGCCTATATCCTGTGCACGGCTGTCAGTAAAGGAAGTACCGAAGCTTACTACCAGGATCTCGTTTTCGCCTATATCATCAGCGTTAAGAGGATCGTCCTTTGACGCATCACCTGTATCCCTGCCGAAGTAATCGGGATCGGCATCTTCACCTTCAACCAGCTCCTTCTGGGCATCGGTAAGAGCATCCCAGGCTTCCTTTGCAGCCTTGCAATCGGCGTCTGTGGTTGCCGTACGCTCCTGAACATAGATCGCATCGATAAGCGCTGCTACTTCATCTGCCTTCACCTGATCATCAACCTCCTCATCTGCTTCCGTGGGTTCAGCCTCTGTGGGCTCTGCCTCTGCTTCCGTGGGTACTGCCTCTGTGGGTTCCGCAGTCTCAACTACGGGTTCACTCTCCACCGCCTGTGTACAGCCCGAAAGTGCAGACAGGCACAGAGCCGAAGCGAGCAATGCTGCTACCAGTTTCTTTTTCATATTCATTTTCCTCCTGTGGTGTATTACGGGAATCGTTCGCGCATGAACGCCAAAAGCCCCATTGCCAGAGAAGGACAATGAGCAACAAAACAAAGGCCTGCAGCCTTCACGGTACGACCAATTCCTCGTGATCTTTTGTACCCGGATATAAGGCAGGTTTCCTGGCTCGAGCATCAGCATCTTACGGCTGTCTTCCCGGTTTTAACCAGTGACTGCGCCATCAGCGCAACGCCGAAAGACTCCACTCTCACAGTGACGAGATCGTACAGGATTTGCACCTGTTTCCCTTTTACCCCCTGGCCCTGCAAAAAGAATATACAGTCAGGGGCACCAGATATCCGCAATATTAAATTACAGCGGGATTTTATCACAGCGCTCTTTAGCTGTCAACGGAACCGCTCTTTGCCCCGCTCTCCTGTTCCTGCTGCTTTGTATAATACTCTTCAAGACGCGGCCTTGCATTTTCATACGTCTTCTTTAGACCGGGATCAAACTGCGTTCCCATTCCTTCCATAATGATACGGTCCGCCTTTTCAAAACTGAAGGCGTCCTTGTATACTCTCTTGCTCACCAGCGCGTCATAGACATCCGCTATGGCCATGATCCTTGCCTCAAAGGGAATATCCTCTCCGGATAAGCCTTCGGGATATCCCGAACCGTCCCAGCGTTCATGATGGTAATGCGCCACGTTCTCGGCTACGGTCTTGAAAGATTCATCATCCGTATTCAGCAGGATCTCGTGAATGACACGGGCACCTTCCGCTGCATGTTTCTTCATCTCTGCATATTCATCATCATTGAATCTGCCTTCCTTACGCAGCACCGCATCATCTACGGCTATCTTGCCCAGATCATGCATGGGCGCAGCCTTTATAACATCTCTGCAGAACTCATCGGAAAGTACCTTATCCCCTTCCTTCTTTATCTCTTCTATCAGTATACGTACGCCTTCACTGGTCCTCTTGATATGGCCGCCGGTGGAATTGTCCCTGCTTTCTACCATCATCGCCAGGCTCATGATCAGATTATCATGCATCGCTATAATGGATCTGGTCTTTTCACCAACCTCGTCCTTAAGCTTTTCATTATAGTTGTTCATAAGCCTTATGTAACGGCGGTTTGCCGTATCATCAGTAAAGGTGACAATATACCCGCGTTTCCTGCTCCCCTCATAAAGATAATTGATGTTTACGTTATAGATATTCTCATCTTCACCATCGCTGTCCGGATCCGGTACCGCATATTCAAAAACATTCTTCTTTGGATCCTCCTTAAAGCTGTCAAGGAAAAGCCTGATCTTTCTCTCTCCCGGCTTGTATCCAAGTATATCGTCCACTCCAAGCTTTGAAAGCTCCGGTACCAGATTTCTGGCGATCACGTTGCTTCCCAGATATCTGTATCTGTAATCAAACGAGATATAGCCTATGGCGCGCTCACGCATCAGGGAATCCACTGCCGTATCGCTCACATTATACAGATTGGCCCTGTTGGCTATGATTATAAACATGATCAGCGCGAGAACATAGACCAGAGGTACTATCTCCACAACGTTTATGAGCCTGCGGACTATAAAGAAACAGAACACCGAAAAGCAGTCCGGAATCACTAAAAGCGCGATGATGGTTCTGGGTACCTGGCTTTTCCTGAGCCATGAATAGATGATGGCAGAAATACCGGCGATAAACAGTATAATGATATAAACATAAAACACCGTATGCATCCAGCCGTAGGATTTAAGAAATACAAGCTTACCGTCTTCCACATCCAGCGATACATTCTTATAAAACAGATCCGTATAACCTATAGACAGTACCGATGCATAGAGGAGCGTGGCAAAAGTAAACAGGAGCACACGTATCTTCCTGTTTATCTCTATCTGGCAAAAATTGAAAATACTGAGCATTATGAAAAGCTGCAGATATGTTCCTCCCAGATAAACGATCTTTGAGGACAGTATCCACTCTTCCACATTTCCGGATGTGCTCTGGAGAAGATATCCCATGCAGGCTACAGGCACAAAGATAAAGATCAATGTGAAGTTCACATCAAAACGTCTATGCCATATGTAAATGTATACAGCAGTGCATATCAGTGATGCCACAAATACACAGCAGTAAAACAAAGATGTCAAGCTGTTATTTCCCTTTCTTCCGTTATGATATAAAAACTTATTTCATTGTTATCTGCACTAATCCCGATTCGGTTTCGATCTCGCAGCTGCCTCTTCCGCTGTCGTCCGGAACTTTTACGATGCCGTGCTCCGCTTTCACCTTAAAGGTCTTTCCTGTTAATAAAGTACCTTTTATGGCGCCGCTTTCGGTCTTTACGGTTATCAATCCGGCGTCACATTCATCAAAGATCACCATGCCCGACTCGCGCTTAATATCCATACTCCTTGAAGCGATGACATCCTTCAGATT
>CAMVRS010000076.1 GCA_947169935.1 uncultured Lachnospiraceae bacterium
CATCTCTGCTTCCAGCACTGCTGCATGCTCGGGCTCCATCTCGGTAAGAGGTCTGCGGAGTACGCCGCTGCAGTGTCCCATAAGCTGCTCTGCTTTCTTTACAGGGATAGGATTAACCTCGCAGAACAGTGCATTGATGAGGGAAAGTGCCTCAAGCTGTATCTTTCTGCTGCCTTCAACATCCCCGTCAAAGAATTTCTGGCACATATCATGTGTCTGCTTAGGTGCAACATTGGAAAGAACGCTGATAACGCCCTTGCCGCCCAGTGAGAGCAGGGGAACTACCTGATCGTCATTGCCCGAATACAGATCCACGTCATCGCCTGCGATGCTCATGAGCTTTGCAACCTGTGAGATGTTTCCGGTAGCGTCCTTTACGCCTACGATATTCTTAACTTCCCTGCAGAGGCTTACGATGGTCTCGGGAAGGATGTTAACTCCGCCGGTACGTCCGGGAATATTGTAAAGTATGATGGGAAGCTTGACGCTCTCTGCTACCATGGTAAAGTGCTCTTTTAAGCCTTTCTGGGTAGCCTTGTTGTAATAAGGTGTTACGACCAGCAATGCGTCTGCGCCTCTCTTCTCTGCCTCCTGTGAAAGGTAGATAGCGGTCTCGGTGCAGTTGGAACCCGTACCTGCGATAACGGGTACACGATGGTTAACATACTTTACGCATGCCTCGATAACATCCAGATGCTCCTCGTGAGTCAGTGTTGAAGCCTCACCTGTGGTGCCGCATACAATGATCGCATCGGTACCATTCTCGATCTGGAAATTGATGTTCTTCTCAAACTGCTCGTAATCCACCGTGCGGTCTGCGTTGAATGGTGTGGTAATAGCCACGCCTGCTCCTTTGAATACTGCCATTTCTTTTTCCTCCTTTTGTGTGCGGGGAAATCTCTCATAGAACTTGCTTTAGAAACTAAAAAGCCGACATAGAAAATGCCGGCGTGTCTCTCCATTCTGTGATAGCGCCCCATCTTCGTTAATAAAGATGACAGTGATACCGGTATTTCCGGCATCCCCAGGCATGAACGTGCGGGGTCGTTCACCCTTCGGCGGTCTTTCCTTTCAACGCCCCTCTTCTGATCCCCTGCGCATCAGAACGTCTACTTATAAAGCCCGCAACCTCTATACAAGGCACACTATACCACCGCCGGTCGCAGATGTCAACGATACTTTTGTATAAAAAATGCACGTCAACAGGCGCTGAAAGCGCTTAAACTTAAGCATTTTCACATATTGTATGATAAAAACTATAATGATATAATTTTTCCGTTTGTGTGTAGGTACAGATATAGAGAAGATTCTTCACTGCGCTCAGAATGACAGTGGCGGAAAGGATACAGGGAGGAAAAGAAAATGTTACAGACTAGAGAGGATATCAGAAACGTAGCAATCATCGCTCATGTCGATCACGGCAAGACCACGCTGGTAGATGAGCTCTTAAAACAGAGCGGCGTATTTGAAGCACATCAGGAAGTTGCGGAACGCGTCATGGACTCCAACGATATAGAGCGTGAGCGCGGTATTACAATACTTTCCAAAAACACCGCAGTAAATTATAAGAACACAAAGATCAATATCATCGACACTCCGGGACATGCGGATTTCGGCGGCGAAGTTGAGCGCGTTCTTAAGATGGTAAACGGCGTTATCCTGGTAGTTGATGCTTTCGAAGGTCCCATGCCCCAGACCCGCTTCGTTCTGGGCAAGGCTATGGAACTCAAACTTCCCGTTATCGTCTGCATCAACAAAGTAGACCGTCCCGAGGCAAGACCCACGGAAGTTATCGACGAAGTACTGGAGCTGCTCATCGACCTTGGCGCTGATGACGACCAGCTTGAATGTCCTTTCGTATTTGCTTCTGCCAAGGCAGGTACCGCTTCCCTTTCCGCTGATGAAGCAGGCAGGGATATGACTCCCCTGTTCGAGACTATATTAAGTTCCATCCCCGCTCCCACCGGCGACCCGGATGGCGGCACCCAGGTACTCATCTCCACCATAGATTATAACGAATATGTGGGCCGTATCGGCGTAGGTAAGGTTGATAACGGCGTTGTCAAAGTCAACCAGGATGTGGTGATAGTAAACCATCACGATCCCGACAAGGTACGCAAGGTCAAAGTAAGCAAGCTTTATGAGTTCAACGGCCTTGAAAAGGTTGAAGTTAAAGAAGCAAGTATCGGCGCCATCGTGGCTATCTCCGGTATTTCGGATATACATATCGGTGATACCCTCTGCGATCCCGATCACGTAGAGGCTATACCTTTCCAGAAGATCTCCGAGCCCACCATAGCTATGAACTTCATAGTTAACGACTCTCCTCTGGCAGGCCAGGAAGGAAAGTACGTTACCAGCCGCCATCTCCGCGACAGGCTTTACCGTGAGCTTAATACCGACGTATCCCTGCGTGTTGAAGATACCGATACAACCGAAGCCTTCAAGGTTTCCGGCCGCGGCGAGCTTCATCTGTCCGTACTGATCGAGAATATGCGCCGCGAAGGCTATGAATTTGCGGTAAGCAAGGCCGAGGTGCTCTATCATGAGGACGAAAACGGCAAAAAGACCGAGCCTATGGAGCGCGCTTATGTTGATGTTCCCGAAGAATTCTCCGGCTCTGTAATAGAAAAGCTCAGCACCCGTAAGGGCGAGCTCCTTAACATGAGTTCCACTGCCGGCGGTTATACCCGCCTTGAGTTCATGATCCCTTCCCGCGGCCTTATCGGCTACCGCGGAGAGTTCATGACCGATACCAAGGGCAACGGCATAATCAATACCATATTTGAAGGCTATGCTCCTTTTAAGGGCGAGATCAACTACCGCAAGCAGGGTTCCCTGATCTCCTTTGAGACCGGCGAATCCGTAACCTACGGCCTGTTCAATGCCCAGGACCGCGGCAACCTCTTCATTGGCCCCGGCGAGCGCGTATATTCAGGTATGGTAATAGGTGAGAATCCCAAGCAGGAAGATATAGAGCTGAACGTCTGCAAGAAGAAACAGCTTACCAATACCCGTGCATCAGGATCCGATGACGCTCTTAAGCTGACACCGCCCAAGATCATGAGCCTTGAGCAGTGCCTTGAGTTTATCGGTACCGACGAGCTGCTGGAGGTAACTCCCAAGAGCCTGCGCATCCGTAAGAAGATCCTGGATTCAACTGCAAGAAAACGCGCGGCGATATCCGCCCAGGCAAAGACCGCGAACGCATAATTAACTGAAAAGATCCTTCGCTTCGCTCAGGATGACACAGCCAATTCAGTCATCCTGAGCCGCAGGCGAAGGATCTTTTTTTATTCCTTGTTATATCCTGTCAGATCTCTACGATCCAGCCCTCGGGAGCATCAATGCGTCCCATCTGGATACCGGTCAGAGTATCGTAAAGTTTCTTTGTTATGGGCCCCATCTCCTCCATTCCGCTGGGGAAGCAGATCTCCTTGCCGTGGTCAACGATCTTACCTACGGGGGAGATAACTGCTGCCGTACCGCAAAGACCGCACTCTGCAAAATCCTTTACCTCATCAAAGTGTACTTCTCTCTCTTCAGCCTCAAGTCCCAGATACTCTTTTGCAACATACATAAGTGAACGTCTGGTGATAGAAGGCAGAATGGAATTAGACTTAGGTGTTACTACCTTGTTGTCTTTAGTGATGAACAGGAAGTTAGCGCCGCCGGTCTCTTCAACCTTGGTACGGGTTGCTGCATCAAGATACATATTCTCTGCATATCCTGCCTTGTGAGCCTCTACAATGGGGTGAAGGCTCATAGCATAGTTAAGACCTGCCTTGATATGGCCTGTGCCATGAGGTGCTGCACGGTCAAAATCGCTCACGCAAAGGGTAAGAGGCTTTGCGCCGCCCTTGAAATAAGGTCCGACGGGTGTAGCAAAGATACGGAACTGATAATCCTCAGCAGGCTTAACACCTATAACGGGGTTAATACCGAACATATAAGGACGCAGATATAAAGTTGCGCCTGAACCGTAAGGAGGTACCCATGCTTCGTTTGCCTTAACCACCTGCTTTACAGCGTCGATAAACTTATCCTTGGGGAAAGGCGGCATCTCAAGGCGCTTTGCGGTATCAAACATACGCTCTGCATTGAGGTCGGGTCTGAAACATACTGTACGTCCGTCCTCGGTAGTATAAGCCTTGAGTCCTTCAAAACAGGTCTGGGCGTACTGGAGAACACCGGCGCACTCGTTCATGACGATATTTGCATCATCGGTAAGAGTTCCCTCATCCCAGGCACCGTTCTTGTAGTTTGCAACAAAGCGCTTGTCCGTCTGAACATAACCGAATCCCAGTCCTGACCAATCGATATCTTTCTTTTCCATCTGGATCACACTCCCTCTTTTATTAGTATGGATATAGACTAAAAGTCTGCAATAAAGTTTACAACTGCCCACCTTTACTGTCAAGAAGGCATTTACTCATATCCTCTTTTATGCTATACTCGCTATGTTGGGATACTTTAAGGATCTTTCAAAGGGGGATGATATGGATCTTTCAAATTCGAGATTTATACGCTTTCTCTTACAGGATGTAAAGAACGAAAAAGAAACCAAAGATCTGGCAGTGCTCATCCGCATACTCTGTCTGGTCTTTGTCATCTATTATCTCATTACCGGTATTACCATTGCAGTTATGCAGCATTATGTACTGGGGCTTCTTCTTATAGGAGCCATAGGCCTGATGATCGGCTGCTTTATCCTGACCTATGAGGACCACACCATCATGTCCTTGGTACTCTTTAATATCGTGATACTGGTCTTTTCCTCTTTACTTACTTTATTCCTCGGCTTTGAAACAGGTTTTAACCTGCCGATCTTTTTGAATATCCTGCTGATATATTTCAATAAGACCGAGCGTATGGCACACAAACGTATTTATTCATTTGCCATTATGATATATCAGATGTTCTTATCCGAAATAAGCACTGCTCTCTCGCTGGACATGGCACCCTCCGCCACTATGATGATGGCTATACAGACTTTCAATATGCTGGCATTCTCCTGCGCCCTGCTGTCAACCGCTTATGCTTACTGTATGAAGTTCAACCAGGCAGAAGAAAAGCTCCGCCGTATCAATGATAATCTGGAGCGTATGGCGAATCTGGATACCCTGACAGGTCTTTCCAACCGCCGTCATATGAACGAATACCTTGCCGGTCTTGTATTTGAATATAACCGCTCAAACAAGGTTTTCACCATGGCTATCGGAGATATAGATTTCTTCAAGAAAGTAAACGACACCTACGGGCACGATACCGGCGACTATGTTCTTTCCACTGCCGCCAATCTTTTCAAGAAGTTCATGAAAGACAAGGGACATGTTGCCCGCTGGGGCGGTGAAGAATTCCTCTTCGCTTTTGAGAATATGGATCTTGATAAGGCTTACCGTTATCTGGACGAGCTCCGCCACGAAGTAGAGAAGACCTCCATGGACTTCAAGGAGTTCCACTTCAATATAACCATGACCTACGGTATGGAGGAGTTCAATCCCAGACTGGGTATAGAGGCCACCATCAACCGCGCCGACGCCAAGCTCTACAAAGGCAAGCAGGGCGGCAGGAATCAGGTGGTCAAGTAGTTCTCACGTAATCAACAAAGCTATAAGGTACATCATAGTCCGTCTGCGTCTCCGACGTCTGACGGACTTTCCATTCCGGATCAACATCCAGATCGGGATAAAAAGCATCCGACTCAGCTTCATGATCCACCTTGGTAACATATACGGTATCACAATAAGGCAGCATCTGACGGTAAATACTCTCTCCGCCTATGATAAACACATCCTCTGAATGATACTTCTTAAGTTCCTCCATAAGCTCTTCCATTGAATGCACTACTATCCCGCCTTCTACGGTATAGTTTTCGTCACGGGACAAAATAATATTGGTGCGGTCTTTAAGCGGCTTTCTGCCCGGAAAGGTATCCATGGTCTTGCGCCCGAGGACCACAACCTTGCCTAGGGTAAGGGCTTTAAAGCGTTTCAGATCGGAACGGATCCTTACCAGAAGCTCACCTTTATTACCTATCCCCCAGTTTTTATCGACATTGACTATGGCGTTCATGGCTCCTCCTTCTTATATGGCTACCGGGATGTTTTCAAATTCTTCCCCGTACTGATAGCCTATCAGCTTAACATCATCACGTGTAAACTCATAAAAGTCCTTCTTATCGGGATTCAGAACAAATTGCGGCGCCTCATAAGGCGTTCTGCTGATAAGCTCCTTCACCATATCGACATGCCTGTCATAGATATGGGCATCGGCTATAACGTGAACGAGCTCTCCTACCTCCATATCACAGGTTCTGGCCAGCATATGCACCAATACCGCATACTGGGCCACATTCCAGTTATTTGCCATAAGCACATCCTGGGAACGCTGGTTTAATATGGCGTTCAGGGTCAGCTTATCCTCTCCTTTGCGCTGTGTAACATTAAAAGTCATGCTGTAGGCGCAGGGATAAAGGTTCATCTCATGCAGATCCTGATGCACATAGATATTGGTCATGATGCGGCGACTGAAAGGATTGTTCTTAAG
Source organism: uncultured Lachnospiraceae bacterium (assembly GCA_947169935.1). Classification (GTDB taxonomy): domain Bacteria; phylum Bacillota; class Clostridia; order Lachnospirales; family Lachnospiraceae; genus NK4A136. Next base: position 6,550 of record CAMVRS010000076.1, read on the forward strand.
GTCATAGATCACTCTGTCCACCTGGTCCATCATCCCCTCTTTATACTGATGCTTAACACCCATCTGATATCCGTAAGCCTTACCTATGGATCCGTTCTCATCAGCCCATTCATCCCAGATATGACTATGCAGAAAGCGGATATTATTGGATTTCTGCTGCCATATCCAGAGCATCTCCTCCGTAGCGGATTTTAAAGCAGTACGGCGAAGGGTTATTATCGGAAACTCCTTACGAAGATCATAACGGTTGACCACGCCGAATTTCTTTATGGTATAGGCCGGAGTACCGTCTTCCCAGTGGGGACGAACCTTCTCCCCTTCGGTACTGGTACCGTTCTCCAGTATATCCTTACACATATCTATGAAAATCTTATCTGCCATACTCATAGTGATTGTCCTCCGATCTGTTTTATATATCCAGCACCCTCGTGGCTATCGCAAAATATACCAGCAGCGAAAGCGCATCTACTATAGTAGTTATGAAGGGACTTGCCATAACAGCCGGGTCAAAGCCCATTTTCTTTGCCAGCATAGGCAGCGTACATCCTACCAGCTTGGCCATCAGCACTGCGGAAAGCAGGGTCAGACATACCACCAGCGCTACCATAACGCTAACCCTGTCAAAGAATAATAATTTTACAAAATTAGCCGCCGCAAGGGATACACCGCATAGAACTGCGACCCTGAATTCCTTCCAGACCACCTTAAGCACATCCCTGAATTCTATCTCATTAAGCGAAAGACCACGGATAACCGTCACTGAAGCCTGTCCGCCTGCATTACCGCCTGTATCCATCAGCATGGGGATATATGCGACCAGCACCGGAAGGGCTCCAAGAGCGTCCTCAAAGCCGGCTATTATACTGCCTGTAAAGGTGGCACTTATCATCAGCAAAAGCAGCCAGGGCATACGCTTGCCCCATATCTCAAATACACTGGTCCTCATATAAGGCTTATCGGAGGGAACGATAGCTGCCATCTTTTCCATATCCTCCGTAGCCTCTTCTTCGATGATGTCCACGACGTCGTCGACGGTGATGATACCAACAAGTCTGTCTTCGTTATCAACTACGGGCATGGAAGTAAAGTCGTACTTCTGGAAGGTCCTGGCCACTTCCTCCTGGTCCATCAGTGTATTTATGCTGACGACATTCTCGTGCATTATCTCGCCGATTATATCGTCATCTTTGGATAACAGCAGGTATCGCAGGGCCACCGTTCCCTTAAGCTTGCGGGTGCTGTCCAGCACATAGCAGATATTTATTGTCTCTGAATCGATACCTATGCTGCGTATACGGTCTATGGCCTGCTTTACAGTAAGATCCTCATTAAGATCCACATACTCCACGGTCATGACCGATCCTGCAGAGTCTTCAGGATAGCGCAGCAGATGATTTATATCACGCCTGGTCTCCGGACTGGCGTTTGCCAGCAGCTTCTTTACAACGTTTGCCGGCATCTCTTCTATAAGGTCGGTAGCATCATCGGCCATCAGGTTATCGATGATGTTTGCCGCATCTTTTTCGGAAAGCGATGTGATAATGGATGACTGGTTTTCGAATTCAAGGTACGAGAAAACATCGGCAGCCATGGATTTGGGCAGGATGCGGAATATCTTCAGCATCTTCTCATCATCCATCTGCTCAAGGAAGGCTGCTATATCCGCGTCGTTCATATCGGCCAGTTCCTGGCGCAGGCGCGTATACTGCTTGGTCTCTATAAGTTCGTTTAATTCTTCAAAGTCTTCCATTGTTAATCTTTATCCAGAAAAGTACAGCTTCCCAGCTCTTCGATGTATATGCGGCCGGCGGTCAGCTCCGTCAGAGCTTTCTTTAAGGCTTCTTTCTTTTCAACGGCGCATATCACTTCCATCGTGACATCCGTTCCGTAATCAGACTTATCTATATTCTGTCCCGCGTTTTTCAGATGATTGAGCACTCTGTCAACATCCGGATAATCCATAGCCAGAAGAAGTCGTTCCCCTTCCCGCTCCGTAGCCAGGATACTGTTGGCAATACCTTCCTGTACCGCTTTAGTATATGCCCTTACCAGGCCGCCTGTGCCCAGCAGCACTCCGCCGAAGTAACGCGTCACCACCACCGCAGCGTTATGCACCTCAGCGCCTGTCAGCACCTCCAGCATAGGACGTCCGGCTGTTCCCGAAGGTTCCCCGTCATCAGAGCAGCGGCTGTATTCATTATTCCTGCCTATCACGCAGGCGCTGCAGTTATGCCTGGCATCCCAGTATTTCTTTTTCATCTCATCAAAAAAGGATGCCGCTTCCTCCGGGGTACTGACAGGACGCAGCGTAGCTATGAATCTGGACTTCTTTTCCTCATATTCACCCACGCCGCCCGTGAGCAGTATCTTCATCTCTGACATAACGATTTATTTTAACATATTTCTCTTCGATATAATAGATAAAATTCCATATCGTCCAAAAAAGATTAAATAAAAAATTTCGAAATTTGCAAATAAATCATTTGACAAGCGTGCACGAATCTGCTATTATACTTTTTGTTTGCGGGAATGCTGGAATTGGCAGACAGGCTAGACTAAGGATCTAGTGAATGTATTTTCGTGAGGGTTCAAGTCCCTTTTCCCGCACAAGAAACCGTGGAAGAGATTCCACGGTTTTTTAATTCCATAAAAGCAGCACAGCGCAAAAAAACAGCCGCCGGTTTTGCCCGACGGCTGCTGTTTAATTCTGATCATTTAGCATAATCAACTACTCTGGATTCGCGGATCACGTTGACTTTGATCATGCCGGGATACTGCATTTCATCCTCAACTTTCCTGGATATATCCCTGGCAAGAATGACCATATCGTCATCTGATACCTGTTCCGGTACAACCATGACCCTGACTTCCCTGCCGGCCTGTATAGCAAAGGATCTTTCTACTCCCTTGAAGGAATTGGTTATCTCTTCAAGCTGCGACAAACGATTGGTATATGTACCAAGTGTCTCGCGTCTTGCTCCCGGTCTTGCTGCCGAGATAGCATCTGCTGCCTGCACCAGACAAGCGACCATCGACTGGGGTTCCACATCACCATGGTGTGCTTCTACCGCATTGATGACCACAGGAGATTCTTTATACTTGCGGCACAATTCCGTACCCAGCTGCACATGGGATCCTTCCATATCGTGGTCAATGGCCTTGCCTATATCATGCAGTATACCTGCACGTCTGGCAGCCCTGGCATCAAGTCCCAGCTCCGATGCAAGATGACCTGCAAGCTGTGATACTTCAATGGAATGAGTAAGTGCATTCTGCCCGAAACTGGTACGGAATTTAAGACGTCCGATAAGTTTGGTAAGCTCCGGATTAAGACCATGAACATTACATTCAAGTAATGCGGCTTCGCCCTCTTCTTTCATGATGCTGTCGACTTCCTTGCGGGCTTTATCAACCATCTCCTCGATACGCGCGGGATGGATACGTCCATCCACGATAAGACGCTCAAGAGCGATCCTTGCAACCTCACGGCGCACAGGATCAAATGCAGAAAGCACTACAGCTTCGGGAGTATCATCAACGATCAGTTCGACTCCGGTCATTGTCTCCAATGTACGGATATTACGACCTTCACGTCCGATGATCCTGCCCTTCATTTCGTCACTGGGCAATTGCACTACCGAAATGGTAGTCTCGGATACGTGGTCTGCGGCACATCTCTGAATAGCCGTTACCACACATTCCCTGGCCTTCTTGTCGGCCTCTTCCTTTGCACGTATCTCCGCCTCTTTGATCTTCATGGCGGTCTCGTGCTTTACCTCTTCCTCAACGGATTTCAGTAAATACTCCTTTGCCTGGTCGGAGGATAACCCTGAGATCCGTTCCAGCTCCTGCAATCTCTGTGCACTGAGCTTTTCGACCTCCTCTCTCTTTTTGTTGAGGTTGTCTTCCCTCTGTGCCAGACTCTGTTCCCTTCTCTCGATCGCTTCAGTCTTCTTATCGATAGACTCTTCTTTCTGCTGTATCCTGCGTTCCGAACGTGCCTGTTCATTTCTGCGCTCTTTGAGCTCTCTATCCAGCTCGTTCTTAGCCTTGATCGTTTCTTCCTTAACCTCGATCATGCTCTCACGCTTCTTCTCTTCAGCAGTCTTCAATGCTTCATCGATGATCGTCCTCGCTTTATCCTCCGCGTTACCTATCTTAGCCTCTTCGTCCCTCTTATATTTATCAACAGAAACTTTTGAAGTAACAGGTATGGCAATGAGGAGCGTGACAACCGCAGCGATCACTGCGCCTATAAGATATTCCATAGGTGCACCTCCTTTATTAAATTTTCATTGTGCAAACAAAAAAGCTGTTGAAACCACAACAGCTTTATTATAGTCTTTTGTCCGATACTATGTCAAGTCAAACATAACCGCCGATATATCATCGGACTTAAATCCCCTTCGGCTCAGATAGGCGTAAAGCCTTTGCTTCTCCTTGCGGTCTGCCGCCTCCGGATCGTATCTTTTTTTATCCAGAAGGGTCTTTATCAGTTCCCTTTCCTGCCCGGATAAAGCATCCTTTTCTTCAGCTTCCTCCAGAGTCTTTGATATCAGATCACGGGATATGCCTTTCTTCATCAGAGCCTGCCTGATGCTGCCCATACTCTTTCGTCCACGGTAGCATTCAACGTATCTGCGGGCATAAGATCCGTCATTTACGTATCCGTATTCTTCCATGCGCCCCAGCGCATATTCGCGTACCTCTTTTGGATACCTGCCTGCTATAAGCTTGTCCTCGAGTTCCCTGTATGTCATATCCCTGCTTCCCAAAAGATACAGGAGCCTGTTTATAGCTCTGGGACACAGGACCTCTTTATAGATGCTTTGCAAGTCCTCATCACTCAGAATCTTTCCGGGGCTTATATCCAGACGGGAGAGCTCTGCCCTGTATAGGATAAAGCTCCTCTCCCCATCCAGCCATACTTCACTCCGCCCTTTGCCGGCCGGAATAAGATCCGTTACTTCTTTCATATAGCATTCCTTTATCAGGATCCTGAGGCCGCTTGTCTCAGGATCCTGTCTGTTTTATTCGCCGCTACCGCCGGAAGAATTCTCATCCTCGGAAGCCTTTGACTTACGGGTAGTTTTTACCGGCTTGCCTACAGGCTTGATATCTATCTCCGAAGGAGAACCGCCGATATTGTAATGCTCTCTGACCTTACGATCCACCTCTGCACAAACCTCAGGATGCTCCTGCAGATAGATCTTCGCATTCTCCCGGCCCTGGCCTATCTTCTCTCCATTATAGGAGAACCATGCGCCGCTCTTAACGATAACATCTATATCGGTAGCCAGATCCAGAAGGTCACCTTCATAGGAGATACCCTGGCCGAACATTATATCGAATTCAGCCTCTTTGAAAGGAGGTGCCACTTTATTCTTGACTATCTTTGCTCTGGTGCGGTTTCCGATAAATTCGCCGCCGTTCTTAAGCTGCTCAACACGCTTGATCTCCATACGGACAGAAGCATAATACTTAAGGGCATTACCACCTGTGGTAACCTGGGGATTTCCGTAGAATACGCCGACTTTCTCACGAAGCTGGTTGATGAATACCACGGTGCAGTTTGATTTGCTTATCGCACCTGCCAGCTTACGCAGTGCCTGTGACATAAGTCTTGCCTGCAGACCCACATGCGCATCTCCCATGTCACCGTCCAGTTCTGCCTTAGGTGTAAGGGCTGCAACAGAGTCGACTACCACGATATCCATAGCTCCGGATCTTACCATGGTCTCCGCTATCTCAAGTCCCTGCTCACCGTAATCCGGCTGGTTTATGTAAAGATTATCAACATCAACGCCTATATTGGCTGCATATACGGGATCCAGTGCATGCTCAGCATCTATGAAACCTGCGATACCGCCTCTCTTCTGTACCTCTGCTATCATGTGCAGGGTAACGGTCGTCTTACCTGAAGATTCAGGTCCGTATATCTCTATCACACGGCCCTTGGGAATACCGCCAAGGCCAAGTGCTATATCAAGGCTTAATGAACCCGTGGGGATGGTCTCCACATTCATCTTTGAAGCGGGATCTCCCAGCTTCATCATAGCCCCCTTACCGAACTGCTTCTCAACCTGGGATATAGCAGCTTCCAATGCCTTTAATTTTTCTTCTCTTATCATTGTCTCTCCCATTTTCGATTCTCCTTTTCTCTCTGCGAACATTAGTTCGCTTTACATAATGTAAAACATTTGTTCGATTTTGTCAACACCTATTTTTCTTTTTCCTTTGTACTGACAAAAACAATATTAACAGCTGCAAAAAGAATATGAGTCCTATAAAACGCCCTCCATTAAAATATAAAATTGTCTGATTGGATCAGGGATCGCGAACGATCCGCAGGGGTGATCAACCCCATGACGCTGCTGCTTAACCAGCGTTCCGACAGGATCTCTCCTGAAGATGGGAGAATAATAACATGTAGCTGTGATAATTGCAAGGGGTATTTTGAAAAAGATCCTTCGTCGCTGTGCTCCTCAGGATGACACGGACTGAAGTGTGGACTCAGGATGACATGCGCTGTTATGTGCGCTCAGGCTGAAAGATACTCCGCGATCTGCTCTTCACATATCCTGTCAACATCCGCACCGCTTACATAGGCTGCAGACCACTCAACAGTCTTCTCCACTGCCATGGCACTGTTCCAGCGGGGCTTTCTGCCAAGCACCGTCGTTATCTTTGTACAGTCAAGCTTGAGCAGCTTTGCCTCATGAGGGCCTCCGTCGGGCCGGCACTCTACATTTGCGGGATTCAGCCCGCCGTAAGACTCCGCCAGTTTGTTCCACTGTTTGCAGAAAAGCTCTGCCATCTCTATAGTCTTAAGGCAGTCGCTCTCTTCCGGTCCCACATTATAATTCCCGGCAAGACTTCTGTCTTCAAGCTGTGCCGCAGCCAGATAAAGATACGCATAGACCGGCTCCAGCACATGCTGATAAGGCCTTACCGAATCGGGATTCCGCAGAACGATGGGATTTCCTGCCGCTACCGCCCTCACGCAGTCCGGGATCAGCCTGTCCTTTGCAAAGTCACCGCCGCCTATGACATTACCGGCGCGCATGGTGCTGACCGCTATATCCCTGTCTTTAAAGAAAGACTGTACATAACTGTAGGTAACAAGCTCCGAGCAGGATTTGGAATTGGAATAGGGATCGTAGCCTTTGAGCTCTTCATCTTCCCTGTATCCCTCATCACGCTCCCTGTTAAGATATACTTTATCGGTAGTCACATTGACTACGGACTTCACAGATGGGCACTGTCTTACAGCTTCCAATATATTCACGGTACCCATCACATTGGTCTCATAAGTACCCACGGGATCCTGATACGAGGTACGCACTATGGGCTGTGCCGCCATATGGATCACTATCTCCGGCCTGACCTCAGACATAAAATCCGAAAGGCTTTTAAGATCACGTATATCCGCGATACGGCTGCGTTCCCCCATCTTCTTATCCAGACCGATAAGCTTAAAGAGCGACGGATCAGTAGGCGCATCAAGGCTGTAACCGTATACTTCGGCTCCAAGCCCGTAAAGAAGCCTGACCATCCAGCTGCCTTTAAAGCCGGTATGGCCTGTTATGAGGATTTTTCTGTTTTTATATGCGTCTTTAAAGTTTTCTTTCATATCACAATTTACTCTTTCAGGATTCTTCGTCGCTGCGCTCCTCAGCATGACAAGAACCGGTGGCCAAACGACATTCCGCTTAGGCTTGTAATCCTTTATGTATCTCTCCGATCATCACATCCATCATGCTCTGCGTCATGCCTGGATATACTCCTATCCAGAAGCCGCTCTGCATAATCCTGTCCGTATTTTCCAGGCTTCCCGCCACGCGGTATTTTTCGCCCTGCGCATCCCGCAGATGATCAAAGCAGGGATGCTTTATAAGATTGCCCGAAAAGAGCATCCGGGTCTGTACACCTGCATCTTCGAGATGTCTTACCAGCCTGGTACGGTCCACGCCTTCCCTGCAGCAGATCATAAAGCCGAACCAGGAAGGATCCGCATTGGCTGTGGCCACAGGCAAAACAAGCTTATCCGAAAGATCCGCCAGCCCTTCATACAGGTACGCATGATGCTCACGTCTTAAAGCCGTGAAGCTGTCTATCTTTTCCAGCTGGGCAACGCCCACTGCTGCCTGCATATCAGTTATCTTAAGATTATATCCCAGATGTGAATAGACATATTTGTGATCATAACCGGCGGGAAGCTGCCCGTACTGCCCGTCATAACGGTGTCCGCAGCGGTTATCCTGTCCGGGCTCGCATACGCAGTCCCTGCCCCAGTCACGCAGCGAACGCACGATGCGGTGGAGCAGCGGATCGTCGGTATACACGGCACCGCCCTCCCCCATAGTCATATGATGGGGCGGATAAAAACTTGAAGTTCCGATATGTCCGACAGTACCTGTCTTAACTTTCCTGCCCTTCAGCATATATTCGCTGCCCAGGGCATCACAGTTATCTTCAATAAGCCACAGGCCATGCTTTTCACAGAATGCGGATACGGCCTCAAGATCAAAGGGATTGCCCAGGGTATGAGCTATCATCACCGCCCTGGTCTTTCCTTCGCTGTATGCCTCTTCCAGCTTAGCGGCATCGATATTGTATCCCGGGATCGTAACATCAACAAACACCGGTACAGCCCCGTACTGGACTATGGGTGATACTGTGGTAGGAAAGCCTGCTGCCACCGTGATCACTTCATCACCGGGCTTTATCGCACGCTCCTTAAGCAGCGGGGAAGTAAGTGCCATAAAGGCCAGAAGGTTGGCAGAGGACCCTGAATTCACCGTAGAACAGAACTTCACGCCCAGCCACGCTGCAAATTTCTTTTCGAATTCCTGTACATATCTGCCGGCCGTGAGCCAGAATTCCAGGGATGAATCCACCAGGTTTTCCATCTCACGTCTGTCATAGAAACGTCCGCCGTATGAGATATGATCTCCGGGCGTATACTCTTTTCTCTTATGGTAAAGCTCGCAGTAATCACCCGCCAGCTCTGTTATCTTTTTCCGTGCTTCTTCCTCACTCAGCCCCTCAAAAAAAGCCTTATCCATCATCAATACCCCTTAAGCTTCTGTCTTACTTTTGCCTCAGCCTCATCCATGGTCTTCTCTCCGCTGCCTATCATACTCTGAATATCCATACAGCGGCGGTACAGCATGAACATCGCATTTATCTCCAGACTTGCCTTCTGGTCAGTTCCCCACATATCATGTGAAAGCGTAACATGTCTCTCAATGACCTTTGCCCCAAGAGTCGCAGCCACAACGGTAGGCTCCAGGTTCTGCTCGTGGCCGCTGTACCCCACTATGCAGTGATAGCGCTCACGCAGCGTGTTGATATAAGCCAGATTCAGGCTCTCCGGCGGTGCCGGATAAGTCGAATTGGTATGCAGCAGCACATAATCGCCGTTACTGTAATCTTCCAGCCAGGATACTGCTTTATCCAGTTCCTCCTGTGTGCTCATGCCGTCCGACATAATGATCGGCTTATTATACCTGCAGGCAGCCTTTACCAGCTCTTCATTTCCGTTTGCTGCAGACGCCAGCTTTATGAAAGGCACATCATACTGCATAAGGAACTCAAGGCTGGGCATATCCCAGGGACTTGCCGTCCAGGCCAGAGGCTTTTCCTTACAATAGCTGTCTATATAGTCGTATTCCTTTTTTCCGAACTCCACATGTTTTTTATAATCCAGATAAGTCATCTGCCCCCAGGGGGTGTCGCGCATTACACTCTTCTGTGCTTCGGGAACAGCTATATCAGGCTCCCTCTTCTGGAACTTCACGCAGTTCCATCCAATGGCAAAAGCCGCATCCATAAGGCGCTTGGCCACCTGCATATCCCCGTTATGGTTAATGCCTATCTCTGCGATAAAATAGGGAACAGAATTATCCCCCAGTTCGAAATCCCCCAGCAATATCTTTTGATTAGCCATACTATGCCTCCTGTCATTATAAGATCCTTCGTCGCTGCGCTCCTCAGGATGACATTCCCTGTCATTCTGAGGGCGTCAGCCCGAAGAATCTTATCATTAGATTTTCATTATACTCTCTCTAAAAGAAATACGTGCTTCCCAGCCCGTATCATTCTTAAGCTTATCTACAGACACTGCAAGTGATACGAAGGGATCAGGATCGGCCCCGAACGACAGCTCTGTCCCCGGTGCAAATATATCCCTTGCTTCTTCAACAAATTCCCTGAGCGGTCTGTAAGCCCCGTTGGCTATATTATATATCTCCCCGGAACGTCCTCTCTGCGCCAGTGCCAGCAGCGCCGCCGCGCAGTCCTTAGGATCCAGATAATCCCACATCTGTCTGCAGCTGCTTAATGAAAAAGGCTCTCCGGTCTTAAGTTTCCTTATCAGATCGGGCATCATGCGGCCCGCCGGCTCATATTCCCCTGTGAGTGAGAATATCCTGCCCCATATCCATTCGACTCCCAGCTGCTGTGCCAGTATACGGCTCAGATGGCAGGCCGAAAGCTTGGCAGCTCCGTATGCGCTGAAAGGGCGCGCAGGCATTTCTTCGGTAATGACACCGCTCACCACACCGTACTCTGCCTGTGACCCCACACCCACATAACGTCTGCAGCCCGTAAGCGCTGCCGCTTTAAGCGAATCCAGACAGCGGTCGATATTTTCCGTCTGGGCCGGCATGTCATTGCGTCCGCCTCCCCATGCCAGATCAAAGAATACGTCATTATCCGTTCCTATTTCATCCGCATAATCAGTAAGACTGTGCTGTGCCCGGTCAACACAGAGTGCTTTGACGTATACCTCACTGTGCTTTGTCTTTAACATATCCAGACGTTCATTATGGGATGAATCCGGTCTTAATAAAGCTGTCACCTCTATCCCCTGCGAAAGCAGAAGATCAGTCAGATGTACTCCGGCAAAGCCCAAAGCCCCGCTTACAACAGCCTTCTTAATCTCCATCCTTGCTCTCCTCAAAATTGAGCCGCCGTTCTTCGACCACAACAGGCCTGTGTATCACACGGGTATTTATGTTCAGTATATATTCACCTATCAGTCCTATAAAGAATATCTGTATACCCCCCAGCACAAACACGCCTATCATCA
>CAMVRS010000077.1 GCA_947169935.1 uncultured Lachnospiraceae bacterium
AAAAGAAAGCCTGCGCCAAGCGTATCTTTGCCGCTTATAAGCGTCACAGCCAGACAGCATATCACCAGCCACGAATAACTGAACGCCACGGCATTCCTGAAGTTTATCAATAATTCTTTTAATTTTCCCATAACCTAATTCCCTATCCCCAGCAGTTTCTTAAGCTCTGCCGCGTATCTTCTGGATATCACTATATTCTCGCCGTTTGAAAGTGTGGCAAGTATATTCCTGGTGATCTCCGGTTTAAGCTTAACTATCTTATTCAGATGGATTATCGTTGATTTCGAACACCTGAAAAAATCTCTTTTATCCAGGACCTCTTCCAGTTCGTAGAGCCGCTTTTCCGTCATCAGGACCCTGTTCTCCGTATAGATAAAGGTTCTCTTATCAACCGATTCTATATAGAGTATGGCTTCCACAGCCAGGTTCACCCTCTCGCCGTCTGCCGTTGCAGGGATGGCTGCCTTATACCGTTTGATATAACGTTCCAGCTTATTGACCTCGTCCGTTATATCCGTGCAGTGTATCTCTACAAATACCGATCCCGAATCCAGATCGTTCTTAACCTCAACCTTCAACTTCTGTCTTTGCCTTTCTTATATCTGTAAAAAGTACGATGCAAAGCATTATCTGCATCACTGTCATGAATATGGCTGCTGCCACGCTTCCCCGGATAGTGGAAATCACTACCGCCCCTATAGTTTCGATCACTGCTGTCACGGCATACGCCTTGCTGTCGTATACCCAGCTGTAGGGAAGCAGATGTGCTCCGAATACGCATGCATAAAGCATAAGCATTGCTTCCGGCTCCCTGCTGAAGGCCCACATTACTATTATCAGATAAAGCATCTGATTCATGGTACACAGAAAGCCAAGTTTGTTTATGGGATTAGCCGTTTTCTTAAAAATATCCGCCCTGAGTATCTTTGAGAACATAAAGGCCAGCGGCATCAAAAAGCAGGAGCACATAAAAGTTAACAGATTGGCTCTTGCGATCCCGAAGTTCATCAGGCGAACCGAAAGGATAAGCGTCCATATCACCACCGACGCCATCATGAAGGGCAGGCCTTTTTTCTGCATCTCCTGCGCGTCCCTCTTTAATTCATTTAACTCCTTAATGCATATCGTTTGTCCTGTTGTGTCCATATCAATACCTCCTTGTTGTTTAATATGGTCACATCATACAGACTAAGCGCAGTATATACAATATGTTTACTACCAAGCGGTACATATCCGGCTACCAGGATGCCAAAAAAGCTTATGGCCTCTTATTTTCTGCAATGCCAGAAATAAGTATACGATTCGATCACTATCTCCCCGTCCTTCTCTATCTTTTTCGCAAGATATCTTTCCAGTTTATCCTGCTTTGATATCATAAACTTTTCCTCTTCTTCAAAAGTACCCTTAAGCTTGTTAAAGAGTTCTTTTGCATCGGTATAATGCCATTTATTGGACAGCGGCGCCAGCTCCACCTTACTAAAGTACTTCTTAAGCATATTCTCCGTGTCTTCTGCCGCTTTTTTCCGTGCTGCTATCCTTTCCTCTACAAAGGGAGCCTTTATCTTAAGATCTGTGAATATATCCTGCAGAAAGCGGTACCAGCTGTCTGCCCCCCATCCATTATAGGAAAACATGCCTTTATCTGACAGACATCCTGCCGCATGCGCGACCATCGCTTCGGGATCTTTTAATTCATATCCCAGGTAATGTGCGATGATCATACTGTATTCTTTATTTTTTTCTATCTTTTCCCACGCTGCATCCGTCTCCAGATCCTCAAATAACAGGGATATCTTCACACCCTTCGGAAAGCTGTCTTTATTCTCGGCCAGGTATTTTTCAAAATCATCCGCCCAGCTTCCACGCACATCTATGGCATATATCTTTGATCCTTCAGGTATCCTTTCAATACTGTTTCTCCAAAGCTTGGCATAACCGCAGCCCAGATCCAGTATCTTTTCCTTCTTTTTAATATCAAGAGAATCGAATATCTTCACATACCAGTCAGGCTCCTGGGTCGTATGCTTAAGAGCATCCCAGTGATGCTCGTCCGCCTTGCGGTCTATGTTTATACTCTGCACTATGGAAGCCACATCATCCCAGTCAAGGGCACTGCCCCTGCGTTCAAGTGCTCCGTTGATCGCGGCTATCACATTATCTATCTGGCTGCGCTTTTCCTCCATGTTCTTAAGCTGAAGGCGCAGGGCTTCTTCAACATTAACAGCCTCACCCGCTACCAGATTATCCCTGATCTCTTCCAGAGAAAAACCTATCGCCTTAAGCGCTACTATCTTTTCCAGGATCTGCAGCGATGCATTGTCGTAGAGCCTGTAATTGCCTTCCGAATAATCGGTTGGCTTCAGAAGCCCTTTCTCATCATACAGGCGCACCGCCTTCTGGGATACTCCCGCTTTTTTGGCTATCTCGCCGGATGTCATCTTTTTGTCCATTTGATGATCTCCTTAAAATAATAAGATTTTTCGTCGCTGCGCTCCTCAGAATGACACGGCATCCTATTTAAGATCCTTCGCTTCGCTCAGGATGACACTGGTTTAACTATACATCTTTTCCTGTGCTTTGTACATATTAGCGTAGAGGCCGCCGGAGAGCTTCACCAGACTGTCGTGGGTGCCGCGCTCCACTATCTCGCCGTCCTTAAATACCAGCAGCTTATCGCAGAACTTGCAGGATGCCAAACGGTGCGATATGAATATGGCGGTCTTATTCTTTACCATGCTGTTGAACTGCTCGTATATCTCTTTTTCCGCTATGGGATCCAGCGCTGCCGTAGGCTCATCCAGTATCAGTACGGGTGCATTTTTATAAAGCGCCCTTGCCATCGCTATCTTCTGCTGTTCACCGCCGGAAGGCTCGAATCCGTTCTGGTCGTAGTATCTGAATACCGGCGTCATCAGGCCCAGCGGGAGCGAATCCACTTTATCCTTTAAGCCCACTTCCTCCAGCAGGGGAATAAGCTTTTCGTCAGAAACCTTATCCGGGCTGTCGCAGATAAGATTCTCCTTTATGGAAAAGTTAAGCAGGCAGAAATCCTGGAATACTACGGAAAGTATCTTCATATAGCTGCTGTAATCGTAATCCATTATGTTTACGTTATTTACAAGTATCTCTCCCTCCGTGCATTCATACAGTCTGCATAACAACTTTATAAACGTTGATTTTCCCGCGCCGTTTAAGCCCACCACCGACCAGTGCTCCCCGCTTTTTATTGTTGCATTGATATTCTTAAGCGCATACGTTTTACTTCCGGGATATTTAAAGGATACGTCCTTAAACACAATAACGATGCCTTTCGAGATATCGGGATCCTTATCTCCCTTTTCCTCATAAACATTTCCTTCCACGTAACTGATAAACTTTTCCGAATACCCGCAGAATTTCTTCAGTTCCAGTATCTGCTTAAGAACCATGTTTATTGATGCAACGATGGTGGTAACCGCAGTCGAAAGCATCGTAAAATCACCTATGCCTATCTTTTTATCTATAACCATAATGGCAAGCATCAGATATATCAGCGCTGCAGTCACCGCAAGATTTATCTTTGAACCGCTAATGTATTTCTGCGATTCCTTTGCGTAGTTCTTATTTATCTCCGACTGCTTATCATTAAAACCGTCGACTCTTCCCAGCATCATATCCTTCGCATTAAAGAGCCTTATATCTTTTCCGTACCTGATATCCGAAAGCCCGTGAAGCAGATAGTGGTATGCTCTGTCCGTCACTGCCAGACGCTGTATCTGATCCATCTTTATCTTATTAAGCCTGCTCTCAAAAAACGCATTCAGCGTTACATTTATGACAATAAGGAAGACCGGAATCAGGGTGTATCTGAATACTATTGCAGCCGAAAGCAGGATTACCACGATATTTACCGTCAATAAAGCTATCGCACCGAATAGTCCTTTTGAACCGCCCGAATATTCGGAATCTATGCCCGTTCTGGCATCAGCCAGGCTGTCCAGGGTCTCCTTATTCTCGGTTGTCTCGTATTTAAGCTCCATGCTCTTTTTGCCGACAGCTGCTTCCAGATGCCTGTCCAGTCCCGTATAGTATTCCCTGTCAAGTTCCAGATCCGTAAATACCGTCACGGCCTTTATCGCAAAATCCGCAATTACCATTACAGCAGCGATCTTTATGATGATCATTACATCAGCTTTTTCCATGATCGCATCTATCATCATCTTGGGGCCGAACATATTTATAAAAGGCTGTATCATCAAGGCAAGGATCAGTATCGCATATAAAAGATAAAAACCTTTTTTATATTTTTTCATCGCGGATGCAAAATATCTTATGGGTTTTACTTTGATGTTCTTATCATCTTTCATCTTTTTTATCCTCCTCTTTTTCTCCTTCCTCTCTGTAGAACTGTGCCTGGGTTTCATACAGTTCATAATATTTACCCTTTTTCCGCATCAGTTCCTCATGGGTGCCGTACTCCACCAGATGGGAATCTTCGAACATAGCTACCTTATCGCAGAATTTAGTTGAAGATAATCTGTGGGAGATGAATATTCCGGTACGCTCACCTATCAGATCGTTAAAGCTTGTATAAAGCTTTTCTTCTGCAAGAGGATCCAGCGCAGATGTAGGTTCATCCAGTATTATCACCGGTGCATCCTTATACAAAGCCCTTGCCAGCGCAAGTTTCTGTTTTTCTCCGCCGGAAAAATCCACGCCGTCTTTCTCTATCACCTTCATCACCTGGCTCTTATCACCGTTTTCCAGCCCGGCGATCTTCTCATAAAGCCCGCAGCGCTTAAGACAGTCTTTTACCTTTTCTTCGTCAGTATCCTTTAAGTTTTTCATAGATACGTTTTCCGCCACGGTGAAGGGATATTCCTCCACATTCTGGAATACTGCGGAGAAATATCTGAATATCTCTTCCCTGCTCATATCCGCACAGTCTTTCCCGTTTAAGCAGATCTTTCCTTCTGCAGGTTTGTAGAAACCGGCAAGCAGTTTTATAAACGTAGTTTTCCCTGCTCCGTTAAGTCCCACAACTGCCAGTCGCTCTCCATAAGGTATGGATATCGAAACATGTTCAAGAGCGTTTTTCTTCTGACCTTCGTAGCAGAAGCTCACATCCTTAAATTCAAACGCCGGTCTCTCTTCCATTGCAGGCAGTTCCTTAGCCGGTACATCTTTAACTTTATAGCGGTCTATGAAAGCCCTGAAATCCTTTACTTCCAGCGACTGCCTTTTGATCTCCGTATACTCATGGATAAAATCACTCAAGGCCTTTATGAAGATATGCACCGCTGCAACATAGAGGGTAAACTCCGCTACCGTGAGCTTATCCATGGACAGCTGCCATATCAGGAAAGCGTAAAGGCTTACTTCCTCCAGCAGGGCTATAGGCATGCAGAGGGCGTGGGATCTGAACCAGATGTTTCTTGAAAGCTTATACTTAGCCAGTATATCCGAATTGATCCCCAGATACTTTTTATAGATCCAGTCCTTCATGTCATATACTCTTATCTCTTTTGCAGAGGTGAAGTGGTTTGTCAGATACCCCATATTAAAATGCTTTCTCCAGTAGGGTCCAAGAGCATCCCAAACCAGTTCCTTATCTTTAAGCTTGGTCTTATCAACCACCAGAAATGAGAGTAATAAAAGTCCCAGAAGTATTACTATCAGCAAAGGGTGCAGACCGGATATAAGGATACCCGCCATGATCATCTGTACAATGAGCCTTGCACATTTCACAGTTGAGTCCATCATGCCTTCTATGCCCTGGGTCTTTACGTTCATGACATTTCTTATACGCTCGTGTTCATCCAGCACCTTAGGATCTTCCATGCTGGCATACTCCATGGAGGTCATGGTCTCGGTAAGCTCACGCTTAAAACGAACCAGAGCGTGTTTCATTCTGTAAGGGGTATTGTTTTCGACATAGCCTGCTGTAAGATATATGATAAGCATGACTATGGAATTGATCCCGATCAGGATCAAGGTCTTATTAAGCGCATCACCCGCCGTCAGCGAATCGATGATAAGTTTCACCATCATCGGGATAATAAAGAGTGATACCGTCTCCGCTATGATACCCAAAAGCTGAATGCCCAATAAATGCTCATTCCCGCTTTTCATCCCGCGGATGACATAGAATAAGTTGCTGCAAAATCCGTATTTTTCTTTCATAACCCTTCCCTCTCCTTTCTTTTAAGGAAAGGATAAGGGGTGCCCCAGGGGAAGGGTCAAGCATAAATTTTAAATATTTTTCGACATATATCCGCAGGTGAAAGGGAAGAAATCAAACTTTTGTGTTCCGGTATGTACATAGCCCAGATCTTCATACCACTTCCGCAGGACTTTGTTTTCTTCAACTATACCAAGGTTCATTTTAGTAAAGCCCATTTCAGCCGCCCTTGAAAGGGCATCAAACATAAGGATCTTACCTATATTTTTATGACGCTGATCCGGGAGCACGCTCAGATTATTAAGCTCACATTCCTGTTCAGTCTGAACAGACAATGAGTAATAACCGATCAGTTCGTTATCTTCAAAATACCCGAACATGGGGCGATGCTCACCATTAAGCTGCCAGTATATCCTTTTTTCATCCGTGGCAAATGCCGTAAAACGGGGCGCATTCTCCTGCGTAAAACCAAACTCATCCGCCACAGTCGCGAAGCTTTTCCTTATCACATTAACACAGTCAGCGATATCCGTATCCTCTATCGCTCTTACCGGCCATGGCAGTTCCTTTGTATTTATCTTGGTCTCAGGCTTCTGATCCTTTACGGCTATCTGATAATCATCCTCATAAACTAATGTCCCCGGTATATCATCACATTCGGAGATAAAAAGCTTTTTACCGTATTTATCTGCCATCCTGCGGTAAAAGACCATTTCATAAAATATACGGTTCGCTTTATCATTATCCTTATACCAGGTGATGGCGCCTTCCGGATTTCCCTGCTCATAATAGGGCGGCACCGGCAGTACTTTTTCAAAATAAGCGCGGTTTCTCCAGTATTCTTTTTCTTCTTCCTCCGTAAGCAGCTTCTCATCAACAAGCTTTCCGACAGCGGTAAATAAACCTCTGGGCTGCTTGGTCAGATAAGCCTGATCTTCCGTATGTATCCTGTAATATCTCATATCAGTCCCTCCTCTTCAAGCTTCCTTATCAGTCTTTCTTCTCTTTCATACAGGCGTACTGCCCACTCTTCATCATTCAGCTCGCCGTGATCATGCGTGTGGTTCGTCTCTATAGCGGATTCCGGATCTGCCCACCGCAGTTCAAATTCCGCTTCCGCCTCATAGGCTTCAAGCTTCTGAGCAGTCGATCCTTCATACACATCACACAGATAAAAATAGTGTTCCTGTATGAACAGATCATCGATCATCCCTTTTTCCTTCTTTATCACCATACCGTATTCGCGTATGGAATCTTCTATAACTTCAAGCCCGGTTTCCTCCCTGACCTCCCTGATCAGGGTATCCTTATGGGTCTCGCCCTCATCTATACCGCCCCCCGGGATCGAATAGAAATCATATTTCCTGCTGTAAACAAAAGCAAGCTTCCCGTCCTTTATGATAAGCCCGCGGACAGAGGGCCTGATCCCTACGGTACCATCCGTCCTGTAATCCTTATAATCATATTCGAAAAGAACTCTCATTCCCCCGCCCCCGTTACTGATATTTCTCCCCCATATCTTATCCCACACCCGATAAAGAGTCAATGAATCCAAAAAAGTGTTGACCCTGCCCCAGGGGCATGCTTTATAATGGACGATAGCCACGCGGGGCTTACCCCTGAAGAGGTGATCATTCCCCTTATAGTTATCAAAAAGAATTGAGGTTCAATTTCCCTCGCGTTGATATTTTGTCACAGCCGAATTGCAGTGAAAATCCAGTACAGCACTATCTTTAAACGAACCTACTGAACGCAGATCATCCTCGCTGAATATGACGTTAAGCGACGTTCCGAAATCCCTGAGATTCCCTTTGGAATCCCCCATGTCGTTAGATTCCTTGACGCTTAAAACGACCATTCTAAGCGCCAGACCGACTCCCATTGCGATACCGATCAATATTCCTACTATAGCCCAGAATCCCATAATTATCTACCTGCCCTTTCCCTTACAAACTTACTGGTAGTGCTTGATGTCGTGAGTCCTATGCTTACCATCATTGCTTTATATTTCTTTATGGCAGTCGACCACGCCCAGTATATCGCGAAGCCAATGATCGTAAAATACAACGCGACGGTCCTTCCGTCGTCTACGTTTTCCAGTATAGCAGGAGTCAGCCATGCTCCGAGGATCGCAAATAAAGCACAGAAAAGCACAGCCAGAATGCCAAACATTGTATAAACTTTTCTTTTAACAAAAGGAACTGCTCCGACCATCTTTCCCGTCTGCCCGTTCACCAGCATGGTATATGGCTTATTTTCATAACGGAAAGTCATAAACCAGACCGGAAGCAGGGCGTATTCCCTCTTCAATACCTTATGGACGGGCGTACCGGTTTGCAGTTTCGCATCTGAGTGCTTTATTGTTTCCTTTACATTATCATCAAAAAGCCCCTTGGCGCGTCTGACAGCCAGTCCGTCCAGATCAGCCGTACCCATATCGAATCTATCCGAATAAAATCCCGAAAGATATGCGGGATCGAATTCCTGCAGTTCGCGCATACTATAAGGTTCAAGACGCTGGGAAGAATCATCATTAAAATTCCTGGAAGCATCCAGTGTCATCCTTTTGAAAAGGCAGTCTCCCGTTCTGTGGGCGTAACGCGTTACTGTGGATTTTCCCCTTCTTACCGTATATCTCCAATACTGGTCATCACCGTAATACATATCATAAAGCCAGAAGGGAATGTATATTCCCCTCAGTTTATCCACTTTAAAGTTCTTGATCTCTTCCGGGATATATCTGCCCTGTGCCAGTCTTCCCCTGATCATGGCTTCAGCCTGATCTTTTGTGATCCTGAAAGGGATTATGTAATCCGGCTGCAGATAATCCTCCACGCGGTCCATCACAACCGTTGCCTGTCCGCAGTATACACAGAAAGAAGAACTCTCTACTCCGTTAACAGCCAGCTCAGCTCCGCAGGCGTTGCACCTGAGTATCTTCATCTGTATGGTTGCATGAGCGCGTTCTGCCTCTTTTTGCTGTATGGCTTCTGGCTGGACAGGAATACTCTGCTGCTGCATGATCACATCCGGATTCCCGATATTCCCCACGCCTTCATACAGTCCCGTCCTGCCAAGCATTGCATTCAGCTCATCTATCGTATACTTTGAGTCGCAGTAAGCGCAATGCATCTTCTGCTCATACGGTGAATATTCCATTGTATTGCCGCACCCGGGGCAGCGGTAATTCATCAGCATCTTTTTATCTCCCTCTCTTATCGAAAACAACAATTATTAATAGAAATATTCTACCTTATTGTTTATATACATTTCCACCTATCATACATTGATTATCCGCTACTGTTGGTTGACTGATCCGGTATTCATGAAATATTGCTGATAATATCCCTTGCCAGCATGCCGCGTTCACCCTTTTCATCCCTGGCTTTATCACCGGCGCTGCCATGAATGTTGACCGCCGCACAGCACAGATCGTAATTTGTGTTTTCATCATCCTTATTCTGGGCTATGATGCCTGCAACTATGCCTGCCAGCACATCACCGGATCCGCCTTTGGCCATGCCGTCATTACCCGTGGTGTTTAAATATACCGGTCTGCAGGTATTATAATTCCCGGTGCAGCCGATGGCAGTGCGGTCATCTTTTAATATGGTGATGATACCATTAGCCTCAGAAAACTCAGATGCTATCTTAGCTCTGTTTTCTTTTAACTCAGCTGTTTTATACTCATACTGCAGAAGATGATTCATTTCTCCCATATGAGGCGTGATGATAACGTGCTCATATCCCAGCTTATCCCTGAGATCTTTGAACACCTTCGCAGTATCCATTTCGGAAATGATATTCAGCGCATCGGCGTCAAATACAATGCTCTGGCCGCCACGGCACCTCAATAAAACTCTTTCGATAAGATATATGGAAAAATCGCCTGTTCCCAGTCCCGGACCTGCCAGTATCACATCTGCCCAGTCTATTGCAGAATCCAGCCCAATCTCGAATTCCTCTTCCGGATATCTCATACCATCGTAGGTCATCACCATGGCTTCCGGCAGTTTATCCATCAGAAGATCACGGTTAACCTTGTGGGTGACCACCCGGATAAGACCGGCTCCGCTTCGGAAACAGCTTTCGGCGCACATATAAAGCGCGCCGTATATCTCTTCGGAACCTGCCACGATAAGCACCTTACCGCAGCTCCCTTTATTAGCTCCCGGATCGCGCGTGGGAAGATGGTCCGGGATATCTTCCTTATCATATTCGTAAAACAGATAAGGCGATCCGCTGCCTTTCAGGGCATTAGCCATCTTGAAAAATGTATCAGGCTTATACAGTCCTATATCCTCGCAGAATATCTCACCGCAATATGTACGGCCTTCGTTTACCAGGCAGCCGTATTTAATGTACTGGAAGGTGACTGTCATATCACATTTTACTGCCGTTCCCAACACATGCCCGGTATCACTGCTTATACCGCTGGGGATATCACAGCCCACAACCAGACAGCCGTTTCCGGCAGATGCTCGGTTGATGGAGTTTATCACCTCTGCCTGTATTCCCGTCACTTCGCGGGTAAGCCCAACTCCGAAGATCCCGTCTATGATAGCAGAATAGCTGTTTAACTCTTCATCAAAATCTTTCTGTCCAATAAATGTCACTGAAAGATTCTTTGCTATCTCTGCCTGTTTAAGATAAGATTCAGTCTTTTTGGCGATCCCGCCTATTTCATATACATAGGTATCATATCCCATACATTTAAGCAGACGGGCGGCCGCAATGGCATCTCCTCCATTGTTGCCGCCTTCCGTTACAGCTAAGATCTTATTTTTTCGCTTATCGAATCCTTTAAGCCCGTCGCAGGCCGACGCCACACGCTCCGCAAGCTTCATGGCCGCCCGTTCCATCAGAACAATACCGGGTATACCTATACTTTCCTGAGTATACCTGTCTATTTCCTGCGCCTGTTTTCTGTCCGGATAAAATCGCATAGATCAATGCCTCTTTCCCCACCGGCCGCACGATACAGCCTGTCTGTCAATGCCCGAATTATACCGCCGAAATGCCGGCGATGTCAACTTTGTCGGATTGACAGCCATACATATGCTTGCTATATTTAAGGGGTCATGAAACCCATAAATATATACTCATTAACAAGAATAAATGATGCATCACAGCTCTCCCGTCTTGAAAAACAGCTTTCGGGACGCGGCGGCCATCTCAAGATCAAAGCCTGGGAGACGGAAGGACTGCGCGCCTTCTGCAGCCGGCTGGCACAGGTTTACGAAAACGCAGCCTCCTTAAAATTCTATTATTCCTTTACCCTGCCCAAACTGGGTAAGGAATTTGATCTGCTGCGCATCAATGATGAATACGTTATAAACATTGAATTAAAAAGCGGTAATGTGTCCGACGAAGCAGTGCAGAGGCAGCTGATACAGAACCGTTATTATATCTCTGCCCTTAACCGCAATATGGTGTTCTATACCTATATAAGCAATACCGACCGTCTGGTTAGGCTCAGCAACAGCGGACGTCTGATTGAAGCCGACTGGAAGGAACTTGCAGATGTGATCACAAAACAGGGCAGCTGCGCTGACAGCAACATAGAGGACCTCTTTAAGGAAGACAAATATCTGATCTCTCCTCTCACCGATCCCGGAAGATTCCTGCGTCAGGACTATTTCCTGACATCACAACAGAGGGATATCAAAAAACAGATCCTGCGTCATATGGATGTTACTTTCCAGGGCTTTACGGGTTTTCCCGGCACCGGAAAAACCATCCTGCTTTATGATATAGCGATGCAGATATCGCGCCACGACAGAGTATGCGTTTTCCATCTGGGTCCCCATACCGCAGAGTTAAAACAGCTCGACCAGCGCCTTAAACGGATCGATTTCTTTTATCTCAAGGACGGGCAGCTGGAGGTTCCCAGGGACTATTCCGCCATCTTCGTGGATGAAGGCCACAGGATAAACGAAACGATCATGAAGCAGATATGTGACTTTTCCGAAAAATGGAAGGCTCCCGTCATCATCTCCTATGACCGTGAAGACGCCATGCACGAGGAAGAATTAAGAAACGGCGGAGCTGCAATGATAGAGGCCCTGCCCGGATTCGTAAGATACCGTCTTACCAACAGGATAAGACTTAACAGCGAACTCTCTGCCTTCATACGCTGTGTCATGTGGCTTGGAGAAAAGAATCACCGCAGCAGCTATCCTTCCGTGCTGCCGGCTTATTCTTCAAATACGGAAGAGACCCTGCTGCAGCTGAAGAGCCTGCAGGATGAAGGTTATGTATTCATAAGAGATGACCTGGTATGTCCGGAAGCATTTAAGGCCATGGAGGACAGCGAGCAGACTGATGAAAACAATACCATTCAGATAGAGGTATCTGAAGCCTCCTGCAAGGAATACGATAATGTGGTCATGCTTATGGATGATTCTTTCGTCTATGACGATCACGGATATTTAAGACATAAAGATTCCGCCGCTGCAGACCAGCGCGTCCGCAATCTCTTCCACGGCCTAAGCCGCGCAAAGCAGAAGATCGCGATCATTGTGGTGAATAATCCGGAGGTTTTTGAGGCGGTATTATCTATTGTCCAATAAGGTGCCAGTCACCATGAACAATTTGTTAACTGATATACAAGGTGCCAGTCACCATGAACACGATATGAACTATCGTTCATATTCTGTTCATGGTGACTGGCACCTTTAACAATTTCCGGTGTGTACATGCTTTAAGTGCTTGCGGGCTACTTCGGCAAGGGCGTAGACACGGGATACATCTGTGGGGCCGCGGTCCTGCATTTTGTAGCGGGGGAAGAAGCGGGATACATGAAGGGTGATGTTTTCGCCTCCGGGCAGGGAAGCTACCCAGGCTGAAAGTTCGTCCATCTCGGCGTCGCTGTCGTTCTCTCCGGGGATTATCAGGCAGCTGAGTTCCACATGTGAAAACTCGTTTGCCTTTTCTATAAAACGCATTACTGTTTTGCGGTTCCCGCCTATCAGCTTTTCATAAAAGCGGTCCGTAAAGGCTTTAAGATCTATATTCATGGCGTCGATATTTCCACGCAGCGCCTCGCAGGTTTCTTCCGTGGCAAGTCCGGCGGTCACCAGAACGGTCTTCATTCCGCGTTCATGTACATGTTTTGCCGTATCCAGAACATATTCAAGGCCGACTAAAGGCTCGTTATAGGTAAATGCAACGCCGATATTTCCTTCGGGAATGTAGCGCTCTGCGATGGCAGTGAGTTCTTCGGGACTGATGATGCGCGACATGCGCCTTAACAGTTCAAGCTCCTCCGGATGCGATATCTCATGATTCTGGCAGAAGGGACAGGAAAGATTGCAGCCAAAGCTGCCAACCGAGATTATACGGCTTCCCGGATAATAATCCGAAAGAGGCTTTTTCTCTATCGGATCCAGGGCGATGGAAGTAACACAGCCGTAATTATCGGACACCACTTTTCCGTCACGGCATACCCTGGCAAGACAGCGCCCCCGCTGTCCTTCATTAAGCTTACAGTGATGTATGCATAACGCACATTCCGGCATATCCTTACTCCTCACAAAAACTATTCGTCGTCATCGGTATCCAGGCCATAATACAATAACTCGTTATATTTCTCATTGGCCTCTTCTGCGGCTTTCTTCTCCCGCCAGTTATCTATATCGCTTTTGATGGCAAGCATCTCATCCACCACCAGTTCTATCTTGCGTGGCTTTACATTTAGCAGATATGCCTGCATACGCTTCATGGCTTTGGGACTTCCCAGGTTTTTGGCTATCTCATCTCCAAGTTCTTCAGGAAAACCCAGATCCCTTATACTGCGTACCAGCATATCCTTCGCACGCGTCCACTCAGATCTTTCCATAAAATTTTATCCTCATTCCCCGTTTTTGTGATATCATTACAAAGTGACACATCAGTAATGACTCCGCGGAGGTATATAAATGCAATTCAAAGCCAAATGGGATAATACCGAAAAAGGCGGCCGCATAAGGATCATATTCTTAAGCCTCATGAGCTTATGGTTCGCCTATCTGTCCATAATCTATACCGGATCCATCTATAACTACAGTCCCTCAGATGTCGATGCAGATAACGGTATCATCGCTCTTGCAGAAGTGATCGGCGCCGGCTTTGCCGGATTTGCGGCACTTGGCATATACGCCATGGTAATACTTGTTTTCAGCGTTGTTCTTTTCCTGCTGCTTCGTTTTATAGGAATACGCAAAACAAGCGTCGTTACTGCTGACGAATGTGAGCTCAGCATGAACATCATCGGTCTTGGCGGAGCTGCCGGCCTGATCATCGGTATTGCCGTAACACGTTTCAGCGCGCGCTTCCCGGCAGTTTTATTTACACTTATCTGGATGGCCGCAGCGTTTCTGCTTTATCTCATCCCCCTGCGTAAAGCCAAAGGATAACGCATCAAACCCTGTCCATCCCAAGACCGCTTTCCAGCTTACGCACGTACTTTTCCGGATCGCGGCGCATCTTTGCCATCAGCAGAAAAGTATCCAGTACCAGCGCTTCCTTATCGCAGTCGGCGTAATTCTTTCCGACATCCTGCCCCATTTCGTATGAACGCATGTTATAGAAATACAGATCCGTCAGACCGTATCCCTTACATTCGATGCCGTCATAAAGACTGTGATTATCAAGATAATAGGCAAAAGCTCCCAGCAGCTCTGCATCGGCAATAAACTCCGCCCAAAGCTCCTCAAGATAATCCTCATCCTTTCCGGATAAAGCACCCAGTTCTTTTAATCTTTCATACGCCATCATGCGGCGTGCATCAAAGATGATCATCTGTATATTCCTCTCAGCTCCAGTATATGCGGCATCATAAACGCTTAAGCTTTTTGTGAACTATCCTTATAGTCCTGGGGGCAATCGCAAAAAGAGTATGATAAATCTTGTTCTTTTTAGTAAGGATACGGTTGCGCATACCCTTCCACCAGTTCTTACGAAGGTACTTAACCACGTTCATGTAATACTTATTGTCCCTTCTCATCTGTGAGATGGGGATGTGCAAAAGGTATTCCAGACGCTGGAAGATACCAAAGCGGAAAGCCGTTTCCTTAAGCTCCGGAAAATACTTATCGACGTGCTTCGACACGTCATCCGCATTATCCACGCTGTCTGCAAATACGCGTGAGAATTCATTCTTATCTTTTTTACGTGAATTGGATCCCTGACGATAAAATACATGATAGCAGCGGTCGGGAAGAGACAGTATCCCTTCTCCCTCCGTGAGCATATGTACCAGCAGGCGGAAATCCTCATTCAGTTTCCCTATGGGGAATTCCCTTTCTTCAAAAAGTTCACGCCGGAAAAGCTTGGTACAGAAGGAGCAGTCTCCTTTATGCAGGAGCAGCTCACGAAGGAGTTCCACATTTGAATAAAGCGTAGCTTTCGCGGGCGGTATGCAGATGTCAGGCAGCCGGTTCCAATCTTCATCTATCTCATCGCGTCCCACCTGAGCGATATATGCTCCGCTCTTTTCTATCCCTGCAAGGAGTTTTTCGTACATATCCGGCTCGATATAGTCATCACTGTCTATAAAGCCAACATATGCACCCTCTGCGTGTTTAAGTCCCATATTCCGGGCAGAAGAAGAACCTCCGTTTTCTTTGTGATAAACCTTTATCCTGCTGTCTTCAGCCGCAAGTCTGTCACACAGCTCCGCGGTTCCGTCCGTCGAGCCGTCATCCACCAGTATTATCTGCAGATTTTTATATGTCTGCCCGGTAATGCTGTGCACACAGCGGGGCAGATATTCCATTATATTGTAGACCGGTACTATTACCGTTATCAGCGGCTGTGCATCCATCACTTTCCTGCTCCGATTATCTGTTTATAAACGTTTATGGTCTGCTCAAAATTAGCCTGCCTGTCATGATTGCGCAATGCATGTTCCCTGGCATTTCTGCTGTATTCGAGCTCCTTATCTTCATCGCTCCACATTTTGATCACTGCTTCGGCAAGATTCTCCGCTATCCGTTCAAGTTTATCCTCACCCTCATAAATATCAGTATCAAAACTGTTTTCGCTGCATTTGGTACCGGCATACATTATGCCATCTTTATCCTTATCAAATATTGAAGGTATGCCGCCCACATCGGCAGTTACACAGGGGACGCCCAGAAGCATTGCTTCCCCCAGTGAATTGGGGGAATTCTCTATCGCCGAAGGGCATACAAAAAGACTGCTCTTTAAATACCGCTCTTTCATAGCTGCGCTGTCCAGCTTTCCAAGGATAGTCAGCTTATCCTCAAGCCTGTTTTCTTTCATCAGACTACGCAGATACTTTCCGTATGCCGGTGTCTTTATCTTATCTTTTATAGTCCTGTACGAAACAACGCTGTTACCTGCTACATAAACATGAGCATCAGGGAATTCTTTTAAGATAGCGGGCATAGCCAGCAGCATATAATGCAGACCTTTGATGGGATAATCGCCCTGGCTCAAAAAGATCGAATGTTTTTCGCAGTTTTCCTTTTTCCACTGCCCCTCATAGAAGTTATTCCGCAGGGTTTCCCTCATTTCAAAATACTTAGCATCCGGATTAAACTCATGGGCGTAATGCTTATCCCACGCCGTACGTCCGCCTATGTTTCCGGCCAGCTTAAGGGCTTCTTTCTCATTCTCACCGCGTTCCATATACTTTACTTTTTGTTCCGGAATGCTGTCCTGCTTGAGAAAATCGCGGAAAGTAACATCAACTATGACACTGTCCGGCAGATCCGCTTCAAATACATTTGCGTATACGCTGCAGAGTCCCTGTATGGTGATCAGGATCTTTGATCTGTCAGGAAAGCGTCTGCACATGGCAAGGGTATGGGGATATTCCGTTCCGAAACAATGCACCATATCCGGCTGCGCTTTTTCAAC
This sequence comes from uncultured Lachnospiraceae bacterium, assembly GCA_947169935.1. Classification (GTDB taxonomy): domain Bacteria; phylum Bacillota; class Clostridia; order Lachnospirales; family Lachnospiraceae; genus NK4A136. Next base: position 17,027 of record CAMVRS010000077.1, read on the forward strand.
GATCTTAGCCATGATATCTTCGAGTCTGCTGTCATAGATATGGGCGTTCAGCGTATCTTCGCGAAAGCCATAGCATTTAAGCTCGGTATCATATATATTAAGCGTTTCCTCCAGGAAAACCGCGTCACGGCTTGGAAAGCCTTCGGGAAGCGGAAATGCAACAGAAAGCTCGACGCCGTTTTCCTCATGATGCGAGAGCATCACATCCGCAAGGCCGGAAAGCCAGCCTTCCTTATTTGAAGCTTCAATATTGAAATGCTGCGCGATCACCGGCAGCATCATATTACAAAGCCAGAGTATCTTCATTATCCTTAATCCTCAATGTTTTTCGCACTTATGCATGGATTATACCACTTTACACCCATATAAAAAAGAGAGACTTTTACCAAGCCTCTCCCGGTCCCCTGCCGTTATTTATCTTAATTCGCATCATCAAAGGGATCCAGTTCAATATCTGCGATTTCTATGGTATCCATGCTGCTCATTATACGCCTCCTCTATTTTGCGCTTCTTTTTCCTGCTTTCTGAATGGATAATGATGGCATAAGGAGCTTTATTGCAGCAGCTATA
>CAMVRS010000078.1 GCA_947169935.1 uncultured Lachnospiraceae bacterium
GCGAATGGCTTCCATGAGCATGGATTCCACAGCTTCATCAATGGGATGTTCAAACTCGTGAGAGGCTGTCGTATCCAGCAGGAATGTTCCGGATGTCCAGCAAATAATGCGATAGAATGCCTTCTCGACGGGAACATCAAAGTTGCCATTGATGACGGCACCATAGACACGGCCTTCGCGCAGATAAATGCAGCCTTCCGTTCCACCGGGCGTCGTGATGAAAAGTCCGCCGGTCTTCTTGGACGGGCCAAAAAGCTGAAGCAAATCAGGCAGCGGAACCTGATCAATCACGCCCGAAAGAACTCCAGACTGAGTACCATGATTCGTATACCCACCCTGCGAAACGCGACGGGCATTGGAGGAATTCAGAGAAGGTCCGGCACCAGAATCACCAAGCACTGCGCCCATCGGAGGCGGAGGCGGCTGTGTTGAATCGTATTCTTCAAATACAAGCTTGCACTTACCGTTCGTAGCTTTTGCCAGAACGATCTTTTCGTCATCCCCCTTTATCTGTATATCTCTGAAAGCATCCTCTATCTCATACTCATTAGTGACCACATCCGAGGTACTCAGATCATTAATACTAAATCCCATAAAACCGGCGGAAACACCGCAGGTTGCGGCTCCCAGAAATATAAGTATCACGCCCGTAACGACCAGTTTAATGCTCGTACGCATGGTCATCACCTCCTTTTTTCACAAACAGGGATTTGATCCAGATGGCGAAATGCCTGGTAGCGCCGATCAGTCCCCTGCTCAGCTTACGGCAGATGGCGAACACTATCATCGTCACTCCCGCCATCATCATACCTGCCCCCAGAAGGAATACTCCGCCTGCAGGTTTGCCCACCAGCATCAGCAGAACAGCCGCCGGTACGCTCATTACTGAAACCACGGCAAAAGCCAGTACCACGGTATAGAAACTGAATATCAATGCCCAGAGAACTATATATACAGAAAATACCAGCGCTACCGCAACGATCAGAAGCGGCAGCCAGACAGGGAAAGTCAGCAAAAGCAGCGCAAGCTTTCCGCCGCTCATGCCGCTTTTGTTACCGACTCTTCTCATAACAAATTTATTCAAAGGGATCTCGGACATGACGTAAGAAGAAATCTCTTCCATGGAACCAAGGGAGGCTATAGCGGCCTCCTCGCTCATGCCCTCTGACATACGGTGGTCTATCATCTCACCGTAAAATACCAGACGTTCCTCTATATCATCCTGTGGCAGTCCGGCCAGTCTTTCCCGGAGACCGTACAGAAATGTACCTTTATCCATTGTGTTTTTCCTCTTGGTATACCCAGTCTGTATTTCGAAATGCCGAAAACCTTTCTAAATTATACCACAGAAAAGGAAAAACTCCATAAAAAACTATGATGCTGCTTAAGTCCAGATCACAGTGGGATCAATACTCTTAAGATTGGGGGAATCCGTGCGCAGCATCATGGCACGAAGCTGGCCACTCATCTTTTCTATCACCTCCCGGACTCCTTCGGCACCGGAAGCTTTCAGCGGATCCATAAGCTTTTTGCCCACACAGACCATATCAGCCCCTAAAGCCAGGGCTTTAAATGCGTCAAAACCGCTCTCTATGCCGCCGTCAACAATTATCTTAAGGTCATCCCCTATAGCCTCGCGTATTATGGGAAGGATCTTTACCGGCGGAACAGCACATCTCATAAGGCCGTTATGATGACTCAGTATTATACCGGCGCAGCCTATCTCTATAGCGCGGTAAGCATCCTGGACACTCAAAGCTCCCTTGATAAAGAATGGGATCCCTGCATATTCCACATATTCCTTTAATTCAGCCATAGTAGGGAGTTTCATTTCTTTGCCAAGGACCACGCTGTCCTTTTCATCATCCACATTAACGGAATGTTCAACATCCATCCCTACTGCCATTGCCCCGTTCTTCCTTGCAAATTTTATGCGGCTTAATATCTCATCCTTATCCCTGTAGGGCTTGATGATCTTCATTACATGTGCGCCCGTATCCAGCACGGCTTTAAGCTCATCATTATCCCCCATTCCTATACTCACAGCCGCATTGGCACGCTTTGCACCTTCTGCCATGCCCACCAGATCTATATGGCTTAAAGCCGCTGTCATGATGGGCGTATCAAACTCAACGCCGCAGAATTCCACTTTTGATGTCGGTCTCCCTGCTCCTATTATCCTGCTCTCAACCATAAGTGAATCCAGATAATCCCTTGCTATCTTTACAGAATCTTCATTCATACCTTCTCTCCTCCGATACTGTGGTAACTTTATACTATGACACTATCACAAGAATGCTCTGCTGGTTGTTATTTTTTGATGAATAAATAGAAAAACTCTCCAAATAATAAACCCAGACGGTTGATTTTGCCCCGCCGATATGCTAACTTGCTTTTATAAGCCGGCACCCATATCTGCCGGACAAAAGGAGGAAACTAATGAACGGAACAGAACACCGCAAAGCAGAAGTCAGGATCAGGGTGATGAATCCCGATAACACCCCCGCTTCCGGTCTCAGAGTAAAAGCAGATCAGATATCCCATAAATTTCTTTTCGGCTGCGGAGCTTTCGATACAGTATGGATGCAGAGAATAGAGGACGGAGAACGCAAGGCCTTTTTGCAGGATCGCATGAATAAATGGCTGGGGCTGTTTAATTACGGTACCCTTCCTTTCTATTGGGGCGGTTATGAACATGAAGAAGGAAAGCCTAATACCGAAGGCCTTATGAACGCCGCTAAATGGCTCATTGACAATAACGTAAAAGTCAAAGGCCATCCCCTCTGCTGGCATACAGCCTGCGCTGAATGGCTTCTTAAATATTCCAATGAAGATATACTTAAGAAACAGCTTGAACGTATACAGCGTGATGTTACCGCCTTTAAGGGCGTTATAGATATGTGGGATGTTATCAACGAAGTGGTCATCATGCCCGATTTCGACAAGTATGACAACGCCATTACCCGCATATGCAAAGAGATGGGACGTATCAAACTGGTCAAGACAGTATTTGCCGAAACAAAGAAATACAATCCTGACGCAGTGCTTCTCATCAATGATTTCAATACCAGCGAATCCTACGAGATACTGATCGAGGGCCTTCTGGAAGCAGGCGTTCCCATCGACGTCATCGGTATACAGAGCCACCAGCACCAGGGGTACTGGGGAAAAGAAAAGCTGGATCGCGTACTTGAGAGATTCAGCCGCTTCGGTCTGCCTATCCACTTTACGGAGAACACCCTGGTTTCCGGCGACCTTATCCCCGAATATATCGTGGATCTGAACGACTGGCAGGTTGAGACCTGGCCCAGCACCCCCGAAGGTGAAGAACGCCAGGCAAACGAGATGAAGGAAATGTACACCACCCTCTTTGAGCATCCTCTTGTCGAAGCCATCACCACCTGGGATTTCAACGACGGCTGCTGGCTCAAAGCTCCTTCGGGCTTTGTACATGAAGACAACAGCTTAAAGCCTTCTTATCACATGATGAAGAAGCTTATCCACGAAACCTGGGAAACACATGAAGAGCTTACCGCCGATGCAGACGGCTATATAAACCTTAAAGGTTTCAAAGGCGGATATAAGCTAAGTGCAGGTGATAAGAGCGCTGAGTTTGAATTAAATGAAAATGCTGAAATAACTTTGAGACTTGCTTAAGATAAAAAAAGATCCTTCGCTTCGCTCAGGATGACAAGGATTTAAGTCTTTGCCTATCTCAGTGAAACGAAGGATCTTATTCTTTATTACTTTCTTCCAGTTCTTTTATATCACGTATGAGCTCTTCCCTCTCCCTTGAAAGTTCCTCATGCTCTGCACGGAGCTCTTCAAGTCTTGCCGCCCACTCGCGATTACGGCTGTCCATGCTGCTAAAGATGATCTTCTCGGCGATCTTTAGACACAGAAACGCCACCAATACAACAGCTCCTGCAGCCAGGAATTTCTCCGCAGTGCTTCCGGCTCTGATAAATGCGGCTATCGCGCCTAATATACCTAAAGGTATTATAACTATCGCTGCCTTTGAATCCATGGCCGCAAGGTTTCCGGCATTTCGTTTGCCGCTGTCCATCATATAACCAAGGATCTCTTCCCTTTTCCTTTCAAGATAGAGCAGCCTGCGCACCACCATGGATCTGCGCTCATGTTTCTCCGAAAGGATGTGGGCACGCTCAAGTTCCTCATTACTGCGCTGCTTCGGTTTAAAGTTTTCCAGCGCTTCAGGTATCGTACCCGCAAAGGTCATCTTAAGTTCCGGACCGTCTTTTTTATCCTTATCTTCGTTTGTTTCGGGAGGTCTTTCTCCCAGATAAAAAGGCTGTTCTTTCATCTGTATTCAGTGCCGTTCATCCTCATTGGTAAAGCACTCGCAGAAACGTCCGGAAAAGCCCGGAGCGGTATCTGCCGCATATAAATGGGAAGTGTCGCCAAAAGCTGTGCAGCGCCACTGCACCTCTCCTTCCCTCCGTTCTTCCGTGACTATGGCAGTCACCGAAGTGGGTGCGCTTATAAATCCCTGCCAGATTATCATGGGTGAAATACTTAAAAGATGTGCCAGTACCAGAGAAGTCAGCCCAAAGTGGCAGAAAAAAACAAGTGTATCGTTATTGGGCCTTACTGCCCTGTACATACGCCCGTTCCTTTGATAACCGTGTCCCTTAAGGAAATCGTCAAGCGCCTGTGTTGTCTTTTCATAATAGCCGGGGATCCCCGCCTTTGTAAAAACCTGATGCTCCGACCAGTGCTTTTCTTCATACATCCCATCCAGCACAGTCCAGTCCGACGGCATCCAGTCCCAGGGAACATGATCTTTGTCCGGACTGTCGGGCCTGCGCACGCCGTAGCTGAACTCCCTAAGCCACCATAGTTCCTCCGGCACGATACCTGTTCCTTCCAGCGCCAGCTGCGCAGTCTGTTTAGCCCTTCCCAGAGGCGATACAAAATATCCTTCTGCCTTTATATTCTTCATTCGGGGTGCCAGAAGCTTTGCTTCTTTAACGCCCTGCTCAGTCAGGCCGTCTATACTGTAATCCGGATCACCGTGACGTATGAATAATAGTTTCATAAGGGTATCCTCCGGCTTTCACCTGCTTTCATCTGTATGCATACAGCCTCTCTCTCCGGCAGGCGCACCCTGCACTCACCGTCTATGGCAGCTGTTAAGAGTGCTTCCGTAAGTTTTCCATCCTTCCAGCTGATATCAACGGTAAATCCGCCTTTAGCCTTAAGACCTTTGACGCTGCCTTCGCCCCACTGCACAGGCAGGGCGGGAAGCAGTTTTATCTCTCCGTCCGTGCACTGCAGCAGCGCTTCCGCAATGGCTGCGGTGCCGCCAAAATTTCCGTCTATCTGGAAAGGAGGATGGTTATCAAACATATTGGGATTAGTGGATACGGCCCGGAGCTTCTGCAGGTTTTCATATACCTTATCAGCATCATGAAGCCTTGCCCACATATTTGCTATCCACGCACGGCTCCAGCCCGTATGACCGCCTCCGTGGGAAAGACGGCGCTCAAGAGTTGCCCTGGCAGCCTGAGCCAGCTCCGGGGTCTTCTGCGGCGTGATAAGCTCTGCGGGATGAAGCGCAAAGAGCTGTGATATATGCCTGTGCCCTATCTCCACTTCATCATAATCCACCGCCCATTCCTTTATCTGTCCGTACTGTCCCACTTCGGGAACAGGCATGCGTTCCATTATATCTTTAAGCTGCGATGCCAGCTCCTTATCGGTATCCAGCAGGGCGCTGCATTCGCAGACAGCCGTAAACAGGCATCTTAATATCTGCGAGTCCATGGAAGGGCCTATGCACATGCGGCCTTCCGTTCCGTCTGGAAGACGATAGGTATTCTCCGGAGAAACAGAGGGACAGGTAACAAGTCTGCCTTTATCATCTTCAATAAGATAATCCAGGAAGAATTCCGCAGCCCCCTTTATCAGATGATACTTCTCTTTAAGGAAAGACAGATCCCTATTATATAAATAATGCTCGTATACATGAAGCGCCAGCCACGCTCCGCCCATAGGCCAGATCGTTGCGGGTATCCATTTATCCTGGGGAGCGCAGTCACCCCATATATCGGTATTATGGTGGCATACATAGCCACGCTCTATACCGTACATATCCTTCGCCATCTCATGGCCGTTCACCGCTATGCGCTCAAGCAGCCCAAAGAGAGGCTCATGGCATTCCGCAAGGTTGCAGCTCTCTGCAGGCCAGTAATTCATCTCCGCATTGATGTTCACGGTGAACTTGCTGCCCCAAGCAGGCCACATGCTGTCATTCCATATTCCCTGCAGATTAAGAGGCTGGCTTCCGGGCCTGCTGCCGCTGATCATAAGATAACGGCCAAAATTAAAGTAAAGCTCCATCAGCTTATTGTCCGGATGTTCACCGATCTTTTTCAGCCTCTCATCCGTTGTCAGTGCGATATTTCCTTCGCTGTTGTCGTTCAGTTCAAGCTTAACGCGGTCATACAGCCTGCGGTAATCGGATACATGGTCCCTGCGCAGCTCCTCATAAGTCTTTGTGAGGGCGCATTCCACGTCTGCCACAGCTCTCACTGCATAGTCTTCGCTGTAAAAACTCGTTCGCGCTCCCAGCGCTATCAGTGCCTCATCAGCAGCTTCTATACTTATGCTGCCGCCTACAGTTCTCATACTGCCGCCATGATTGACAGCTCTTAACGCCGCCGTAAAGAATATCCCGTCTTTAGAGCCGGTACCGCCGGAATAAACTATATTCCCTTTTCCGTCCGGCCTGCAGTCATCGAAATAATCATCCCGTCCGCCTATGCCTATAGTGCAGGAAAGCTTCCCGGGAACGGATGCCTTAAGATATATCAGCATGACGTTATCAGGCGCGGATACGAATACCTCTCGCCTGAATACAACGCCTTCATACTCATACTCTGCAGCCGCTGCTGCCTCTTCAAGATCCAGGCTTCTTTTGTATGCGCCGGCCTTGTCAGCGTCATGTCCAAAATCTATGGTCAGATCTCCAAGAGGCATATAGTGTCTGCTGTTTTCGGGAACTCCGGCCATCTTATCCATGGCAAGGCTCTCTGCCTTCGCTATGTTTCCGGCCTTTATGAGTTCCCGAACTTCCTTCAGTCCTTCTTTAGCGTCAGGATTTGCGCGGTGACGGAGAGAACCGGACCAGATCGAGTCCTCATTGAGGCCTATCTTTTCCCTCTTGATACCGCCGTAAACCATACCGCCTATACGGCCGTTCCCGACGGGCAGGGCATTGTTAAAATCCTCTGCCGGTTTTGTATATATCAGAATATTCCCATTCATAAAGATATATATTCTCCTTCACCGCTTTTTGTTATCATTCCGCATCTTCTGCGAGATCATATCTCTTTTCTGCCGCCCACTTATCAAACAGACTCTTCCTGATGTTGAACTTGACGGTTGCAACACCTCCGAAGTTGCCTTTTCCGCGGAGAACTACAGTTGCAACGCCTACATTCACGTTATTGCTGTAGGATACTATCTCATAATCATTCTCACCTACCGTCAGCTTGGAGAATTTAATGTCGCTCTTCTTAAGCTCTATAGCCGAACCGGTATACATCTGGTCTGCAATGGTTATCTTAGCCTTGGTGATATCGCTCTTGCAGATCTTGTATCTGATACGGAAGTATCCGGTATAGTTACCCATACCTTTCACAGATGCATGGAGCACTGTTCCCTCATCAGGTATATCTTTCTCGCCAACGGCCGTACCGGCCTTTCTGAATTCCTGAGTGGTCTTGCCTGACACGTTGACCATACAGTTCTCATCATAACGATAGAATATAGCCTTGTCATAATCGGTGCCTGCCTTAAGCTTCTTTCCGCTGATATCATAGATAACAGGTGTGCTCTTGTATGCACCCGGCTTAGCTACATAGGTCTTATCGGGTACCGTTCCTTTAAGCATGCCGATATTTGAAGGCTCTATGGTGAACTCATAAGCCTGCGTCTTATCCTTAAAGGAACCTTTTCCTGTTATGACAACAGTAGGCATCTTCTTGGTCTTCTCATTTGTGACTGCCTTATTGTTCTTATAGCTTACGGTATAATCAACGCCTTCAACGAGATTATAATACTCGTCATTAATAAAGTATCCTACGTAGACATAAGGCTTAGCGCCGGTCTTCTGATAGGTTGCAACTTCGCCGATGTAAGTATAGTCTTTAAGATCCGTAATGCTCACCTTATTGATCTTGAATTTCAAAGATATCTTGCCCTTATAGCCTGCGCTTTCAAGACCTGTGATCACAATGGATCCGGTTCCGGCCTTATTGCAGTTCTTGTAGGTCACAAGGTAATCCACGCCGTCTTCAAGTACTATCTTATTATCAGAAGCAGCACAGAGAACGGGAACCGGATATACTCCGGAAGGATCATAATCCATAGCCCTTGTTATCTCAGCCTTATTGGAAACGATCGCTGCCTTGGAGAAGTTAGCAAGCTTCTTTGCGGGAGTCAGGCCGCTGCTCTTTTCCGCAACGGTAAAGCTGCGTCTTGAAGTTCCGGTAAAGTTACCGATACCCTCAAGGATAAGATAATACTCGCCTGCTGCATTGATCGAATTAACGCTGACTGCATTGCCGTCTTTATCATACTGCTCTATTCCGGTGATCTTGTAATCCTTATCCTTTGCAAGCGCCTTGCCGTTGAAAGAAAGCTTAACCTTGGGATCTATGGGCTTATTGTTATATACAACGCCCATCTTGGTCTGGGTAGCGTCCGAAAGCTCTCTTGCTCTGATGGTAAAGTTTCTCTCCTGTTTGCCCTGGTAATTGCCCTTGAAAGTAAATATTGCCTGAGCTTCCTTGCCGGCGTTTACGTTATTCTTATAACTTATCGTATAATCTTTTTTGTTAGTGAGCAGCGTAGTATTGTGGTATACCCTGAAGCTGTCGGGGGTCAGTTTCTTACCTGTGTATTCAACTTCGGGCATGGAAGCCTCGGAGATCCAGAAACCTGCAGGTACATCTTCCGCAGATTCAAACTGTCCTCTGTCCAGCTCTGCTACATCACCCCAGCTCCTCTCCGAAACAAAGAAGATCCATTCTCCGTAATCGCTGAGCTTGTATTTCAGTTCTCCCTTTTCATTTTCTGCCTTCTTAACAGCCACAGCGCGGAGATATGCGTTCTGGCTTATAGTCACATGATCGGAATAATGGGTGAAGTACTTATTATCACCGTCTTCAGGCCCCTTGGTAGGATCATACTCTGCCGTGCTCTTTATCCTGTCCTCTTCGGTAGGATATTTATCAACGGCTTCTCCCTTCTCCTCATCCCATTCTATTATAGCCCAGAAGGTCAGATAATAGATATCGGTATCGGGTGTAGCGCAGTACAGTCTCACATCAGTGGGTCTGTCGAGATCAAGATTGTAGTTGAATATCTCAAGATCGCAGACTTCATCCGCTCCATCCACCTCCATGACCATGGAAGCCTTTACCTTATTATAGTCATCCGTAGGATATACCCATACCTTGGTGACACCTGCGCTGGCTCCTCTTGCCTTCCAGGGGTCATCCTTCTTTTTGGGTTCTTCAACATGCAATATTGTGTCATTGTCGGATTTGATGGTAAAGCTGGTATCATCGGCATCCTTAGGCAGTATATCCACCTTAAATTCTGCGCTTCCATCCAGTTTAAGCTTTATATCATTACCGCTGACTATAAGATCATCATTGGGAGTCACAAGACTTATGCTGACGGATTTTACATGGATGATGACATGTATATTATAGTCGAAAGTAACTTCCGTATTTGCGCATTTCTGTTTCGCACTGATCTTGAAGTTCGTTCCTTCGGCGCACTTTGCGGTGATCTTACCGTTGGCTATGGAAGCCAGGCTCTTATCATAAGACCATGTCGGAGCCGGGCATACGATCGGAAGCTTAGCCTTATCGGGCTTGTGCTCCGTAGAGATGATATAGCCCTTAAAGGTAGGCAGCGCCTTGGGAACGTTGGTATCAACATTGATCTTGCTGTTGTTGGGAAGGCTGGCTGTAACGCCGGTCTCTTTAATAAACTTATTGTTTATCTTAATGGTATAGGTAACGTCTTCCTTCTTGGCTGTACGGTCTGCCAGATTGGTGGTCGCGTTGGTCAGCTCCAGCGCCCAGTAATGGGTACCTTCAAATTCCACGTGGCCTATTGCCATATAGGTATATCCGGTACTTATCAGCGAGTTTGCGGAAGCGCTCTGGAAATACTGCATCGCTTCAGCTGCATTCTTGCCTTCACGTATAAGTATCTCTTTTCTTGCCTTGCCCTCAGCATTTACATTGCTGTTATAAATAGTATCAAATGAAGATCCGTCGGGACGTATATTGGAATAATAGATAGCAGCTTCTGCAGCACGCTGGCAGGCCTTTTCCTCAAGACCGTTATCATAGGTAAAGCGTGCTATGGCCCTTCCGTCACGTGCCTTATTGATGGATGCGGCAACTTTTCTGCCCTCCACCTGGTCTACCTTCATTACAAACTGCAGTTCGGAATAGCTGTCTTCAACATCTATATCCTCTTCTGCATCAACGTCCGAACTGCAGCGTGCGTCATCATAATCACTCTGCATCTCTTCTTCTCCATCCTCACCGGGAGTTTCGGGACCTGTCACTTCCTCTTCGGGAACAGTCACTTCGTCCTCTGATGCAGTGTCTTCCTCTGCTGCCTCCTCCGGCACGGCTTCGTCTCCGGATACCGCCTCATCCTCCGATACGGCATCTTCGGATGTCACTGCCGGTGCATCTTCAGATACAGCTGTTTCATCAGAAAGCTCTTCCTGATCCTCGACAGTCACTTCCGTATCAGCCGCATACACTGCTGCAGCAGGTACAAATTCACCACAGCACAGCGTAAATATCAGTATCCAGCTGATAATGTTACGTAAACGTTTCATTGTTGCTTTTTCCTCCTTTTCTTTGTTATAAAAAGTTCAGCTTAACATTATACCACATTAAGTCAAACCTGTGTCCAATTAATTATTCTCCTCCGCCGCCAAAAAGGTCAAACAGGGAAATCTGGTTTGAACTGGTCATGTTACCCAGGATCCCCAGTCTGTCCATGGTCTCCATAACGGTCTGCGAGGTCTTGGTCCTCTGCATGAAATCGTCTTTTGAAAGGAATTCTCCCCTGGCAGCCGCATCCTCTATGAGCTCGGCGTTCTTATCTCCCAGACCCGAGATAGATGTAAAGGAAGGCATTATCTTTCCGTCCACTATCTGGAAATAGGAAGCCTTTGCCTTATACAGGTCTATGGTGGTGAACTCGAAGCCGCGGGCGTACATTTCCTGCACTATACGCATATCATCATAGGTTTCCTTATCCTTCGGCGAAGCGGTCTTATCATTGATCATCGCCTTGATAATGGCCATATGTTCTTCCAGTCTGGCCTTGCCCAGACACATCAGCTCATAATCAAAAGCTGAAGCTCTTATAGAGAAATAAGCGCAGTAATAAGCCAGAGGATAGTTTATCTTGCAATATGCTATACGCCACGCCATCATAACATAGGCTGCAGCGTGTGCCTTGGGGAACATGTATTTTATCTTCTCACAGGAGCCGATATACCATTCCGGTACATCATGGGCTATCATCTCTTCCTTCCATGCAGCCCATTGGTCATCCATCTTATGGGAGGCAACTTTGCCCTTACGTACCGCCTCCATAATATTGAATGCCATGGAACTCTCAACGCCTTTAAGTATCAGGTAGGTCATTATATCGTCACGGGTACATACCGCTGTTGCTATGGTAGCCACGCCGCTCAGGATCAGGTCTTTTGCATTTCCCAGCCACACATCCGTACCATGTGAAAGCCCCGATATACGCACCAGATCCGCGAAGCTCTTGGGCTGGGCGTCAATAAGCATCTGCATGGCGAAATCCGTACCGAATTCCGGTATACCCAACGCTCCCAGCTGGGTACCTCCTATATCATCCGGAGTTATCCCCAGAGCCGAAGTATTCTGGAAAAGGCTCATAACGCCCTTATCATCCAGAGGTATGGTCAGCGGGTCGATCCCGGTGATATCCTGAAGCATACGTATCATGGTAGGATCATCATGCCCCAGTATATCCAGCTTTAACAGGTTGTGGTCTATCGAGTGGTAATCAAAATGCGTGGTGATTATATCTGTTTCCAGATCGTTTGCCGGATGCTGCACCGGTGTAAATGAATTGATGTCTTCTCCCACCGGCAGCACGACTATACCGCCGGGATGCTGTCCCGTGGTACGCCGTATACCCACGATATTGGGAACCATACGCTCCACTTCAACGTCACGTTTGATGATATTGTTCTCACGGAAATAATTCTTTATATAGCCAAAAGCAGTCTTATCCGCCACGGTACCGATGGTCCCGGCACGGTATGTCTGGCCCGCGCCGAAGATAACCTCCGTGTACTTATGCGCTTTTGACTGATACTCACCGGAAAAGTTAAGGTCTATATCCGGCTCCTTATCGCCCTTAAAGCCAAGGAAGGTCTCGAAAGGTATATCAAAGCCATCCTTTTTAAGCCAGGCCCCGCATTTGGGACATTGCTTTGAAGGCATATCGCAGCCTGCGGTACCGGCATAGGCTTTTACCTCGGGTGAATCAAAATCACTGTAGTGACACTCAGGGCAGTAATAATGGGGTGACAGAGGGTTTACCTCGGTGATACCTGCCATGGTAGCAACGAAAGAGGATCCCACGGAACCACGCGAACCTACCAGATATCCATCCTCAACGGATTTCCATACCAGCTTCTGCGCTATGATATACATAACGGCAAAGCCGTTGCCTATGATCGAAGTAAGCTCCCTTTCAAGCCTGTCCTCAACTATCTTGGGAAGGGGATCTCCATACATCTCATGAGCCTTGTCATAACATATCTTCCTGAGCGTCTTATCGGAGTCTTCTATGACGGGCGGACACTTATCGGGACGCACGGGGCTTATCCTGTCGCACATGTCCGCTATCAGGTTGGTGTTGGTGATGACCACTTCTTCCGCCTTATCAAAGCCCAGATATGAGAACTCATCCAGCATTTCGTCCGTAGTATGCAGGTACATGGTGGGGGCATCATTATGCGCTTTATCCACGCGCTTTCCTGCCAGTATGATGGTCCGGTATATAGCATCCTCCGGCTCTATGTAGTGCACGTCGCCCGTAGCGCAGACCGGCTTGCCGTAGATCTCTCCCAGCTCAACTATGCGTTTATTAACATTTATCAGATCTTCCCTTGTCTGTAAGGTAGGAAGCTTGGAACGCTCCAGCAGGAATTCATTATTGCCGATGGGCTGTACTTCCAGATAATCATAGAATTCCACTATGCTGGCTATCTCTTCATCAGTCCTTCCGTTTATGATGGCCTGGTAAAGCTCTCCGTTTGAACAGCCGCTGCCCACTATCAGACCTTCCCTGTATTTAATGAGCTCCGATTTGGGTATGCGGGGGTAGGGCCAGCGCGCGTTACGGCCGAAATACTTAAGGTTTGACATACTTACCAGTTTATAGAGATTACGCCTGCCCACCTCGTTCTTTGCCAATATCACTGCGTGATCGGGATGCAGATCGGCTATCTTATCTTCGGAAAGCTGTCCTGCCGCGTTAAGCTGGGTCAGGTTTTCTATCTTGCGCTCCTTAAGCATTTCGATAAATTTAACAAAGATGAGCGCCGTTGCTTCCGCATCATCAACAGCCCTGTGGTGATGGAATGCGGGTATATTCAGCTCTTTGGCAAGATGATCGAGGGTATACTTGCCCATGCGGTGCATCAGAAGCCTTGCCAGGTCGATGGTATCGGTATGGGTAAAATCATATTCCATACCAAGCTCTGTTGCGAAATGCCTTATGAAGGATGTATCGAATCCCGCATTATGCGCCACCAGCACACAGCCCTCACAGAATTTAAGGAACTGGGGCAGTATCACTTCCACCCCCGGCGCATCCTTTACCATGCTGTCCGTGATGCTCGTGAGTTTTTCTATCTCCAGGGGGATAGGAACCGCAGGATTGATGAACTCCGAAAAGCGGTCAACGATCTTTCCGCCCACTACTTTAACCGCACCTATCTCTATGATACGGCTGTGGCCGGGTACGAAACCCGTGGTTTCAAGGTCGAATACCACGAAGGGCGAATCCAGGCTCTGCCCCTTATCGTTCACCACTATCTGCTTTAAGTCATCCACCATATACGCCTCGATACCGTAGATGAGCTTAATGGTATCTCCTTTCTCCAGGGCGTGACTCGCAAAGGTAAAGCCCTGCACATTACCGTGATCGGTGATGGCTATGGATGTATGTCCGAAATGCTTGGCGCACTTGATGATATCCGCCGCATCTCCGCAGGCATCCATATCGCTCATCTTTGTATGGCAGTGAAGTTCCACTCTCTTTCTTGCGGCGTAATCTTCACGCCTGCTGCGGAAGTCGGGGATCTTCTTGATACCTATGATATTTATAAGCTCCAGCTCATGATCGAAATCATCATGCTTGGGCATGCCCTTGACCTTGATGAAATCACCCTTTTTCAGAGACGGACGCATCTCGTCCGCCAGCTCAGGAGTAAAAAACATCTTAAGCCTTATGGAATCACTGAAATCCGATATCGTATATTTAAAGATAAAATTGCCGGTCTTTTTAAGACAGACTTCATCAAAACCTATTACCTGCCCGCGGACTATTACGGCTCCTATCTCATCCACGACATTCGATATATCTTCGACATCGCCTTCGAAACTTCTGCCGTAGATAAGGTCGGGCTCTTCGCCCATCTTAAGCTTTTTAATACTGCCGGCAGCGTTACCGCCCTTCTCCTTCTTAAAGGATGACTTTTTGCCTTTTTCAAAAGTCTTTTCAGCATCCGCCCCTGTTTTTTCCGGCTGTTTTTCTTTGTCCGCAGGTTTTTCGTTTTCGTCCGGCTTTACGTCAGCCTTCTTTTCCGCCTTGCTGCCCAGGGTATCCTCTGTTACGCCCGATGCTGCAGACTCACGCATGCTCTTTCTCTCCAGACTCTCCTGGATGATATTCTCGACCATAAGCTTGCCGCGGATATCACTCTCCGCACGGTAACGGCTTTCCTTCTTTTCCGTATACTCAATGCGGGTATGAAGATCCATATGGAAACGGTTCTGGAACATGCTGTCACAGAAATAAATGATCTGATCTTCCTTCTGGTGCGCCACAAAGCTCTCCGGTATCCTCAAGACCAGACATTCATCCTCAACAACAGGTTCTATCGCCCTTAAAACGGTATACATCACCCTGTCCTGTATGGCTATTTCCTCGAGCATGCTCTCAAAATAATGCTCCGCGATATACGAAGCATCATACTGTGTATTGAGATGGAAATCCTCCACAATACGGGTCCTCAGGCCCTTATCCGTAAACACGGCTTTGTCCAGTTCTTTTTCAAGGGCAAAGATGTGATCTTTGGTTATAAGCTTGTCATAAGTAATATAGACTTTAACGATCTGTTCTTTCTGTTTTATAACTACGCGGTCAACGATAACGTCCTCAAAAAGGCGCTTTAAATCCTCACGGATATCTGCCGCTCCGAATGTTTCACTGAATTTTTTACCCATGTTATTCTCTCTCTATATTTAAAGATCCTTCGCTCCGCTCAGGATGACAAATGCTTTTTATTCTGCCGCCATCTGTTCAAGCTCTGTTCTCAGCGCTTCAAGCAGTTCGCCTTCCGGCATCTTGCGTACTATCTCGCCTTTCTTGATCAGAAGGCCCTCGCCGTTTCCTCCGGCTATGCCTATATCGGCTTCCCTGGCTTCTCCCGGGCCGTTTACAGCACAGCCCATGACTGCCACTCTGATACTCTTATTATTGGGCAGCTTTATGGTTCTGACCATCTCCTCGACTCTTCCGGCCAGGCCTATAAGGTCTATCTTTGTGCGTCCGCAGGTAGGGCAGCTCACCACTTCTATGCCCCCGCTCCTGAGTCCCAGGCTGCGAAGTATCAGTTTTGCGGAACGCACTTCTTCAACCGGATCGCCCGTTAAAGAAACCCTTATGGTATCGCCTATGCCCTTCTCAAGTATGATGCCTATACCCAATGCGCTTTTGATATTGCCCGATATAAGTGTTCCCGCCTCGGTAATACCCACATGCAGCGGATAAGGTGTCTTTCCCGCCAGCTGCTCATGCGCTTCAATACTCATTCGCACGTTCGATGATTTGATGCTGATCACTATATTGCCGTAATCACACTCTTCTATCATACGTACCTTATCCAATGCGCTTTCAACTATTCCCTGCGCGGTAACCCCGTGGTATTTATCCACCAGCGCCGCCTCCAGGGATCCCGAATTAACGCCTACACGGATGGGGATGTCCTTTGCCTTTGCGGCCCGTACCACTTCTTTCAGTTTTTCCTCCCCGCCTATGTTTCCGGGATTTATGCGGATCTTATCCGCTCCGTGTTCTATGGCTGCAAGCGCGCATTTGTGGTCAAAATGGATATCCGCCACCAGCGGGATATGTATACGCTGCTTTATCTTTCCAAGGGCTTCCGCAGCTGCGACGGTGGGTACCGTACAGCGGATTATCTCGCAGCCCTCTTCCTCAAGCTTAAGGATCTGCGCCACGGTTGCTTCCACATCCTCCGTAGGCGTATTGGTCATAGACTGTATCGCGATGGGGCTTCCACCGCCTATGATACGGTCCCCGATCTTTATCTTTTTTGTATCGTCCCTGTAAGCCATTTTTTTTCCTCCTTTGTCCGAAGGGATTCTTTCACAGCATAGGATTATATCACAACGGCAGTATCAAAAAAAGGATTGACAAAAGCAGTTTTATCTGAAATGCAGGCCGTCACAGTCTTTTTCGGTCAAAACAATATTCCAGCTGCGCTGCAGTATAAAACCGGCATCCTGAAACAGGTTATCCCTTATCACTCCCCACAGAAGACTTATGAGGGCCAGACTGTAGCAGACAGGCTCTGCTCCCGGCAGCGGCGCATTTTCATAACGCAGCCATAGCAGCAGGCCGGCAGCGATCACCTGCACCCACATCAGCAGCATATAGATATGCCCTTCCATCCTTCCGAAAAAAGCTTCCCGTCCGGGTCTTATCTTCTTAAGCCGCTCCAGCAGCGCCTCCCCGTTTGCAGGTCTCTTATCCGGATCCTTTGAAAGACAGCTGTCTATAAGTTTCTTTGAGGATCTGCTTACCATCCTGCCCAGCTCCTCCCCGCAGATAGGATGAAAAGGCGGTCTGGAAGGATCTACGGCGCTGAGCATATACGAATACACAGCCGCCAGAGAATATACGTCTGCATCTGCCCTTACCGCACCCTTTCCCAGCTGCTCCGGTGCCGCATAGCCCTTTGTGCCGCAGCGTGCCATATCCTTCATCTCTCCGGTATCTAAAAGCGCCGTGCCGAAATCCAGAAGCCTTATACTTCC
>CAMVRS010000079.1 GCA_947169935.1 uncultured Lachnospiraceae bacterium
GCTCCACCCAGAGGAGGTGAGAGAGGATTTCAAGGATGTCCTTGATAAGATGGATTACCTTGAGCAGCTGGGAATAGAGGTTATCTATTTTAACCCGCTTTTCGTATCGCCTTCCAATCACAAATATGATATCCAGGACTATGATTACATAGATCCCCATTTCGGACGTATAGTTGATGAACGCGGCGATCTTCTGCCTCAGGGCGACAATGATAACCAGCATGCTACACGTTATATAAACCGCGTCACAAACAAAGAGAACCTTGAAGCCAGCAACGAGCTTTTTGCCAAGGTAGTGGCGGAGGCCCACAGGCGCGGCATCCGTGTGATCCTGGACGGCGTATTCAATCACTGCGGTTCCTTTAACAAATGGCTGGACCGTGAGCGTATCTATGAGAACGCCGAAGGCTATGAAAAGGGCGCTTTTATCGCAAAAGACAGTCCTTATCATGATTTCTTCCAATTCCATGACGCTTCCGATAATAAGTGGCCTTACAACCGCACCTATGACGGCTGGTGGGGACATGATACCCTTCCCAAGCTGAATTACGAAGGCTCACAGAGCCTGCACGATTATATCCTGCGCATAGCGCAGAAGTGGGTCAGCCCTCCCTATAATGCGGACGGCTGGCGTCTTGACGTTGCGGCCGATCTGGGCCATTCAACCGAATACAATCACAAATTCTGGCAGGATTTCCGCAAGGCCGTTAAGGAAGCCAATCCGGATGCCATAATACTGGCGGAGCATTACGGCTCTCCCGCAGCATGGCTGCAGGGAAATGAGTGGGATACCGTCATGAACTATGATGCTTTCATGGAACCCTTAACCTGGTTCCTTACCGGCATGCAGAAGCACAGTGACGATTTCCGCCCGGACCAGCTTAATAATGCCGATAATTTCTGGGCTGCCATGATGTACCATATCTCCGATATGTCCATGCAGTCGCTGATGATAACCATGAACGAGCTTTCGAATCACGATCATTCGCGTTTCCTGACCCGTACCAATCACAAGGTGGGACGTACGGCTACGGCAGGACCCGCAGCAGCATCGGAAGGCATCAATAAGGCTGTCATGAGGGAAGCTGTGCTCATGCAGTTTACCTGGATAGGCGCACCCACAATTTATTACGGTGATGAAGCCGGACTTTGCGGCTGGACCGATCCCGATAACCGCCGCAGCTATCCCTGGGGTCATGAAGATAAAGAGATGATCGACTTCCATAAGAAGATGATCAGCATACACAAGCGCTGCCACGAGTTCAAGTACGGCTCCATCAAGATCCTTCATTCACAGCCGGGACTTATAGCATACGGACGCTTTGACCGCGAAGGCCAGAGTGCGGTCTTTATCAACAACAACGATCATGATGTGACCCAGGAATACCAGCTCTGGACCCTGGGCATCAGAAAGAATGCCACTCTCAAGCTGGTAATGCTCACAACAGAGGATGGCTTCGATGACACCAATGAGGAGTACTGGCTGGAGGCAGGCAGGATCACAATAACCCTGCCCAGATTCTCTGCTATGATCCTGCGTCACGGCGGTGACGGCGGACTGGTTTTCTGACGCTATGCCGGGTTTCGAGAAAAAGATCACAGAATTCATAGAAAAGCATTTATCCCTTTTCTTCTTTATAGTTATCACACTGATAGCATTTTATGTCCGTTATGTCGGGCGTATCTTTTTATCGCCGGATATGGATACTTTTCTGCTTCCCTGGTTCGAGGGGATGAAGGAGGCCGGCGGCTTTAAGGCGCTGAATGAGCAGATGGGAGATTACAATGTGCTCTACCAGACCATCATCGCCACAATGACTTATCTGCCCATCAATCCCATGACCATGTACAAATCCCTGTCCTGCGCCTTTGATTTTCTTATGGCTTTTGTGGCTGCGGAATATATCAGCAGGCTCAAGTCCGCGCCGCGCTTCGGCGTACTGTTTAACTGCGTTTATACAGTGATCGTGATGCTTCCCACGGTGGTGATCAATTCCGCCCTTTGGGGACAGTGCGATTCGATCTACGTTTTCTTTATACTGTTTGCGCTTTTCCTGCTCTATGAGGATAAATACGTTCCGGCTTTTCTGCTTTACGGCCTTGCTTTTGCATTAAAGCTTCAGGCTGTCTTTGCACTGCCTTTCTTCCTTGCCTGCTATTTTGTAAAGAAGAAATTCTCCATAGGCATGTTTGGCCTGACGATATTCAGTTTCTGGGCAAGCGGAGGCATTGCCTACATCTTTGGACGGGATCTGCTGGCGCCTTTCAAAGTCTATCTTGCGCAGACAGAGACTTATAAGAGCATGTATCTTAATTCCCGCAGCATCTGGTGGGTATTCGGAAACGAATACGGCGACCTTGGAACCTTAGCCATTATGCTGGCTTTATGCGGCTGCGGCCTCTGCTTTTACCTGATCCTGGCGAAGAAAAAGAAGATGGATACGCCGGTGACTTTTTTCAATACCGTGGTGTTTTTCTTCTGGGTATGCATCTTTTTCCTGCCGGATATGCACGAGCGTTATGCCTACGGCCTTGATATCCTGCTGGTAGTCCTGGCCTTTCTTGATAAGAAATATATCAAGTTCGCCGCATTTTCGGCGTTCTTAAGCTTTATGTCCTATGCGCCTTTCATCGTGCATGCAAACGGCGTGGGCAGGGAAGACGCCTTTATCGAGTTTTTTGTATTCATATGGTATGCCGTGACCATAATGAAAGAAGATATGAAACAGGAGGCTGCAGTATTATGATCTCTGTCATAGTTCCCGTATATAATGCCTCAAAATATCTTCCCGCATGCATAGAGAGCGTACTTAAGCAGGATCACAGCGACTGGGAGCTGATACTGGTAGATGATGATTCCACCGATGGATCGTCGGAGATGGTCGATTCCTATGCTGCAAAGGATGAACGTATAAGAGCGCTTCATCCCGGACACGGCGGCGCCGCGGCAGCCCGTAATAAGGGCGTGGAAGCATCCCGCGGTGAATTCATCTGTTTTATCGACAGTGATGATACGGTGGAGCCGGATTACCTTTCATATCTGTATAAAGGCGTAAGGCTGTTTGATGCGGATATAGTCTGCTGCGGGCATGATGAGCCGAAGGACACAGCTGTTCCCACGGAGGGCGGTATAGCCGGCGGTGATCAGGAAGCTTTTTCAATCTGTTTTCTTTGGGATCTGCTCTACCAGCGCGGCCTGATGAGCGTACCCTGGGGTTATCTTTACAGGCGCAGTCTGTGGGATAATGTAAGATTTCCGGAAGGCACCGAAGCCGAAGATATGGGAACCATATACAGGCTTTTTATGGCGGCTGACCGCGTGGCAAAAGGCGGAAAGATCTGCTACCATTATATCCAGCGCAGCAGCAGCACCATATATTCCACGAGTCATTCGCGCATGAGGGCCTGCTATAAGCACAGCCGGCAGATGCTGCACAAGATCAGAAAAGAAAGACCGGAGGCAAGCCGTGCCGCGGCCAGCAGACATTTTTCCTGCTGCGCCCAGAGCCTGTCCGAAACGCCGCTTAAAGAAAAAGGAAGGTTTACAGAAAGGCTTTATAAGGATATGATAAAGCTGTCGGGAACGGTGATGAAAGATAAAAACGCCAGAACCATGAACCGCGCCGCAGCCGTGATAACAAAAGTGAGTCCCCGGCTGCTGCACATGATGCTGAGGATATATTACTGCAATAAGATACGGAGAATGAATAAGGCATGAAGATAGAAAACCTTCTCAAAAAAATTGAAGATACAAAATCCCTTACCATACTTGACGAAAACGGAAAGAAGCTTGCTACGTTGAGCGCCGACGATCTGTTTGAGGTGATGGGCAAGAAGGACAGTCCGGAGAAATTATATTCGGATATCATAGAGGATAAGTGCAGCGCAGCCGAGATCAAAAACCGCGCCACATCCCTGGGTATCAAAAAGGACTCCCGCAGGGGGCTTTATCTTTTGGAGCTGGAAGCGGATATAAGCAGCGGCATGAAGGAGCAGGCGGCGGAATTGTTGAGGGAACTTTATGGGACAGATAAAAGCGCCGTTATAACCGACAGCGGCAGCCATAGTCTGGTCCTTATACATACCATGCCTTTAAAGAAAGAGACGGAGCAGCTAAAGGATAATGCGGGAAAGGCGCTCAGCATGCTCAATACCGAACTTATGATCAAGCTGAGGGTTTCCTACGGAAGCGTTGCAGGCGAACTGGGAGATTTATTGGACAGCTACAGGGAAGCACGTTTTGCCATGGATGTCATGAAACTCTTTTATGAAGAAAGGCTGATAGCTGATTATGCATCCCTTGGTATAGGAGGCCTGGTAAACGATCTGAGCAGAAAAAGCTGCGAGCGTTTCCTGGCAGAGTGTTTCGGAAACAAGATGCATTCGCGTCTGAATGAAGAAGAGCTGCAGATGGTCACCCGTTTCCTGGAAAAGGATCTGAACATATCCGAGACTGCCAGGGAGCTTTATCTGCACAGAAATACTCTGGTCTATCATCTGGAAAAACTTCAGAAGAAGACGGGGCTGGACATAAGACATTTTGATGATGCCATGAGACTTAAGCTGGCGCTGATGGTGGAGCAGAGGCATAAGAAAAAAGGAGAGCAGTGATATGGCCGGAAAGAGGGCGCGAAGGGCGGCCAGGCGTGAGCGCAAAGCAATAGAGGCGCAGGAAGCGGCGCTCAGGCAGCAGGAAAGCGACGAAAGATATATGAAGGAAGCCATAAAACAGGCTAAGAGGGCTGCAGCCTTGGGAGAAGTTCCCATAGGCTGCGTTATTGTATATGAAGATAAGGTGATAGGCCGGGGTTACAACCGCCGCAATACGGACAAAAGTACTTTTTCACATGCGGAGATAACTGCCATGAAGAGGGCAGGTAAGATTATCGGTGACTGGCGGCTGGAGGACTGTACCATGTATGTGACCCTGGAGCCCTGCCCGATGTGCGCCGGTGCCATCGTCCAGGCCCGTATCCCCCGGGTGGGAATGGGCTGTATGAATCCCAAGGCCGGCTGCGCGGGCTCGGTTGTCAATCTGCTGCAGATGAAGGAGTTCAACCATCAGGTTGAGATCACGGAAGGTATCCTTAAAGAGGAATGCAGCAGGATACTCACGGATTTCTTCGTGAAGCTCCGGTCGGAGAAACAGCCTTAAGCGTAAAAATCGGTACATCTTGCGGTTTTTCATATAAAAAGGTATACTATTGTAGCGGCCATGGAGCCGCTATTAGCTAAATGCTCAGGTGTCATCCTGAGCGGAGCGAAGGATCTTAAAAAGGAGGAAAAAATTATGGCACAGGGTTTTGATCAGCAGAATCAGTACTATTCACAGGATCAGTACCAGAATAACATGGGATACGATCCCGCAGCAGCAGAGGGCAGTGTCCTCGGGCAGGTAAACACATTGATGCATCAGGAGGTTATAGCAAAATCCTTCCTGTATATGGTGGCTGCTTTGGTTGTTACCGCAGTTGCGGCATTTGCAGCTCCCAATGCACTGGCTAAAATACTCATAGCTAATCCCATGGCGATCTACGGACTCATCATAGCAGAGCTGGCAATAGTAATAGTATCCAATATAGCCATCAAGAAAAACAACGCGATACTTACGGCGATCCTTTTCACCGTATATTCATTCCTTACCGGAGCAACCTTAGGTATCATTTTCTGGGCTTACGATCTGGGTTCTGTAGGCGCAGTATTCCTGATGACAGCCGGAATGTTCGGCGCTACCGCAATATACGGACTTGTCTGCAAGAAGGATCTTTCTTCTGTCGGTGGCATATTGATGATGGGTGTTATCGGTATCATAATCGCATCAGTTGTAAATATGATCTTCCTTCACAGCGAAGGCATTGATCTGATCATATCCTATATCGGCGTGGCAGTATTTGTGGGACTTACCGCATACGATACCCAGAAGATCAAAAAGGCAGTTGCATATGCAACTCCCGACAGAATGGCAACCATAGCTCTTTCAGGAGCATTTGAGCTTTACCTTGACTTTATCAATATCTTCCTTCGTCTGCTCCGCATCATGGGCCGCAGGAAATAAGATAGAACAGGTAATACCTGAAAAAGGGGGACGGGTATATGGCAACAGATTTCCAGAACATGGCAGACGGTTTTGAAGCGGCTACAAGCATCATGTCTGTTCAGGTGCTTGAGGACGGATCCTGCGGTGAGGTCCGGGTAGTCGCGGGAAATCAGGCTTATATAGATTCCATAGAAAGACCTGCAGGCGATTACACCATGCGTACGAATAAATTCGTGCCGGGAAGCCTGTATACGGATTTCGTACCCAGGGATCTTAACTTTGAGGATTTCTGTTTCCGGAGCGCGGTGCAGAAGAAATGCCTGCACTCTTATGTAAAACCCAGCCAGATGCCCGTCTGGTTCAATATGACTTTTATGCCGGTGGGGCCTTCGGAGGGAAACATCCATTACTGTACTTATACGATGGAAGTCAACTTTGAGGCCAACACCAAGCGTATGTCCAACATATCCGCTGATCTGGCATCGCAGGTACTGGAAACCTGTATCAAGCTGCGCGGAGCCGGGGACTTTAAGGCTTCCATGCAGGATGTGATCGTTGATATACGCGAAATGTGTAAAGCCGAACATTGCTGCATCCTGCTTGTTGATTCTTATGAAAAGACCTGCACGGTACTTTGCGAATCTTTTGCGGAGGGATCAGGGCTTGTAGAAAAAAGAAAGAAAATGAGCGCCGATGATGCGAACAGCTTTTATGATCTGTCAATTAAGTGGGAAAACCTGATCGGCAGCAGCAACTGCGTGATCGCCAAGGATGACCGCGACATGGAACTGGTTAAAGAGCGGGATCCCGAATGGTATGAATCCTTAAAAACCTATGGGGGCAGGAATATCGTGCTCTTCCCGCTCAAATCCGGCGATGAACTGCTGGGATATATCTGGGCGGTGAACTTTGCTGCCGAAGAGGCGCCTAAGATAAAGGAAACACTGGAGCTGACCACCTTTATCCTGGGATCGGAGATAGCAAACTATCTGCTGCTCAACAGGCTTAAGGTATTAAGCTCAAAAGATATGCTCACGGGCGTCTTAAACCGCAACGAGATGAATAACTACGTTGACAGGTTAAGCAATGAAACGTCGGATAAAAAAGAGAGCATCGGCGTTGTATTTGTGGATCTTAACGGTCTTAAGAGAGTTAACGACGATAAGGGACACAACGCAGGAGATACGCTTCTTAAGGATGCTGCCAAGGCTCTGGAAGAAGTATTTGATGTGAATAATATATACAGGGCCGGAGGCGACGAATTCACGATGATCGTTCCCGGGGCTTCCGCCGAAGATCTGATCGAATGGACAAAGAAACTCAGGGAGATCGCCGGAAAGTATGAGAATCTTTCCTTTGCCATCGGCAGCTGTGCAGAGTCCGATTCCCGTAATGTAAGGGAGGCGCTTAAGATAGCCGATCAGAGGATGTATGATGATAAGCGTGAGTATTACGTAAAGCATCCCGGGCTGAGATGATATCGTGAGCAGAGGTGCTTAAGGTTGACAAGCCGGGGGTAAAAAGATATACTAATACAGCCGTGCAGCCGGGGCGTTAGCGGTGTCCTGTACCTACAATCCGCTTTAGTGGGGGTCATGGCTTTTCTGAGGGCGCATGTTGATGTGGCCGCCCTGTATAAGTAATGTTGAAATCCGGGTCTTGCGCAATGCGTGCCTGTGAACCGTGTCAGGGTGGGAACACAGCAGCACTAAGCAGGAATTCGTGTGTGCCGCGAGGGTGCCTGGGTGGAGTTGGCTGTACAGGTAGCGCATGTTGGCTTAGTTCGAAGAGGGCCGCACGGTTTTTTTAAAGCCATGCTTGGAGTATTATTTCTTATTATAAGTATCATAACAGGCAGGCAGCTTTTAGACAGGATATATCCGGGCTACAGGCTGCTGGCCGTGAAGAGTTACAGCGGGAAAGAAATCAATCTCCCCGCTGTCTTTGTATTGTTACCCTTCTGGTTTTTTTGCGGCACTCTGGTTACGGGCTGGCTCACCTATATAGCAGCCTGTGCAGTGAGCGCAGCTGATCCCGGCATCCGCCATCCGCTTACTCCCGCAAACATTATATCCATGACTGTATGTGTAATTATTGACATTATCCTGGAACTGTTAAAGCGCAGGGCAAAGCGGAAGGATGACAGCGCTGCACAGAAAAGCGCACCTCTTTGGCGCAACGTTATCATAGCGCTTTTCTTCATCATCCTTGCAGTATTCGTATGCAGCATGATATACCGCAGCTTTAATATAAGCCGGGGCTATGTCCATGTGGGACTTTCGGTATTCAGCGATTTTGCGGTGCATCTGGGAATGATCCGTTCTTTTTCCTTCGGAAACAATTTTCCCACACAGTATTCCCACTTCGCCGGACAGGATATCCGTTATCATTTTATGTTTGAGTTTTTGGCGGGCAATCTGGAATATCTGGGACTGCCTGTGGATCACGCATTGAATTTTCCCAGCATCCTTTCCTTTATGGGAATGTCCATGCTGTTATTTGTATTTGCCGCCAAATTATGCGGCAGCAGCAGCGCCGGCATTATCTCTGTACTGCTGATGGTATTCCATTCGTCTCCCAGCCTTTTCCGTTTCCTGGGCAGCATAGCTAAGGGATCCGTATCCGTCAGGGAGATGCTGGACCGTAATTATTTTTTCTCCTATACTCCCAAGGAGGATTGGGGACTCTGGAATTTTAAAGTCTATCTTAACCAGCGTCATCTGGCTTTTGGCATAGGCGTGGTGCTGATGGTGCTGATCATCTATGCACCCCTGTTTTATGAGGGACTGGTAAAACTGGGTGAATTAGTGAAGGCATCATTTCGCCCGAAAACGGAAAACATCGTGGAGGAGACGGAAGGCACGGAGGCTGAGCAGAAATATGCCGGAGCGGAGCGTGAGAACGCAGATGAAAAACCGGAGAGATCCGGGAATAATTCAGCAGCCATAATTGCGGATCATGTTATGGCGGAATCCGCAGCGCGCCCCATATTATGCGGGCTGCTGCTGGGAATGTGCGCATTCTGGAACGGCGCCATGGTGATAGGCGGACTTTGCGTGCTCTTTGTGATGGCACTGCTTTCTTCCCACAGGCTGGAGCATCTGCTCACGGCCATCATCGCAGTGACGCTTTCGTCCTTGCAGACATCGGTATTTATTAAGGGCGATGCTTTAAAACCTGCGTATCAGTACGGTTTTATAGCAGAAAACCCCACCTTCTGGGGCAGCATTAATTATCTGCTGGCTTTGAGCGGAGCGCTGCTTATACTTGCCGCGGTTTATTTTGTTATTGCAAGGGGGGCGCTGCGTTATATGCTGTTGGCTTTTGCGGCGCCGCTGGTCTTTGCATTTACAATGTCGCTTACTCCGGACATCACCGTAAATCATAAATACGTGATGTTGGCGTTCATACTTATAGGCATACCTGTAGCAGGTATGGTAACATCCTTATTAAAGAGCTGCCGTATAACGCGCTTCATCGCAGGTTTTATCCTGCTGCTGATACTTACCGTTACCGGTATCTATGAATGCAGGATAGTGAGAAATATCGACAGGGATTATCTGGCTTTTAAGGAAGATGATAAGCTCACTTTATGGGTTAAGGAAAACAGCGATTCAAAGGATATCTGGCTTACCGAAATGATATCCATTGATGAAGCGGTGATGGGCGGCGCCATGCTCTATTACGGCTGGCCCTATTACGCCTGGAGCGCGGGTTACGATACCAACGCCCGTGAGGCTGTAGTCGCGGAGATATTCGCCACGCCGGATGAGGAGCGCCTTAAGGAACTGGTAGAGAGGGAAGGGATAAGCTTTATAATGGTGGATCCCGCTGTCAGGGCCGAGGAGCATTATACTTTCAGGGAAGACGTGATAGCCGCGGCATACCCGCTGGTTTATCAGGAGGGGGAAATAAGTATTTATAAGGTAGATTAAAAAAGATCCTTCGCTGCGCTCAGGATGACATGCCCTGTCATCCTGCGGAGTCCCCGGGTAGTGTCATCCTGAGGAGCGTAGCGACGAAGGATCTTTCAGGAGGAAGATTATGCGAATAAAAGGTTTAATAGCCACGATCATAATATTGGCGGAGCTGGCAGCAGGCTTTATCCTTATGGGCAGCGACATGACGCCCGTTATAAAGTGGTGGCTGATGATGCTGGTGCTTGGGCTTGCAGCCTATCCGCTGTGCGCAAGGCTTTTTTCTACATATAAGGATAAGGGTTATCTTTTCGGAAAGATACTGGGCGGTCTGTTCCCTGCCTGGCTTTTGTGGCTTCTGGCATCCTTAAGGATAGTGAAGTTCAGCACCGGCGCGGTTATCACTATAACTCTTTTTACCTTCGTTTTCTGGTGGGTATTGAGCCACTTTGTCTTTAAGAAGAATACGGCAGAGCTCTTAAAGGAGATCCCCATAGATACCATAATGGTCCGTGAGGCCATATTTACCGGCGCTTTCCTGTTTTTCTGCTATATCAAATGCTTTAATCCCGAGGCTTTCGGTACAGAGCGTATGATGGATTACGGCTTTATGCAGAGCATCTATCGTACGGATTATTTCCCGCCGGAGGATTTCTGGTTTGCCGGGGAGTCCCTGAATTACTATTATTTCGGACAGTATTTCTGCACTTTCCTGACAAAGCTTTCCATAAACAGCGTGAACTACGGATACAATCTGGCGCTTTCCATGTGCTTTGCCCTTTGCCTGGGCTATGCCTTTTCGATAGTATATCAGCTTATGCTGGGACGCAGCGGGGATAAGAAAAAGGCTGCCGTTGCAGGTATCCTTGCCGCTATGGTACTGCCCGGCGCTGCCAGCCTGCATTATCTGATATTCAATTTCCTGGTGCCCTGGACCTGGGATATACTGGCCATTCCCGGTGATAAGCCCTCATACTGGTATGCGGATTCCACACGCTATATAGGTTATCATCCGGAGACGGATGACCGCACCGCCCATGAATATCCCGCATATTCCTTCCTTCTGGGAGACCTGCATGCTCATGTCATCAACATATTTGTGGTACTCACCATCCTTGCCATTCTGTATGCATGGCTTACGGATAACGAGGAGGAGAGAGAAGGCTCAGTGTTTGCGGTAGAGTTAAAAAAGCCCAGACTGTGGGTGATAGCTTTCCTGACGGGTATCTGCGTGATGGAGAATTTCTGGGATTTTCCCATTTATTTCGTAGTGAGCGGGGCTGTGCTGCTGGCGCTCAATCTGCGCAGGGAGATCAACGGGCTGCGTGTATTCTCCGCGACTGTCCTGCAGGGTACTGTGGTGATCCTTACCAGTCTGATAGTCAGCCTTCCCTTCCAGCTTACTTTTGAGGCGATGGCAAACGGCATAGCTTTTGCGGAAAATCATACCCCCATCTATCAGCTGGCTATTTTGTGGGCACTGCCTTTAAGCCTGCTTGTAGGTCTTATGGTGGCCGTGATCAAAAACTGCAAAGGCGACAGCGTAGTCCGGAGCGTAAGGGACTGGCTGCGCTCCTTTGACAAGACCGATCTTTATGTGATACTCATAGGTCTTTGCGGCGCCGGTCTTATACTGATACCGGAGATCATCTATATAGAAGATATCTATTCCGGCAGTTTCAAGCGTTTCAATACCATGTTCAAATTAAGCTATCAGGCCTTTATAATGCTCAATCTGATGATGTGTTACACAGTAAGCCGTTTTGTGATGAAACCTGAGACCGCTGCCCAGAAGAAATGGGGCATTATCGGAGGGGTACTCCTGATACTTTGCTGCGGCTATTTCATTACAGCCCTCCGTATGAGTGCCGGGGATATTAAGGACAGGGAGAATTACGAAGGACTCCGCGCAGATGCATATATCGAAAAACAGGTGCCGGCGGACAGCGACGCCATATACTGGGCGCGGGATAACATACCCTCCGGAAGCGTGGTGCTTGAGGCCAACGGCAGCAGCTATACCATTTATAACCGTGTATCCGTTATCACCGGTCTGCCTACAGTCCTTGGCTGGCATACCCATGAATGGCTCTGGCATAACGATCTTTCACCCGTGGAAGACAGGGTGGAGATAGTGCGCCGCATGTATGTAGATGCCGACAGGGCTCTTATGGAACAGTACGGGGTGGATTATATCTTCGTGGGTTACTGCGAATATGAAAAATACTCCGATCAGGGCATGAATATTGACAATATTCGTGAACTTGGTCAAGTGGTATACTCATCGCCTGTGCAAGATGACGGAAGATACACCTTTATTGTAAAATTGTAATTTATGTAAACCCCAGATATAGTAGGGATGTAAGCGTTTTCACAACAAGTCCTCAAAAAAATGTCGTAATAGTGACGAAATTATATCGTTTCGTGTTAAAACTCTGGTAAAACAGAGTTTTTTTGATTATAATTATCGTTAAACTTGCATGCATTATGGCATGTTAACCGTTAACACACACAAAGAGCAGCATGGAAAGGGCAGAAAAATGAGGGCAAAGAAACTTATTCAGAGGATAGCATCCGGCGCCTTGGCAGGCATAATGCTCGTAAGCACCCTGGCGGTGATGCCAGCTGAGAAAGTCAGCGCGGCAACCCCGGCAAATCAGGATGCATCGAGTGCAGTCAATTACGCTACCATTCTTGGCAGGGCCACAGATTTCGGTATTGTGGCAAATAATTTCACTCACAATAATCATATGGAAACAACTTATGCGATAAAGAATCTGTCGCAGGTTGATTCAAACGTTACGGATGTCGACTTTATCACGGGTACGGCACAGTTCATCATAGGCAAGCTTGTCAAAGGTGAGATAGCCATCGGATCAAAGCAGACAGCCAATACCTACAATATGGAAATTGGTAAGACTGCATACGGCAATTTTACTTATCCCTGGAAAGACAATAACAATAACTGGCAGTATATCGGACATTACGGGAATTTCTGGATCGATTATAATTTTTCGGAGCACAGTGATCAGGAGCTGATGGCTTATCCCGTAGAGGATGATACGGCTACGGATAATATCCAGCGCATAATCGATAATGCAAAAGACAGAGGCACGGATATAAACAACAAGGCAAACAACGCATCTTATGTTGTTAACCCCGATGACTACCGTGTCAAGGACAGCAACGGCAATTACGACACAGCTCATTATGTCATGAATTTTGACAATGGGGAGTTTGAAAATAAGGTTATCTACATCAATGTAAGGTCATCCTCAAAGATAACTCCTTTCTTTGCGGCCAGCGAAGGCATACAGATAATCAAGCATCCCTCCACCATTATCGCATTCAACTTCGATAAGGCCATCACGGATATCCATCTGAACAAGATAGCCGTATCCGTTGACAAGGGAAGCAAATGGATCACCTCTACTACCGGAAGTTCCGGAGCTACCACTGCTGACGGCCACACCAATGATGAGGTGGATGCACAGATCTGCCAGAAGATAATCTGGAACATAAATGCGGAAAAAGCACAGGTTGAGCTCATAAACAATGCAGGTACTTTCATAGTCCCCGGAACAGAATCTTTCGTTGACGTCAGGGGATCCAGCGCGGGCTGGGTAGTAGCCGGCGGCGACATGGTAAACCACGCAGAATGGCACTACATATACAAGGGCGGCAGCCAGGAAGTAATGCGCGACGGAAAGGGAGAGATTCACTTTGCTGCACGTAAGTCTTTCACACATGCATGGAATGCGGCTAACACCAAAGAGGATACCACCGTATTTACCGAAGCAGACAAATACAGCTTTAACTGGTACGAGACTAACAGCAGATTTTCTACCAGCAGCCGTACGCCCGTAGTGGTATCGAACCAGGCAACCAATACCATCAAGTTCCCTACCCTTCATTTCTATACCGATTCAGCGCACAGCAGTGATGCACATTATATTAAGAACAGCAAGAAATTCTATTTCCTCATAACAGAGGTGGGTGCCGGAACTTATAAGGACGGCGTTGAGAATTCCAAAGGAAAAGTAGAGATAGAGCTTTTGGTTACGAATTCAAACGGCCGTCTCAGCTATACCGTCAGCTCCAGGACCTATCTGGGCAACGGAGCCCTTTATAAAGAAAATAAGGACGTTAACATGTCCGGTGTTGAGTTTACGCTGGGCGCATTCTTTAACCTGTTATCAGACGGACCTTCTCTTACCGATATGTGGATCAGCAAGGTTGATGCTGCAGGTAAAGAGCTTGCAGGCGCAACCCTTAAACTGACAGGAACTGATACAGACGGAAATGCCGTGACATTCGATGCAGACACCATGCTTGAGCTTGGCAGCGGAGCAAAGGCCGGAACAAAGAGCAGCGGATACCTTGAGTTCGTATCCGGTACCACGCCTACCAAGATAAAGAATCTGCCCGACGGAGATTATACCCTTGTGGAGACCAATGCTCCCGATGGCTACAAGATAGCAACAGAGATCACCTTCACAGTTAAGGACGGAAAGGTAGTTGCCAGCGGTACCACCGATGCAAAGGTTATCAGCCAGGGTACTGACGGTTTATATAAAGTGACCATGGTTGACGAGGCAGCGCCCAAGACCAATGTAAGCATAAGCAAAAAGAATACCGGCAGCGAAGAGCTTCCCGGCGCTATCCTTAAGCTTACCGGAAAAGATGCTAAGGGAAATGCAATAGTCTTTGATCTTTCCAAAGTAAAGCTTGGCACCGGCGCAAAGATGGATAAGACCACCGGTACCGCAAACGAGATAGTCTACACCACCGGTACAACCGAGACCCTTATACAGGATCTGCCCGACGGCGAATATACTCTGGAAGAGACCGTTGCTCCCAAGGGCTATAAGATAGCTACAAAGATCACCTTCACCATCAAGGACGGAAAGGTTACCGCCAGCGGTAACACCGATTCAAAGGTTATCAGCGAGGGCAGCGACGGATACAAAGTGACTATGATCGATGAGGCAGCTCCTGCAGCAAACCTTAAGATAAGCAAGCAGACTGTTGACAGCAAGGAGCTTCCTGGAGCAACCCTCAGCCTTACAGGTAAGGATGCTGAAGGCAAAGATATCGAATTTGATCTTTCCGATGTAGTACTGGGCACCGGCGCAGATATGACGCAGAAGACCGGAACAACAAAAGAGATAGTATTTACTTCAGGTACTACGCCTACTTATGTAAAGAATCTTCCTGACGGCAGCTACACTCTTAAAGAAACAAACGCACCCGAAGGATACGAGATAGCTACAGAGATCACCTTCACTGTAAAGGACGGAAAGATCACTGTTACAAGCTCCGATACAAAGGTACTTTCCAAGGATGGTTCGGACTACAAGATCACTGTGGTTGATAAGGCAAAGCCCATCACCGGCAAGGCAGAAGCAACTATTCAGATCGAAAAGACCGTTACCAACAAGACCACAGGAAGCACCGCTGAGCTTTCAAAGGAAGGATACGAATTCACCCTTACAGGTACTTCCGCTAACGCAAAGGGTAAGGTTTATAAGGGAACTACCGATGCAGACGGAAAGCTTACCATAAAGATCGATGATTATAAGGAAGCCGGCACCTATGAGTATGTGCTTAAAGAAAGCGAAGGACTTAAGGACGGTATAACCTACGATAAGACTTCTTACAAGGTTGTTGTTACCGTAGAGGTTGAGAATTATGCATTTGTAAGCCCTGCAAAGGTGGTTATTACAAAGAGCAGCGATTCATCGGCAGTAACCCAGCCCATTAAGTTTGAAAATACCTATAAGGCTGCATCCACCAAAGCGGAGATACCGGCTCTCAAGACCTACACAGGTGAGGGCGCAGTCCTTAAGGACGGTCAGTTTGGTTTCACCCTTTCAAAGAAGGGCGAGACAGCAGTTCTGGCAAATGCACGTAACAAGGCAGACGGAAGCATAATATTCAAGCTTGAGTATGACCAGCCCGGAACCTATGAATATGTTATCCGTGAAGTTAAGGGCAGCGCTCCCGGCGTT
Source organism: uncultured Lachnospiraceae bacterium (assembly GCA_947169935.1). Lineage (GTDB taxonomy): Bacteria > Bacillota > Clostridia > Lachnospirales > Lachnospiraceae > NK4A136. The sequence goes on from CAMVRS010000079.1 coordinate 15,966, forward strand.
ACCTATTCGGAATCCGAATTTGAAGTGACCGTTACCGTAACCGATGACGGAAGCGGTACTCTGAAAGCTGTTGTAAGCGGCAGCGCAGCAGAGCGTGAGTTCAAGAACACCTACGAGACCACCACGGTTTCCGAGAATGATGCAGCATTCTCACTTTCCCTTAAGAAGGAATTAAGCGGTGACTGGTCAAATGAAAAGGATCTGAAGGCCGGCGATTACAGCTTTGAGCTGACCATTCAGGATAAGACTTATTACGAAGCAAATAAGGCAGACGGAACCGTTGAATTTACGGATATAGTAATAAGCGGCGGAGACGGTGATTACAGCTTCACTCTGAAAGAAGTTATACCCGAGCCCAAGGTAAAGGGTATGACCTATGACGAGAAGACTGTTGAAGGTACAGTCACCGTTAAGGACGGAAAGGCAACCGTTACCGCACCCACGGGCGAAATAGTATTTACCAACAAGTTCAGCTATGAGCCTACCAGATTCGGCGTATCCTTAAACAAGGTTATCAGCAAGATAGACGGCGAATCACTTGCGGGAGCAGTCATCAAGTTTACAAGGGATGACGGAAACTTTGACATGAGAGACAGCCGCGTATCCGCAACCCAGGCAGGCGTTACCGCAAAGAATCTGGTAAAGACAAAGAATTATATTGCCTTTACAACTACCACGGACATCACTGTTATAACCGGTATTGCTTCCGGTGATTACACCATGAGTGAGGTTACAGCTCCCGATGGATATCAGAAGGCAGCTGACATAAAGATAAACGTAGATGATGAAGGTAATGTTACAGCCGGCGGAAACATGAAGGGCGCGGTAGTAGTAATGATCGACGATCCCTTTGCTGTATCGCCTACACCTTCACCCGAACCTACACCCACAGAAGAAGTAACCCCTACACCTGAGCCTACACCTACGGGTGATGTAACACCCACACCCGGTGAGGATGATGACTCCACACCTACGCCTACAAGGGGCAAGAAGAAACCCACTCCTACACCCGCTAATGAAAATACGCCTACGCCTACACCCGGCGGCGATGGTGACGGCGGACCTACACCCAGCGGTGGCGGAAACGGAGGCGGTGGTACAACGCCTACACCCAGTGGCGGCTCAAAGGGAAGACCTACCCCTACACCTGCAGGAGGCGGCAATGGCGGTAACGGTGGCGGCAACGGCGGAAACGGAGGAGGCAGAAACCTTGACCGTTCACCCCAGACCGGAGACCACAACACTCCTATAGTATTTGCAGTGGCAGGCCTGATCTCACTGGCATGCCTGGGCGTGGTAACCATAATAGAGAAAAAGAAAAAAGAAGA
>CAMVRS010000080.1 GCA_947169935.1 uncultured Lachnospiraceae bacterium
TATGAGCCAGGGTGATGCTGCCCAGCTTGTAGTTAAATCGGCAATTTCCCTTGCTAACAGCATGAAACTCAATAAGCCTTCCGGCGGTAATGTGGACGGCGGAGGAGTTGATGCCAAGCGCAGATTCATTGCAAATTCCGACGGAACCCCGGCATCTGAGGTTGTGATCGCAATAAGCAATACACATCAGGTTAAGTTTGATCTGAACGGGCAGGGAACCCAGACTCCCGCAACGCAGTATGTCGAAGACGGCAAGACTGCTTCAAAGCCCGCCAATCCCGTAGCGGACGGTTATGTCTTTGGCGGCTGGTATACTGAAAAATCATGTACTAATCAGTTTAACTTCTCAACTGCGATCAAAAAGGATTATACCCTTTATGCCAAGTGGACACAGAAGACAACACAGACCTATACCGTGACCTTTAACATGAACGGTCATGGCAGCAATTTTACCCAGACTGTTGAAGCGGGAAAGACTGCCAATGAGCCGGATGAACCTGTGGCAGAAGGCTATACCTTCGGCGGCTGGTATAAGGAGCAGAGCTGTAAGAATAAGTTCAGCTTTTCGACCGCGATAAATGCAAATACCACCCTTTACGCCAAGTGGACAAAGATAGAGCTGACAGTCACTTTCTATATCGATGGCGTACCCTCGGCAGTAAAAGTTGACTGGGGGACCGCGGTTAAAGAACCTGATGCACCGGAAAAGAACGGTTATATATTTGACGGCTGGTTTACCGAAAGCAGCTGTGTGAATAAATATGACTTTACCACACTTGTAAAAGAGGATCTTTCCCTGTATGCCGGATGGAAGCAGAAGGAAAAGGTGTATTATACCGTGACCTTCGATCTGAAGGGGCGTGGGGACTCCTTTGAAGTCAGTGTGGAGTCCGGGAAAAAAGTAAATAAGCCTTCGGATCCGGCGGCTGACGGTTATGAGTTTGAATACTGGTGTACAGATAAAAACTGTACAAGCAAATATGATTTCAGTAAAACAGTAACTAATAATTTCACCTTATACGCAAAGTGGACTGAGCTGGAGTATACCGTAACCTTTTTTGCTAACGGACACGGATCTACACCGGACGAGCAGAAGGTTAAATGGGGACAGACCGTGCAGGAACCTGCAGCGCTCACAGCGCAAGGCTACAATTTTGGGGGCTGGTATACCGAGAAAGCCTGCACAAACAAATATGATTTTGATACGCCTGTAACCAAAAGCTTTACTTTATACGCTAAGTGGACAGGTAAGACATATTATACCGTGACCTTTAACATGAACGGACACGGCAGCGCCATAGCAGCAAAGAAGGTGGAAAAAGGACAGCCGGTTGCAAGACCTGATGATCCTTCGGCAGACGGTTATATTTTCAAAGGCTGGTGCACCGATGCTGCCGGTAATGATGAATATAATTTTTATGAGCAGGTAAACTCAGACCTTACTTTGTATGCTAACTGGAAAGTAATACAGTATGATGTAACGTTTTTCCCGAACAATGATGATGCGCCTTATGCAGAACGTGTAGACTGGGGAACTAAAGTCAGCAGGCCGGGAGATATAACAAAAGACGGTTATGAGTTCAGCGGCTGGTATACGGATGAGGCGTTTACCTCTTTATATGATTTTGACAAACTGGTAAAAGAGAGTTTCAACCTCTATGCAAAATGGACCAGGAAATATACAGTAAGCTTTGATAATAACGGCCACGGAAACAAGCCGGAAGACCAGCATATTGTTAAGGGACAGAAAGCAGCTGAACCGCAGGCTCTTGAGGAAGATGGCTATATCTTCGGCGGCTGGTATACGGATGCCGACTGCAAAAACCGCTTTAGTTTTGAAACTGCCATTGATAAGGATATGACTCTTTATGCCAAGTGGACGGAGAAGAAGGCGGATACGGATTACTTTACCGTAAGCTTTGACCTGAACGGAAAAGAAGGTACAGCTCCTGCGCAGCAGACTATAGAAAAAGGCAAAAAGGCCATTGAGCCTGCCAAACCGGAAGCAGAAGGCTTTACGTTCAAGGGCTGGTATACAGAAAAAAGCTGTGTAAATGAATTTGATTTTGATACCGGGATCACTAAAGATATCGAACTATATGCGAAGTGGGAAGAACTGGAATACACCGTAAGCTTTGACGCAAACGGACACGGTACGGCTCCCAAAGCACAGAAGGTAAAACATGGGGAAAAGGTGGATAAACCCACCGATCCTAAGGTTGAGGGCTATATCTTTGGCGGCTGGTTTAAGGAAGCGGAGTGTGAAGCTTTATATGATTTCGGCAATCCTGTTAAAGCCGATTTGACTCTCTATGCTCTCTGGACAGAGGAAGAGCCTGAACCCGAACCTGAGCCGGAGCCCGAACCCGAGCCGGAAATAGAATACTGCACTGTAAGCTTTGATCTGAACGGACATGGAAGTGCGATCGCAGCTAAAATTGTAGAGAAGGGGAAGGCGGTAAGCAGGCCTACAGATCCTAAAGATAAAGATTATAACTTTGGCGGCTGGTATACGGAAAAGAATTGTGTTAATACTTACAGATTTGGTTCTCCGGTGACTGAAGATCTGACACTGTATGCAAAGTGGACGAAGGAATCTCATGATCCTGAAGCTGGCAGATCGGCACTGGATCCTCTGCCGGAGATCAATAACAGCACAACGGATATTTATCTTGTAAAAGGCCAGAAATTTAATATTGGTCAGGGATGGTATGTAGATAAGGCGGATAAGGCCAGCAAGAAGATCATCAGCATCAGCAAGAAGGGCGTCGTTAAAGTCAAGAAAGACGGAGAAGCTGTGATCCATTATGAAGGCACTGAAAGGTATATCACAGTGCATGTCAGCGTACCGTCTTTGACTAAGTCTTGCAAGTTTACGATTGAAGATGCAAACACAGTATACAGTGAGCCGCTGGATCTGGTAAATGATGCAAACCTGCCTGTATACTGGTACAGCGCAGCTCCCGATGTGGCAACTGTTGACCAGAGCGGAAATGTGACAGCAGTAGCAAAGGGCAAGGCAAAGATCACGGCCTATATCAACGGCAAGGCTTATAACTGCACTGTTACTGTGAAGGAAAAAGCAACGCCGGCAGTACGTACGCTGCATCTGGTTTCCGGAAAGAGCAAAAAGCTCACGATCGCCGGCGTTAAGAATCCTGAATGGACAAGCAATAATCCCTATGTATGTGACGTGGTAAAGGGAAAATTTGTAGCTAATGCATACGGAACAGCTACCATGACCGCTAAGACTGATGCAGGAGTATACACGGTTAATGTGACTGTAGATGATATCAGCGTTACCCAGATCCCTTCGAGACTTGGAAAGATAAGTAATAATAACCAGTATGAGATCTACATGACAGAAGGGGAAGATCCTGTAACTATTGAAATACCGAAGGTTGCTGATCAGCCTGTGATCTTTAAGAGCAGCAAGCCGGATGTGGCCATTGCGGATGAGAATTTAACGATATATGCAAGAGCGTGCGGCAAGTGCAAGCTCACGGCAAAGGTAGACGGCAAGACAATAACGATCAATGTTGTTATTGGCGCGGTGAAGTAAAAGATTCTTTGTCGCTTCGCTCCTCAGAATGACAGCGAATACTGTCATCCTGAGCGCAGCGAAGGATCATTAATTGTATGGGGGGATAAAATGGCGGACGATAAAAAACAGGAGTTACAGCCGGAAGACGTGATCGAAAGACTTCAGGGAAAGTGGTATGAACAGCGCGTTAACGGCGCTGTCATAACCATAGAAAAGGACCGTATCGTTTATGATGAAGGTGAAGAGCACACAAGCGGCCTTTTCGATGTCCGTAAGAATGAAGAAGGTTATAACGAATGGGATATCATTACACACAAAGGCTTTAAAGTTAAATGGTTAAGTTTTGAGAAGCTGATATATAACTATTATGACTGGAAAGATGAGGGTATGATATCGACCCGTATGGCCATGGTAGTCTATGATATGCAGTATCATCCGCGGAATTTTGGCCGTGAACCTTTTGAAGCGCCCAAATACGGCGAAGTACATATCAATACAGATAAGAAAGCCATTAAGTGGTTCCAGGATTACAGGGTAAGGAAGCTGAGCCTTAAAGTGCAGGTCCCTGTCAGAGACAACGGCGGAATGATGGCACCCATGCCTCCCTATATGGGCTATTATACTTTTGATATAGAACGTACGGAAAACGGTGGCGGTATCTTAAAGGCTGTGATGGACCAGGGCGGTCATGCACCCGGAGCGACGGGCAGTCTGAATTCTGCTTCACCCATGGTGGGGATGATGATGGCCTTAGGTACTACCGGACGCGCAAAACAGATCCCGGATGTAGAGATAAGCCCTGAAGACATGAACAAGCTGGCTCTTTGTATAGCCAACGGAAAACTGGATCAGTTAAACGGCCTTGATGCATGGCAGGACGGCGTACCTGCGGCTGCGGAGAGCTTCGATCTTTCAATACAGTTTTATAAAGAATCCTATCATGCGAGAGCAAATCATATTTTTGTCGGGGAAATATGGAAAAAAGACGGATATACGCTTCATTTATTTATCTTAAATCTTCTGATAAAGGCCGGACTTGACTATGGCAGAATGGAATTCCACAGTACAAAGCCAATGCTGCGGATAGTTTCAAAAAGAGATAATGATGATTACAGTATTTATCTGAGCCAGGAAGGCGGCGATAAGGAAACCGTCACCCTTAAAGGGGAAGCGTATGATTATGATGTAGAATATCCCGCCGGCAGATGGAAAACCTTCGGTGACGTGCCGGAAGCGCTGAAAAACAGCCTGGAACTCTGGATGGAACAAGTCAATACAGAAGAAAAGGCCAGGGGGCTGTGGCTGTATGATGCGATGGCAAAGGTCCCGGAAGATAAAAGAACGGGTATGTGTCACGCAGCCCGCCTGCTGGGGGATTTCCGCGCGAAGTACGGGAAGGGCTTTTTCTGGTTTTTGATGCTGAGGGGTGAGACTTACTATCTGCCTATAGAAGGCGGCCTTATGCATGCGGATCCTTACGGAGATCACAAGACATACTGCTTCAGTACAACAGACGGACATCAGATGAGCGTGGCGGAATTCTATACGGATACGGAGAAGCTTATCGATCTGCTGATAAAGCAGCTTTCCGGCAGATATTCAGAGGGACCCATGCATGATAAGCTGGTAAGCCCCGAATACCGTGAGATCTTAAGAAAACGCCTTACCACGCCTGAGACGCTGGGCGGTATGGGCTTCGAAATGTACGCCGACAGTATGTGCATCAATTTCAAGTGTGACCTTGACGAAACGCGGGAACCCTGGATCAGCGAAACCAAGATACATTATGAGGATTCACAGGATATCTTAAATCCTGAGTATGCGGAGATGAAAACCGCAGAGAATAGCATGCCTTATTTCGGTAACATGTTATGATGCAGGGGCCCAAGCGCATATGACGGTCATGCTTGCATGAACCGGCATATGAGTTTGGGCCCCGTTTGAACATGAGCAAGTAGCGAAATGCTTGTGCAACAAGCGTTTCAGCGGATTGCGAATGTTCGCAGGATTGCGGGAGTTGCGTAGCAACGAAGCAATCCGTAGGCATCATAAGTCAACAGGCAAGCGAACAAAAGTTCGCCTGGCTGTTGACTTATGTCGACCTTTTTGCTAAAATAGCGCTTGTGCGTGTCAAAATATACAATATCTTGTGAGGAGACTATGGCAGGAGAAACAAATAAGGATAATTACGGCGCGGAAAATATAGTCGTGCTGGAAGGCCTGGAGGCGGTAAGAGTACGTCCGGGTATGTATATAGGTTCGGTATCTACCAAGGGTCTGAACCATCTGGTATATGAGATAGTTGATAACTCCGTGGATGAGCATCTGGCGGGGCACTGCGATCATATATGGGTCACACTTGAAAAGGACGGCTCCGCAACAGTGGAGGATGATGGCCGCGGTATGCCCGTTGAAATGCATGCAAAAGGCATGAGTGCAGAACGTCTGGTATTTACCACGCTGCATGCCGGCGGTAAATTCGATGATTCCGCCTATAAGACCAGCGGCGGTCTTCACGGCGTGGGTTCATCCGTAGTTAACGCGCTGTCCAGCCACTTGAAAGTAACGATCAGGCGTAACGGCCACATCTACGAAGATGAGTATGAGAGAGGCAATCCCATAACAGAGCTTATAAACGGACTTCTGCCTGAAGTGGGTAATTCAAAGAAGACCGGTACCAAGGTTAATTTTACTCCCGACGATACCATATTCGATAAGACCTGGTTCAAGGCCGAAGATATCAAATCCCGTCTTCATGAGACTGCTTATCTTAATCCCATGCTCACCATTTATTTCAAGGATCTGCGAGGAGCGGAGCCTGATGAGGTGGAATTCCATGAGCCCGAAGGTATCAAGGGCTTTGTTGCGGCACTGAACAAGGGCAAGGAAGCCGTACATGAAGTCGTATATTTCAAAGGGGAACAGGAAGGCGTAGAAGTTGAATGTGCATTCCAGTTTGTTAATGAATTCCATGAGATAGTGCTGGGCTTCTGTAACAATATCTATAACGCTGAAGGCGGTACACATATTACCGGTTTTAAGACCCAGTTTACCTCTGTTATAAATTCTTACGCAAGACAACTGGGCGTTCTTAAAGAAAAGGACGCAAACTTTACCGGTTCCGATGTGCGTAACGGTATGACGGCAGTAGTGTCCATCAAACACAGGGATCCCCGTTTTGAAGGACAGACCAAGACAAAGCTGGATAACCAGGATGCTGCAAAGGCAGTAGGTAAGGTTACCGGCGATGAATGTGTTCATTACTTTGACCGTAATCTTGAGATATTAAAAAATGTCATTGGCTGTGCAGAAAAGGCAGCCAAGATAAGAAAGAGCGAAGAAAAGGCGAAGACCAACCTGCTCACCAAGCAGAAGTATTCTTTCGATTCCAACGGCAAGCTTGCAAACTGCGGCTCCCGCGACGCCTCCAAATGTGAGATATTCATTGTAGAGGGTGATTCCGCAGGCGGCAGCGCAAAGACTGCGCGTAACCGTGAGTTCCAGGCTATACTTCCCATAAGAGGTAAGACCCTTAACGTTGAGAAGGCGAGTATTGACAAGGTGCTTGCAAACGCCGAGATAAAGACTATGATAAACGCCTTTGGCTGCGGTTTTTCCGAAGGCTACGGAAACGATTTCGATATAACGAAGCTCCGTTACGATAAGATAATAATCATGGCGGATGCCGACGTGGACGGCGCGCATATCTGCACGCTGCTCCTTACGCTTTTCTACCGTTTCATGCCTGAGCTTATCCAGGAGGGACATGTCTATATAGCCATGCCGCCTCTTTACAAGGCTGTGCCTTCAAAGGGCAAAGAAGAGTATCTTTACGATGATGCTGCTCTGGCTAAATACAGAAAGACACATAAGGGCAGCTTTACACTGCAGCGTTATAAGGGCCTTGGAGAAATGGATCCCGAACAGCTCTGGGAGACCACGCTGGATCCCGAGCGCAGGCTCCTTAAGCGCGTTGATATAGAAGACCCCATCCTGGCTTCCGATACCACGGAACTTCTGATGGGCAGCGAGGTGGCACCCAGACGAAGCTTTATTCACGAGAACGCCACCGATGCGGTACTGGATATTTAAGTAAGGATGGAGACAGATATGCAGCAGTCAAATGACAGGATATTAAAGACCGAATATTCGGAAGTAATGCAGAAGAATTATATCGATTACGCCATGAGCGTTATCATTTCCCGTGCGCTTCCGGATGTGCGCGACGGCTTGAAGCCCGTTCAGCGCAGGGTTTTATACGATATGTATGAACTGGGCGTGCGTTACGACAGACCCCACAGAAAGAGCGCCAGGATAGTCGGTGATACCATGGGTAAATATCATCCCCACGGTGATTCATCTATCTATGATGCCCTGGTAGTAATGACCCAGGATTTTAAGAAGGGCATACCTTTAGTTGACGGACACGGAAACTTTGGCAATATAGAAGGCGACGGCGCCGCTGCAATGCGTTATACGGAGGCAAGGCTGGCGCGCATCTCCCAGGAAGGCCTTCTGGCGGATCTGGATAAAGATGTGGTTGACTTTATGCCTAACTTCGATGAAACCGAAAAAGAGCCTTCGGTCCTTCCGGCGCGTTTCCCCAATCTGCTGGTAAACGGAAGCGAAGGTATAGCCGTTGGTATGGCTACCAAGATACCTCCCCACAATGTGGGAGAAGTTATCGACGCCACCATAGCCTATATCAAGGATGAGAGCATAACTACAGCAGGGCTGATGAAGTATGTAAAGGGTCCTGATTTCCCGACAGGCGGTATCGTTACAAATAAGGACGAGCTGCTCCAGATCTATGAGAGCGGAAGCGGCAAGGTAAAGATCCGCGGGCGTGTCACCACCGAAAATGCCAAGGGCGGACACGTACTGCTGGTGATCAATGAAATACCTTATACCATGATAGGCGCCGGTATCTCAAAGTTCCTTGCGGATGTTGCGGCTTTAGCCGAGAGCAGAAAGACCACTGATGTGGTGGATATCTCAAACCAGTCTTCAAAAGAAGGCATCAGGATAGTCATAGAGCTTAAGAAGGATGCAGATGTAGAGAACTTCACCAACATGCTCTATAAGAAGACCAAGCTTGAAGATACCTTCGGCATCAATATGCTGGCTATAGCAGACGGCAGGCCGGAGACCATGGGTCTTAAGGATATCATAAAGCATAATGTGGCTTTCCAGTTTGAATTAAACAGAAGAAAGTATACCAATCTGCTTGCCAAGGAGCGTGAGAAGAAGGAAGTACAGGAGGGTCTGATCAAGGCCTGCAACGTGATAGACCTTATCATTGAGATACTCCGCGGTTCTAAGGACCGTCCCCAGGCTAAAGCCTGCCTGGTGGAAGGTGTTACCGAAGGCATCAATTTCAAGAGCAAGGAATCCAAGATAATGGCAGGCATGCTCCACTTTACGGAGCGTCAGGCGGATGCGATCCTTGAACTGAGATTATACCGTTTGATCGGTCTTGAGATCGAAGCGCTGAACCGCGAATATGAGCAGACCACTGCAAATATCTACCGTTATGAAGATATACTGGACCGCCGTGAATCCATGGCCCAGGTTATCATTGATGATCTGCAGGCGATGAAGAAGACTTATGCGGTACCCAGAAAGACTTCCATAGAGAATGCGGAAGAAGTGGTCTATGAAGAAAAGAAGATGGAAGAGATGGATGTCATCTTCCTGATGGACCGTTTCGGATACTGCAAGACCATCGACCAGGCTACGCTGGACCGTAACAGGGAGGCTGTGGAGTCCGAAAATGCATGGATAGTCGAATGTAAGAATACGGGTAAGCTCTGTGCCTTTACAAATAAGGGTAATCTCCATACAATAAAGGTTGCGGATCTGCCTCACGGACGTTTCAGAGATAAGGGTATCCCTATAGATAATGTCAGCAATTACAGCTCCGCCCAGGAGGATATAATCTGCGTACTGCCCCAGGCAGAGGTCAGCACTTTAAGACTCTTATTCGTCACAAAGCAGGCGATGATAAAATACTGTACCGGTGATGAGTTTGATGTGGCAAAGCGTATGGTGGCTGCTACCAAGCTTGCGGATGATGATGAAGTGGTAAAGGTTGATATCCTTTACGATCAGTCTTATGTGGCTATGTTTACCCATAAGGGCTATCTCCTTAAGATAGATGCGCTTGAAGTGCCTATGAAGAAGAAGGCGGCTGTAGGCGTAAGAGGCATGAAGCTGGAAAAGGATGATTACGTTGAGATGGCTGTTGTGGGCAGCACCCATGTGGAAAGAAACGTAGTGGAATTCCATGAGAAAAAGATAGATCTGGCCCTGATAAGGGCTCAGAAGCGTGATGCTAAGGGGACTAAACTCAAATGATGCGTGTTATAGCGGGCAGCGCCCGTTCACTGCAACTGATGACGCCTGAGGGTGATAATACCAGACCCACTACGGACCGGGTTAAGGAAACCCTCTTTAACGTATTACAGTCCGATATACCTGACTGTGTATTCGCCGATCTGTTTTCCGGAAGCGGTGCCATAGGCATAGAAGCCCTGAGCCGCGGCGCGGCAAAAGCCTATTTCTTCGAAACGGATAAGACTGCCATCGGCTGCATAGAGCATAACCTAAAGCATACAAAGCTTTTTGATAAGGCGCTGGTATTCAGGCAGGATGCTGCTGCGGCGCTTAATTACGGTATCAGGGAAGCGGTAGACATAGTATTTGTGGATGCTCCCTATGGACAGGGCTTTGATGAGCAGGTGCTGATATCCGCGCAGCGGAGTAAGGCGGTTACGGAAGATACGATCATAGTCATCGAAGAGAAAAAGGAAAGAGACATCGAGGATATAGCATCGGATCTCGGATTTGACATTATCAAGGAAAAGGTCTATAAAACTAATAAGCATATCTTCCTTAGGAGAAAAGAAAAATGAAACATGCTATATACCCCGGCAGCTTTGATCCCCTTACTTTGGGGCATCTGGATGTGATAGAAAGAGCAGCGCAGATGTTCGATACGCTGACGGTATCCGTACTTCATAATAAAGCTAAATCTCCATTGTTTTCCACGGAGGAACGTGTTAAAATATTGCAGGAAGCGACGGCGCATCTTCCGAATGTGCAGGTCGATTCTTTCAGCGGACTGGTCATTGACTATTGCCGTGATAAAGGCGTGCATGTAGTGATCCGCGGCCTTCGTGCTATCACTGATTTTGAGTATGAACTGCAGATGGCGCAGACAAACAGTAAGCTGTCCCATGGGGAGGTAGATACCGTATTTCTTACCACCAGCCTGGAGTATGCTTATCTGAGCTCATCGGGAGTAAAAGAGATTGCCTATTTCGGAGGCGATATAAGCCAGTGTGTGCCTGAATTTCTTGTTCAGCGCATATACGACAAATTTAAAGAACGTAAATGATCATTTCGGAGGGAGAGAAGAATGGACAGGGTCAACGACAGGGTTAACAGCAAGCTTGAGAGCATCATCGAGCAGATGGAACAGCTCATCGAGCAGAGCAAGCCGGTTTTCTTAAGCAGCACTCATATCTCTGTGGACAGGGAAAGGCTTGTGGATTATGTCAGGCAGTTTAAGAACAATCTTCCCGAGGAGATAGAAAGATACAGAAGACTGATGGAGAATGCCGATCAGATCGAGAAGGAATCCCACGATAAGGCTGAACGCTTCATGGCAAAGATCCATCAGCAGGCAAGCGAGATGGTCAGCGAGTCCGAGATAACCAGTATGGCTACCAAGCATGCCGATGATATAGTAGCTTTGGCTCAGCAGCAGGCAGATCATATAATCGCCGATGCAAAATACCAGGCAGACGGATACCTGGCATCAGCTCAGGCTTATCTGAATGATATGCTCGTTAATCTTAACGGTATCATCTTTGACTGTATCGATAATACCACACGCAATACCAACAGATTCCTTGATTCTCTCAGTGTTATCGGACAGACTGTACAGGATAATCTGAACGAGCTCAATGCACAGCCTGAACCCGAACCGGTTCCCGAGCCTGTGGTTACAGAGGCTGAGCCCCCCAGTATATTCGAAAATCCCGTTGAGGGAGAGGGTGGAGATATCCAGTGACTAAAAGGATAATAAAAGGCAGTTACGGCTATATAAAAGCCCAGGGAAAGCGGGAGTGGATAAAAGCCCTCCTGCTTTTTTGCATATCTCTGGGTATGCTTATCCTGGGAATGGTCATTACCAAAAACAGGTATCCCGATATCAGCTGGTCCAAGAGCAGGAATAATCTTCTTACTGTAGCTGCCGTGCTGGGAGTCCTGCCGGCAGCCCGTTTCCTGATATCTGCTATCATGTTTGAAAAGGCAAAGAAGTATTCATGCCCTAAAGAGATCTGTGAAAAGGTAAAGGCTGTATGCAAAGCATCTGCCGGATTTGATTTTTTCCTTACGGCTTATAAAGATGAATTCCCTCTTTACTGCTGTGTGTGCACGGAAAATGAGGTGCTGGGATTGTTAGCCGGTGATGAGAAGAAAGCGAAACAGGGTGAGGAACACATACATTCCATTCTTAAGACTGAGGGAAAAGGAAATGTGAGCATCAAGCTCTTTACCGACGAAAAAGCATTTATCCAGCGTGTAGAGAGAACGCCGGAAGCCAATGAGAAGAGCGATGAGCTGCTCATTACTATCTGCCAGATATCCATATAAGCGATGAAGGAAGTATTTATAGATAAAAAAGAAGCCGGACAGCGCCTGGATAAGTATCTTAAGAAATATCTTTCGGCGGCAGGCAGCGGCTTCATATACAAGATGCTGAGGAAAAAGAATATCACCTTAAACGGTGCCAGATCGGATGGCAGCGATATCCTTTCGGAAGGTGATGCGATAAAGCTTTTCTTTTCGGATGAGACCTTTGAAAAGATGAGGGGCAACAGTACATCTGAGGCTGCCTGGGACGGACCGCAGATCGAAGTGGTCTATGAGGATGAGGATATCCTGATAATAGATAAGCCCGAAGGCCTTTTAAGCCAGTCCGATAAGAGCGGCGAAAAGAGTGCGAACGAATGGCTTGTATGGTATTGCGGATCAAAAGGGATACTTCAGGAGGCTTTTAAGCCTTCCGTATGCAACAGGCTGGATCGGAATACCACGGGGCTTTTGATGTGTGCGAAGACTTATGCGGGAAGCCGGTTCCTTTCTGATATCATAAAAAAACATGATCTAAGGAAATTCTATCTGGCTCTGGCAGAGGGCAGCATGGAAGGAGAAGCTGTACTGGAAGGAGTATGGCATAAGGATGAAAAGAACAATATCGTCCATATTGACCCGATTGGTAAACATAATAATATTACGGAAAACGATGAAAAATACGTTAAGACTGCATACAGGGTTATAGAGCAGAGAGAGGGCTGCAGCCTTCTTGAGGTAGAGCTCTTCACGGGAAGATCACATCAGATAAGGGCGCATCTGGCTTCCATAGGTCATCCGCTGGCGGGTGATATCAAATACGGAGGACATCTCTATAAGGGCAGGAAGATGCAGTATCTCAGAGCATATAAACTGGTATTTCCGGAGATAAAAGGGGATTTCAGCCGCCTGTCACGCAAAGAATTTATTGCGAAAACATGACAGTAACATTATAATATACGCATTATTTTGAGGTTCGGATAATGAAGGAACGAAAGCTTATAAAGCTTATGGCATTGATAGCAGGCTTATGGGTGCTGTGCGGCAGCACTCTTAATGCTCTGTGCGCAGAACCCGAAGATGAGGGTTTTATTATCGATGCGGATGAAGTTCTTGAAGATACCGAAGGCGGCTATTTTGAGACTCCCGGAAAAGGCGCGGTCACTATAGCTTCCGAAGATGTGAGTTTCGGCAGTATAAAAAACGCTTTGAACGGTAACGGCGGTTATGCGGCACAGTCTGCATATTCATTAAAGGAAGCGCAGGCTGTAAGCAGCAGCTTCCCTTACCGGTATACGGAAAGCGAAGATATCATTGCTTATTTTGGCGCGAAGTATCCGGTAAACAGAAACCAGAATCCTTACGGAAGCTGCTGGGCACACTCGGCTATGGCTCTTACCGAATTCTATATGATCAATCATGATATTACGGATAAAGGAGTGGATATCGATCTTTCCGAACTCCATACCGTATATTACTGTTACAGACAGGGGACTGCTTCCATTGCCGGTGATACCGGCGATGCTGTCAGCTATACCGGCAGCGAGGGTATAGTTGACTGCGGCGGCAATCTTGATTTTGCATCCCAGACGATGATGAACGGCCGCGGCGCGGTATCGGAGGACCTGCTGCCTTATACTTATGCAACGCAGATGAATATGGGGGGTTATGCTCCTGAGGGGATCGAATATAATTGTGATGCGCGCCTTAAAAACGCCATGGAGATCAATATAGCCAATTCCACGCTGATCAAGCAGTGTATCATGGAAAACGGCGCTGTGGGCATATCGATCTATGCTTCGGACGATTGTTATGACCCTGTAAATAACAGTTATTTCTGTGCAACACAGACAAAGACCAATCACGCTATCTGTCTTGTGGGCTGGGATGACGATTTTCCGAAGGAGAGTTTTAAGGCTTCGGCCGGTGCGATACCGGAAAAAGACGGAGCCTGGCTGGTGCGTAACAGCTGGAATAACGGCGCGGATGTGCTGAGTTATCATAACTATTTCTGGATCTCCTATGAAGATACAAGCCTTACACAGCCTAACGGCAGCACCCAGAAATCAGCCTGGACTTTTGAGATAACGGATCCTGCAGAAGTTCCCGAAAACAATTATTTCTATACATCCCAGATCCATTCAAAAAGCTATATCACCGTTCCCTACAGTGCAAATGTTTATACCGCAAACAGCGGTGCGGACTATGAGGAACTCAAGGCTGTAAGTTTTGATGTATTCGGTCTTGATACTGATGGTACGGAGATAGAGGTGAGTGTATACAGATCGGTCAATCCCCAGAAGGGTCCTGCTTCCGGAATAAAAGCTGATGCTGCGACAACAACAGCTGTTTTGTATCTGGACGGAAAATATACCATCGATCTGAAAGAAAGCGTGATCGTAAAGAACGGCGAGAGCTTCGCTGTAGTCATAAAGCGCAGTGATGACAGATCTGTAGTCTACGAGAGAGCATATTCCAGAGCGAACGGCATAGCTTATGAGGTGGGCTGCGATGCGGGCCAGAGTTTCTATTCTTCGGATGGAGAAAAATGGACGGATGTGCTTGGATCATCAACAAGCAGTAAGCGCAGTAATTTCGTTATAAATGCACTTACTTCTGACTATTTCGGGACCGTTCCCGATCCCGGACCGGGTCCCGGGCCTTCAGAGCCTGTTTCGGCGTTCAGTCCGGTTCCCGATATGGAAGGTGAGACGCTGTACCTTGTAAAGGGGCAGAGTTTTGATACCAATCAGAATGAGAGCTGGCAGAGTGAGGATGCAAAGGTTGTCAGCATAAAAGGCAATACCTTTAAAGCTGTTAATACGGGGCATACCCTCGTAAAAAGCATGAGCGGGCGCGAATATGAGATATATGTATGCGCTCCCCATTTCGCGAAGAAGAGCTATCTTGTATACAGCGGTGAGACCTTTAAGGCGGATGACCTTATCTTTATAACCGCTGATGGCAGCGATATGGGAGAGAATTATCAGGTATATTATTACAGTTCGGATCCTTCCGTAGCCAAAGTGGAGGAAGGAGAGGTAAAGGCTCTTTACGGAGGCAGGGCTGTACTGTATGCTGTTGTTAATTCTAAAGTCTATAAGACCACGATAAAGGTAACGGAAAGCGGCCGGAGTGTTTCCTTAAAGAGCAAGGACGATGAAATGGTCTTATCACCGCTGCAGAGCGTTAAGCTTTCCCTGCCGGGAGTATCGTTTAAAAACACAAGCTGGACTTCTGATAACGGAATGAAGGCTTATAGGACGGGCAGGGGCTTTGCTGACGGCGTGGTCTATATCAGTCCTTTCGGAAAGATCACGGCTATCGGCGCCGGAGAAACTCATCTGTCCTGCAGCAACGGCGTACAGATAAGCGTGACTGTTACTGAGCCTGCAGAAAGAGAGATATATATTAACGCAGAGAAGAGCAAAAAGCTTAAGATATCCGGCGTGTCCGCGGCAAAAGCTGACTGGAGCATCGAGGACGAAAACGGAGTTCTGGAGCTGCGCAGCAACGGAAAGATAAAAGCGCTTTGTCCGGGCGTGGGCGTGGTTAAATGCGTATATGATCCTTATAAGACCAAGGGCTCGGGTTTTACGTATATATTTAAGATATATTCCGAAAAGCCGGCTCTGGAAACTGACGGATCCTTAAAGGCCACGGGCACTGACTGCTACAGCCTTTCTTTAAAAGCCGGTGAAGAATACCGGATCGGTCTTGCAGAGGATAACGGGGCTTTGTTATATCATCCGGCCGTATTTAAGAGCTCAAATGCCCTGGCGGCTTACGCTGATGAAAATTGGACGGTTTATGCGCTTAAGCCCGGCAGTACCAGACTGACGGCCAAGATAAACGGCAGGACGGTCAGGATCAAAGTTAAGGTCACGGAGGCGTTATAGGATATGAGATCAAAAGCTTTTACCGGGATCGCAGCATTGCTTGGATCGGTGCTTCTGCTTACGGCATGTGAAGATAAATATTCCGAACCAGGAAACGATCTGAGCAGTTTTTCACTTTCAAAAGACGGGAGTATAGAAGTTGCGCTGCTGGATGATTTTTCACAGAACTATTATAATGAAAGTGAGCTCATAGATTATATTAATAAAGAGCTTACAGCTTATAATTCCGCAAACGGCGATGGCAGTATAAGCATGACGGGGCATGAGAGGCTCGGAAATAATATGTGCGTATATCTGCATTTCGCTTCCGTTAAAGATTATGACGCATATATGCCGGATTCCCTCTTTACAGGAACGGTGCAGGAGGCTTATGATAATGGATACGATCTTGACTGCGCCCTGGCATATGCCGGACAGCCTTTACATGTCATCGGAAAGAACGATCTGATGAACATGGCAAATAAAAAGATCATGATATTTACAGGCAAAGGCAGGATACGCATGCCTTCAGCGATAAAGTTTTATACCCAGAGCATGAAGCAGACCGATGCAAAGACCGTGGAAGCTTCAGAGGAAGGGACATATATAATAATATATTGAAACAGGAGGAGTAACATGGAAAAGACACTTGACAAGATCAAAAACCTTTGCAAAGGAAGGGGCTTTATCTATCCCGGATCGGAGATATACGGAGGCCTGGCTAATACCTGGGATTACGGAAATCTGGGCGTAGAGCTTAAAAATAACGTAAAGCGTGCATGGTGGCAGAAGTTCGTGCAGGAGAATCCTTATAATGTAGGCGTAGACTGCGCTATACTGATGAATCCCCAGACCTGGATCGCCAGCGGACATTTAAGCAGCTTTTCGGATCCCCTTATGGACTGTAAGGAATGCCATGAGCGTTTCCGTGCCGATAAGGTTATCGATGACTGGGCTCATGACAATAATGTGACCTTAGAGAGCAGCGTTGACGGCTGGGATGCCGAAAAGATGATGAATTTCATCAAAGAGAACTCCATCGCCTGTCCTAAATGCGGCAAGCATAATTTCACCGATATCAGACAGTTCAACCTGATGTTCAAGACCTTCCAGGGCGTTACCGAGGA
>CAMVRS010000081.1 GCA_947169935.1 uncultured Lachnospiraceae bacterium
TAAACGTAATATATGGAGTTATGCATATCGCATCCTTAGGATTAGCTCCGGCCACCGGCGTAATAACTACAGCATCTATAGCATTGATACTTATAGTCTTACCCACCTCAAAATTTGCGATAAAGCTTGCCTGAGTTCCATCTGGTGACCAGGAAGCCATTTCAGCAGCTATGTTATTGTTTAGCGTTAAAGCAACATTATTGGGCAGCGTATAACCCGTAGCCGTTTCAACAGCTATCCATGCCTGATAGGTCTTTCCTTCCTCAAAGGTATCCGTTTTCGTCAGAACTTTTCCATTGTCCAGACATTTCCAAACCGTAGACTCCACAGATACATTCGGAGTTTTGCATATCGCATCCTTAGGATTAGCTCCGGCCACAGGTGTAACAACTACAGCATCAATTTGACTAATTATCTTATATGCACCAATAGTGTATGACGTATAGAAGTTAACAGCATCTCTGGTTGCAAGATAAACAATTCCTTTTGTTGTATTATTAAAAGTAGTGTTAGGATCGCTTGAAAAACCACAGCCCGATTCATCTTCTACTATCACCCCCACTCTGTATGTATGCCCATTTATAAAGCTATCCTCAGACGTCAGAAATGTATTTGTTGTTTCATCTTTCCATTCAGTATCAGTTACAGTAACATTATCAGTTGTAGATATCGCATTAGACGGTTTAGCTCCTGCCTCAGGCTCAGTCAGGTTTACATTGATCGTACATATCTTTGACGCCATTAAAGCATAGAAGCTGATCTCATCATTTGTATCATTGAAAGTCAGGTTACTAACCGGTCTCCCATTCAAATGCACATTCGTATTATCAATAAATGTATATCCCTCATCAGCTTTTATTTTTACATTAACAGTATAAAACTCACCTTCTTTAAAAGTCTCGTCAGGTGATAATACCACACCGGTAGCCGCATATTTCCACTGAGTATCGGTAACTGTAACATGCTCCGTTTCCGAAACCGCATCAGCCGGTTTAGCTCCGTGCACAGGATCATCCACATTTACTATTACGTCAAAGGTATTCTCTTCCACCACTTTATACTCAGTATAATAGGTATAATACGCCTCACTTTTGTAGGAAAGTACACCTTCAATCACGCTATTAAACGTTCCTTCAGGATTATCAGAAATTCTATATCCTTTATCAGCGGCTACAGTGACAAAAACGGCATACGTTTCATTAAGCACAAATGTATCTGTTGCCTTTAGGGTCACACCGGTTGACTTATTCTTCCATTCCGTTTGAGTCACCTTAACATGAGCCGTATCAGTAACTGCATCCTTCGGTGTAGCCCCATCCTTTGGTACTTCAACATTGGCATTTGTACTTCTGATATATCCGGGAGTAGCAATAAATTCCTGATGTATATCGAAGTGTGTCGAATTACTGCCTGCGTCAACTGTCACTTCTTTAGAATTAACCCTGACTACAGTACCATTTACAAAATGTCTCCCTGATCCAGCAACAGGTTCAACAGAGAATGCTACACCATATTTCTCACCGGCTTCGAATTCTTCACCCCAACTAACCTGATCCATATCATTGCATACCCATGACACGGAACCCACCAGCTTAACATCTTTCGTAGTTACTACCGGTTCAGCCGGTTTATTACCATTCATAGGTATCTCAAGAGAAATATCAATCGCAGGGATCTCATCATTCAAGATACCTACTTCACCGCTCAGCTTAGTCAAACCTTCTCCGCTCTCCTGGACGCCATTTACATTATAAGCGCAGTACGCTTCAAGATATTGACTCAGTTCCTCTCCGCTTTCCTTTTCGTAATCATTTATTCCAATATTTAAAACCGATTCTATTTCATTAAATGTACCGCCACTGATCTTAAGGTTTGCTCCTTTCTCAACACACAAAGCATTATCTGAACCTTCACTTTTATCAAAGACTCCTCCTGATATCGTGACACTGTCTACCTTCTTACTAATAGCTATGGCAGCCCCTACTAAATACTCTAACGAAACACCTGTAAAATAACCACCACGTATATCCACTGTTCCGCCATCTGCAAAAATAGCACGGGCCCCATCATCTTCGACAGCCTCTGTTTCAATACCTTCGATCGATACATTACCCAAAACCGTCAGTTTACCACCGTTATTATAAATAACTGCACGTGTATGATAATTTGAAACAGAGTTACTTGCTATCTTGCCATTACCATATATAGTTAAATCACCATTGTTTTTAATAAACCCCTCATAATACCCTTGTATGGATGGAGTTACGCACTTAATATCGCAATTCACTTCAAGATACTTTTTCGTGCCGGAAGGGACATTAATAGCATGTCCAACATGTGTATAATCCTTACCAATCTGAAGAAGATAACAATCTCTTCCTGTTGTATGTTTGACCTCATCCACTCTGATATAAAGATCATCATCTGACTCCATCGCTTCTTTAAGCTCTTGAAATGTGTGTACCACCACCGGATCCTCTTCGGTTCCGCTTCCTGTACTCCCCGCCTGCACTACCAGTTCTGCCGGCAACAATTCAAAGATCATAATCATGGCCAAGATCACCGACAGCAACCTGTTCACTGCTCTTTTTTTCTTCATAATGTTTATCTCCTCCTTTTCTTTGCCGGGTTTCCCCGGATCATCACATATTTTAAAACACACATCTCCGGTCCCGCATCACCCGCGAGAACCATTTTTCATTATTTTTTCATGTTATCATCGTGGACCACCAGCCCCAGGTTCTTTGCATTCACTGCCAGCTCCAGCCTGTTCGTATAACCGGTCTTAAAGAGCATGTTATCGATATTTTGCTTTACGGTGCTTACGGGGATAGCATATTTCTCTGCTATCTCTTCATTGGAGCGGTTGGCCGTCAGCTCGCGCAGTATCTCCAGTTCCCGTGCACTTAACTCGGATTTCTTCGCATCACCAAACTCCGGATCCGGTTCCCTGCCGGGATAAACCGATACGCCTTTCATGGTCTTATCCATCACTTCCAGGAGAGAGCTTTCATCATATTCCTTAAACCAGAAGCTTTCGATACCGGCTTTCTTTGCCTTCTCGATCCAGCGGTATTCCGCGGTAGAGGTTGCCAGTATTATCTTTATGTTGCGGTTATTGTTCTTTATCGTTTCCGCACAGGTAAGACCGTCCAGCCCCTGCTTCATCACCACGTCCATGATCACCAGCTCCACAGGGTTCTTACGGCAGTACTCCACAGCCTGTTCTGCCGTTGCAAGGGAAGCCGCCAGCTCAAAATCCACAGACATCTTTACATACATCTCAAAGAAGCCCCTTGCGACATACTGATCATCTGCTATCACGACTCTTTTCCTATCGCCCACGACT
Organism: uncultured Lachnospiraceae bacterium; assembly: GCA_947169935.1. Taxonomy (GTDB): domain Bacteria; phylum Bacillota; class Clostridia; order Lachnospirales; family Lachnospiraceae; genus NK4A136. The sequence continues at coordinate 3,350 of CAMVRS010000081.1, forward strand.
GTTTCCACCTCCTTCCCGGCACTCTGAACTGATAATAATACTTTCAAGATCCTCTCCGCATCACCCGCGAGAACCATTTTATAAATTTTTTCCAAGTAAAAAAGCACCGTGGGATTTTATCCACAGTGCTATCAAGATCAAAACCATGTGTTAGAAATAAAAGACTTTCGTCACCCCTTCTTCCTGTCATCATCATGGACCACCAAGCCCAGGGCCTTGGCGTTGACCGCCAGCTCCAGGCGGTTGGTATATCCGGTCTTAACCAGCATGTTCTGGATATGGCGTTTGACGGTATTTACCGATATACAATAGCGTTCGGCTATCTCTTCGTTTGAACGGTTGGTGGTAAGCTCACGTAATATCTCCAGCTCCCGTTCGCTGAGCTCGGATTTCTTTGCATCTCCCAGCTCCGGGTCCGGCTGCGTTCCCGGATATACATGTTCTCCCTTCATGGTGCGATCCATCACTTCAAGCAGGGAGCGCTCATCATATTCCTTAAACCAGAAGCTCTCTATACCGGCCTGCTCTGCCTTCTCTATCCATTGGTACTCAGCCGTAGAAGTGGCAAGTATCACCTTTATCTTGGGGTTATTATTCTTTATGGTCTCCGCACAGGTAAGGCCATCCAGCCCGTGCTTCATCATCACATCCAGAATCACCAGATCCACGCTGTTTCTCCTGCAGTATTCCACTGCCTGTTCCGCCGCAGATAAGGATGCCACCAGTTCATAATCCGCAGACATCTTCACATGCATTTCAAAAAAGCCTCTGGCTACATACTGATCGTCTGCTATGACTACCTTGATCTTATTGCTCAATTCTTTTCCCCTTTCCAAAAAGATCCTTCGCTGCGCTCAGGATGACATACCCGCTCAGGACGACATACCCGCTCAGGATGACATACCCGCTCAGGACGACATACCCGTTCAGGATAACATACCCGCTCAGGATGACACGGCAGGCGCTGACACAGGAATCCTTATATCTATGCGAAACTCCGGTTGTGTATTTATCTTCATACTGCCGCCGGCATTTTCAACAACTGTGCGAAGCGTAAGCAGACCGCCAGTTTCGTTTACATTCTTCTTCGGACTCTCCCCGTTGCTGCTCACACTAAAGTTTATAAAGCCTTCCTCTTCCCGGACTTCCACCTTAAGTGCATCTCCGTTGGCATGCTTCCTGGTATTGGTGGCACATTCATTTATGGCTACTGACAGTATATTCCTGGGCGATCCTTCCGAAGGTATCATTCCGGTGAAGCTCACGCTCACGCCTATAGCCTTTGCCATCTCTATTGCTTCGCTTAAGGGATCGCGCTGCGTATCATCTTCCTCATATTCACGCAGCAGATAAGTGTTGGTCACCTTTAAAGTATTTAAGAGCGCAGCTTCATCTACGGAATCCGGCTGGTCCATGTACCTGCGGCTTGCCAGCAGCACATGACCTGTTTCATTATGCACCTGCATCCTGGCGTTCAACAGTTCCCTGGAGATGATTATCTGCTCTGCCTTGCGGTTATAGATCTCCAGACGGGCCCGGATCTGCTTAAGCCGGCTGTTCTTTCCTTTAAGCTCCTCATTGATCGCTGCCTGCGCACTTATATCCGTTGCAGTCAGCTGCAGATACTCTTCCCCGTTCTCCTCTATGTTCTGTTTTGTAAACTGCCATACTGATGATCCTGTCCTGTATACTCCCTTTAATTTATCATCATCCTCTGTTCTGTCTGCTATCTCCGAAAGCTCTCCTATATCCAGCAGATTCTTTGCACTCATCTGTCTGTACAGCTCATTCATAGCCAGGTTCGCCAGCACCACTTTACCGTCTTTCCGGGCAAAAGCAACGCCTGCAGGCAACAGGTCTATGGCCTCCTTAACAGCCCACTGGGTCAGGTTATCCTTACGGTAGCGTCTTAACCGGTAAAATCCTACTGCCAGATAAACCGCAGATATTATCTCAAATGCCACGATAAGAGCCACCGGCAGGCTTACAAAAGCTGTGACAAATACCGGCCAGGTCCTTGGCTTTGAAGGATCCTGATAATGGAATATCGCGTCCAGCATCAGAAAGAACATAACAAACAGCAGTATAAACTGTGCAAATGCCAAAACTGCAAAGAATCCTCCGCGCTTAAGACGCCGCAGTGCCATCAGTATGAATGCCTGCAGCAATATCAAAAGCATCACACTCACCAGCAGCGCTTCTTTCCCGGAAGAACACAATGCCTGCATCACGCTCATCACTGCTCACCCCCTTTTCCAAGAGGGATACTGATATACATTATACCTTCGCTCTTTTTTATCTGCACCTTTAACGGACAGCCTGAGAGGTCCGGATCCTCCTTCATATCCGACGCAAGCTTTAGCTCCTCATCTGCATAGGATATCATCAAAAGCCCGGCATTTCCTATCAGCTGCTCCGCTATTATTTCAAAGCTGTCATACAGCGCTATAACACTGTCCGCAGCCCTTAACGCAGTGCCGTCTCCGGCAAATCCGCTCTCATCCACGGAAGTCTTTACGCCCACATAGGAAAGATATCTTCCCGATTCGGATACAGCCAGCTGCAGCTCATTCAGATCGGTCTTATCAGCTTCCGACGCCAGCAGCAGAAAGTTTGTCTTACGCTTTACATAGGCGTTGAGCACGGAGATATAAGCTATGCGCTCCTTAAAGTCCGCTTCACCGGGTCTCGTTTCATCCAACAGCTTCCTTATCCTGGTCTGATAAGGGTACATCTTCTCCGCTATCTCATGGTAGATATGGTGGCGTGAGCTCAGATAGGCATTCTCTTCCTTCTGCTTATTCTCGTATTCTATCAGGGTGTTTTCACTCTCCAGCAGCTCATTGGCTTCCTTCAGCCTCTCGTTGGCACTGTGTACTTCACTCTCATCTTCTATCCGGAAAGCAAAGCCGCCGCGTATCTTTCTGGCCATGAGCTTCTTATCCGGCTGTATATAGACAGGCTCATCAATGGCGGCTTTCAGCCGGTCCTCTGAAGCCTCTATCATATTTGCGGAATGGTGCACAGGCTTAAGTCCTGAATCTGTTATCATAACAGGCATGGGAAGCTTAGAAAAAAAGCCGACGTAATTCTCATTGTGGGGTATCAGATGTTCTCGTATACAGATCTCAAAGATCGCCACGATGGCAAAGATATTTACCTCCGGAGTTTCGTAAGGCGGTATAAATTCAAAGAGACGCTTAAGATTATGAAGCTGCAGCAGTATCATCCAGACTGCCATGACCATGATGACCGGCAGCATCTTCTTAAAACCTTCGCCGCGCCTGCTTTCCTTGAGCAAAATTATCACGCCTGCGATAACCGTAAGTATTATCCAGGCATACACCAGATAAAACAGCGGCGTATAGGTATAGGTGCCGCCGCTTCCGATAAAATGCTCCGTTTCGGGCTTGGGAACAAAGACAAAATGATGCAGGTCATTGGTCATTACGATCGCTGCCAGCAATGCGCCGGGTATCAGCAAAAGCCTCTCATCCCCGCGCTTCTTAGCTCCCCTGCCCATGCGTATGCAGACACATAAGAAAAGCGTGGGCATTAGCGTCATTGGCACGTAATATGCGTACCAGCCGTATCTTAAACCTATGTCGCTTTCCGTAAAACGGTATCTGAAAGCCCGCAGACATAGATAAAGGATCATCAGCGCTGCCGTGGCTATCATATATCTCCTGGATGCGGATGGCAGCAGTCTGGCGTGAACAGACTGTATCCAGAATATGAGCATTACGGGATATATGATGAATACCAGACAGAAGAAAAACGTTACTACCGTATAGCTTGGTTCGGGGATATTGTGACTTGCCACTTCGAGTACATGTATAAAGCCGGCAGATACAAATGCCAGTATAAAGAGCTGCGTGTATTTTTTCTGCCGCTTCTCAGTCATGCATTATACTCCGTTATGATATTTATCCCGGAATATTCATCCGCTGAATATTCTATCACTCTCAAACCTTTTCTTTCAAGCCGTTTGTTGAAAGCCGGCATCCGGGTCAAAACTTGCATAAAAACAGTGCGAGTAGTATAATTCTCCGCAGACATTAGATTATAAGGAAGATGCAGAATGAAAAAGATAGTCATGACAGGCGGCGGAACAGCCGGCCACGTTACTCCCAATATAGCACTGATCCCCAGACTCCGTGAGCTGGGATATGATATAGATTATATAGGCTCCTACGAAGGTATAGAGAAGAAGCTTATCTCCGAATTCGGCATACCCTATTACGGCGTAGCTACGGGTAAATTCCGCCGTTATTTCGATCCCAAGAATTTCTCGGATCCTTTCCGCGTTATAAAGGGCTGCAGCGAAGCAAAAAAGATCTTAAAGCAGCTTAAGCCCAACGTGATCTTTTCAAAAGGCGGCTTTGTATCCGTTCCTGTCATCTGGGCGGCTGCCGGCTTAAAGATCCCCTGTATCATCCATGAATCCGATCTGACACCGGGTCTTGCAAATAAGCTCTGTATCCCCAAAGCAACAAAGATATGCTGCAATTTTCCGGAAACCCTTAAATATCTGCCCGCGGATAAGGCAGTACTTACAGGATCCCCCATCAGGGAGGAACTCCTTAAGGGTAATAAAGAAGCCGCTTATAAGCTCTGCGGCTTTGATAACAGCCGTCCCGTCATCATGATAATGGGCGGAAGCCAGGGAGCCAGCGCTATCAATAAGGTGGTAAGGGATGCCCTGCCCAGACTTCTGAACGAATTCCAGGTGATACACATCTGCGGCCAGGAGAAAATGGACAATATGCTCCTCACCACTCCCGGTTACAAGCAGTTCGATTATGTAAAGGGTGAACTTAAAGATCTTTTCGCCATCACCGATCTGGTGGTGAGCCGCGCCGGAGCCAATGCGATCTGCGAATTGCTGGCACTGCGCATTCCGAATATACTGATACCCCTGCCGCTGGCAGCCAGCCGCGGCGACCAGCTTCTTAACGCTGCATCCTTTGAATCACAGGGTTACAGTATAGTGATACAGGAAGAGAATCTTGATGAAGATTCACTTGTTGATTCTCTGCAGGAATTATATAACAATAAAGACGCATATGTTGAAAAGATGGAACAGTCCTCACAGTACAATGCTATCAATTCCATCATCGATCTGATCGAGAAAGTGGCTGCTGATTAAGCCTTACCGCCGAAAACAAACAGCTGGTCCAAAAGCCTTATCTTTGCAAAGTCACCCTTTGCGGTAATGGATCCGGTCATAAAACCACCCTGGAAGGACGTGCGGCCTTCCACTACATCCATGATCACCGATCTTTCCATATTCATCTCAATATCGGCATAGACCAGGTCTCCGTAGGAGGCCTCCAGATCCTTGCCGTCTATACGCAGTATAAAAGGCTTTTCTTTCCCTTTGATATTTATCTTATACTTTACGTTTACTCCGGGATCCGGCTTGAACACCGCCTTGAAAAGTCCGGGCAGATTATCATCATTCACCTGCCTGTGGGACTTCATCTTTCCCTTGAAAAGATCGGTAAGTTCCTTTATATCTTCCTTCTGCGTAGCTACATATTTATCATCCGAAGCATACTCCGAAAGCTGCTCCGTCTCCTGCTGTGTCAGAGTGGTATTACGGGTCTTATAAGTAGCTTTTCGCACAGCCATAACGCTTACAGGCAGCGCTGTGGTATGCTGGTTCACACTGCGGTAGATATTCTCCGCAGCCCTTTCTATCAGCTTTTTATAGGTCTCATTGCTTTCCAGCTCGGAAACCTCGGGCATATATCCGGAGATGCCGGGGCAGACCGTTCCGCCCAGCGACTGCCAGGCGTTCATCAGATCCAGCTCTGCTTCTTTCTCCCCGTAAGTGGTGCTCATTACAACCGGCGCCATATAAAGCCGGCTTATCTTTTCCTTATCACCATAGAGCCAGCAGGCATCCAGAAAACTCATCATCATGCCGCCCACTCCATGCCATTCCACGGTAGAAGCCAGCACTACGCCATCCGCATCCTTAAGCGTACGCGGCAGGGTGGTTATATTATTCTTCGCCTCAAACAGATCGAATTTCTCAACCTTTACATTGAGCTCTTCGAATACGTTCATCATTATCTTTACAGCCACCAATGTAGGATCGCCGATCAGTCCTCTTCCACCGTAGTATATATTTATCTTCATGTATTGGCTCCTTTCCTCTGCTGTTGGCTCTTCTTCCATCTGATCAGTACATATATCCCGGCGAATAACAGGCCGGCTACAAAACCGCCCAGATGCGCCATATAATCTATGCCCTCATCCAGACTGCCGCCGTAAAAAAGCAGCAGCAGCGCTATCAGTATACGGTTATAAAACCTGATGGATCTCCACTGCCTGTTCATAAGCATCCATGCTATCAGCGCTCCCACTATGCCGTATATGGCGCCTGATGCGCCCAGTGAGGAATACTCCTCTCCCGCGTTCATCTGGGACCATACCGACAGTATACCACCTGCAAGTCCGCATACAAAATACATTATCAGATATGCGGCTCTGTGCATCTTTTCTTCCACCATGCTGCCTGCGGCATACAGCATCAGCATGTTTCCGGCCAGATGGCTCAGATTCCTGTGCAGGAACATATAAGTCACCAGCCTGTACCAGAGCGAAGGATCCCTTAAGGTATCAACGGAAAGGGCGAAGGCTTCCGGATCAAATACATGCATGCTGCTCAGAATGTACATCATGGCATTGATCAAAAGCAGCCCTGTGGTAACCCAGCTCACTTCCCTGGGCTTTATACTTTCCTTCTCGTGTATACGCGGCATGCCGTCGAGCCCCTGTTCCGCAGGCGCCCTGTCCATATCGTTTCGTGTATGCTGCGCCGCATCCAGATTAAGCTCCGGCAGCTGTACAGCCACGCCGCATTCCGACACATGGGCTTCCAGATGTTTTCTCAGTCCGTAAAAATCCTCTGCCGCATCGGGCGGTACAAAAAGCCTGGCTCCCAGCGGTTTCCCCGTATCGGGATCCGGATTTTCATCATCTATCAGATACCATACCCTGTGGATCCAGCTGAAGTCTTCATTCTCATCATTTTCTTCCAGACCGTGTCCGTCAACCCCGGGTACCAGTGAACCCACACCGGTGGCATCCGTACATACCAGTCTCAGGAAATGGATATCTTTTCCCCGGCCGTAATCCAGCCTGCCCCGGTGTACTTCTTCGAAAGCCTGCATCTGCGCCCTTGTACTGGTCTGCCTGCGCTCATCAAAAAAACAGACTATATTAACGGAATAATTTTCCTCCTGGACAAAGCTCATATAACGCTGGTCCAGAGAGCACATATATATCCTGTACCCCTGCTGTGCAAAGAATTCGTTTAATGTCTTCATCCCTTGCATACCTCCGGCAGCGAGAAGCCTTTGACATAATCGATGAATTTCTTTCCTTCAACAGGTTTGGAGAAATAAAAGCCCTGGAAATAATCGCAGTCAAGAGCCAGCAGTTTTTTGATCTGCTCTTCTGTCTCAACGCCTTCCATAACTACTTTCATCTTAAGGCGTTTTGCCATGCGGAAAGTATTCTTTAAAATGATATCCGCTTTTTCATTTTTTTCAGAGGTCCATAAAATGGACTTATCCACTTTCATTATCATAAAGGGCAGATTATACAGATAGGATATATTTGAATATCCTGTGCCGTAATCATCCAGAGAGAGTGATACTCCCTGCTGTTCGAATCTGGCGATATTCCTTGTAACTTCCGCATCATTTATCATGGCGGAACTTTCGGTTATCTCAAAGTTTATGCGTTCCGGTCCCAGCTTATACTCTTTCATGATACCGATAAACTGCTCTGCCAGAAGGCTCTGCATACACTGTACCGCAGAAAGATTGACTTCGATATACTCTATACCCAGCTTGTCCAGTTTATTCTTTGAATAGAATCGGCACACTTCCGTAAATACTATCTCACCGATACGCAGTATATAGCCTTCCTTCTCCGCCAGTGCTATCATGGGTTCCGGCGGGATAAATCCGTATTCGGGATCAAAGAGGCGTATAAGAGCCTCGGCAGCTATGACTTTCTTTTCGCGGGTGGAATAGATCGGCTGGTAATAAACCTGGAAACCGTCTTCATCCAAAGCACGGCGTATGGCCTTCAGCATCTGCTGTTCCTTATCATCTCCAAGAAGCTTTGCCAGAGGATACTCCTCTCCCGGCTGCATCTGTACCAGATTCATATTTCCCAGCATATGCTTGAAAGTATCAATATTGTTTATTTCGGAGGGACAGCCTACCCTCAGGAATCCTACAGAAAGCATGGCCTCCATGAAACCGCTGTGCCAGGGCTCCTTAAATCTGTCCTGTATCTCCTCAAAAATACTGTCCTCTTCGATCTTTCCCGTAGAAGGAAACTTAACCGCTATAAGATCATTGTCAAGCTGGAATACCAGCGCATTATGCTTAAGATCAGTCAGGAATGCGGTAACATGCTTAAGGAACGCCTCCGTATCTTCCTTTCCCAGCGAATCCATGAGCACGCTGTAATCAAGTATCTTTATAAAGATCATGCCAAAGCTTTTTCCGCGGTCAAAGTCCATCTCCGCAGAACCATACAGAAACTTTTTCTTCATCGCGTCACTGCGCTCAAAGATCTCTTCAGGTTTCTGCACTGTCATAAGCAGATCTGTCATTACCAGCGTACCTATAAACACCGTCAGGAAATAATCCGGTCTGTAAAACTCGATCATCCCTACTATCGCAAGACAGACGCCGGCAGTAACGGCGTGTATATTCTTCTTTAAGCCCAGTACCTTGCTGTAACGTATACCGATGATAAGTATTATCACAACTTCATAAACAACGCCGGCCATAAGTACCACTTTCATAACCGGATTGGTCTTGAATGCATCAGGCGAATCCCCGACCATCCTGCCCCTGATAGCAAGCCCTGTAACAAGCATCATCTGCAGTGTGCTGGGCAGATATATGACATTCATCCAGTTCTGTAGAGGATTGGTATCTATTGTCGCAACGCACAGAACATATGCAGCATATGAAGTAAAAAGAAATATCTGGGTGAAAACATCCAGCACATTTACAATACTCATTACAACAGTAGATGTAATCCCCGCATTCTGCAGGGTGACCACACACGCAATGTCCATTATACCCATTAACAGCAGATCAAAAAGGATGACATAGAACATCCTGTAGCTGGCTATTACAGAACTGCGTTTCCTCTGAAAATAGATCATCAGCACGATGAGGACTGCAATGCCGACGAAATCAAAGTTGATATTCATACTCATTCGTCCTCACCTCCCTCCGCTGCCTTCATATGGATCACCTGCAGGAATTCTTCCTCAACCAGCTGCTCATAGAAATAATTGCCCTTTGCCAGATCGCAGGCCATATTCTCAATCATACTGAAATATTCTTTATCATCAATTCCTTCTACCATGGTCATCATATCCAGTTCTCTGGCCATGGTAAGTGTGCAGTCCATGGTGATGCGGGCTTTTTCATTTCCCATAGCGGATTTTATCACCGACTGGTTTATCTTAAGTACGGAAAAAGGCATCTCAAAAATAGACGTGATACTGGTGAAACCGCTGCCGTAGTCCTCAAGGCAGATACGCACGCCTGTTTTTTCCATTTTGGCGACGCTCTCCTTAAAATCACTGCTCGCAGTAGATACCGTATATTCGGAAAGCATAAGGCAGATCATCCTGGGATCCAGCTCGTACTTATCCATTATATCCTTGAGCCTCTCCAGCACATGATACTGCAGACACATGGATGGATGCAGACGGACGCCCAGGAAAGACAGCCCCTGCTTATCAAGCTCCTGCTCTTTTATAAAATTGCAGGTATGGTCAAATATCAATTCTCCGAGCTGCATTACATGACCGCTCTGTTGCGCAAAACGGAAAAGCTCGTCATCATATACGTATCCCAGTTCCTCGTCAAAAAAGCGGAGAGCTACTTCTGCGGCAACCACACGCTCAAGCGCCTGTGAATAAATCGGAGTATAGCGCATCTCAAAATTATTCTTTTCCATTGCACGTGCCAGAGCACCGTTGATCTCCCTGTTACGCTTTATGGTTTCCAGATCGAAATCCGACGTGGTCATAAGTCTTATCTCATGAGGGGCTTTGGCAAAGCTGGCCATCACGCCCTGCATAAGCAGATCATCCTGCATCTCGGTAGGCAGCGTTACATGCAGCATCCTTACGCTCTGCATTACCTGATCCTCACCCCAGGGCTTTTCGAAACGCTCCTGTATCGTTTTTATAATGGAACTCACTTCCCCCGTATGCGGAGTCATGATCTCCAATGCAAACGCCCCTTTATCGATGCGGTATATATTCATATTTTCAGCCCTGGTAGATAAGAAATATGCAACAGATTTAAGCAGCAGGGTCATAGACTCCTGTCCTCCCGCATGCTCATATTCACTTATCTCGGGCAAAATAACCTCTACCATGTCAAAACGCTTTCTGGACATCAGATTGTATTTCATACGGTCCAGGAAAGCAGCATTGGATAAAACATCCAGATCCGGGTCAAGCCTCTCCATGGGATTCTGGATAAATAAGAACAGTATCAGCGCACACACCGCTTCCGTAACGCATTCCACCACAAGCTCAAGGAAAAAGAGCTGGACCACCGTGGATGCGATACCCATAGCCAGCACGATAAGTATTATATTCCTGCGCCTTGCAGAAAAACTCTTGCGGTAATACAAAAGGGCAAAAATGATCAGCCCCATATAATAAACAAAACCGAAATAAAGAATTACTATACCCGAATTACGATGATATGCACCGTCTGCCGAATGATAAAAAATATAATGCGTAGCGGGGTTGGATAATATCGCCAGCAGGGTCAGCAGCGCAGGCACCAGTATTACAGCCCTGACCCATATCATTAATTCACGAAGCTTTTTGATAGTACTGAAAAGATAAAAGAACATCAAAAAGACCACAAGAAAATGTGTTATAAAATAAAGATAACTGCACATCTCTATAAAATAAAGTGGCGTATCTTCCATGAAGTTACCCGCCACCCATTTAGCTATAGAAGTAAGCGCAGTCAAAGCGTTATCCACCACGAGAAGTATAAATATTGAACTCTGCGCGTTGGAAACCCTGTTATATCTTATGAAGTTGGCTACGATCTGTGCGGAAAGTAAAACCGCCGCGATCGAAAAGGCAGCCTCATAACTCACTCTTATTCTTCCTCACCCGCCGTCGGATCCCCTTTTTTCCCGTTCTGCCAGGCTTACGCTCCTTTGGCGGTGCCGGTTTGTCATAGCTAATGTTGCCGTTCCTGATATCATCCGGCAGACATGCCAGTACTTTTGCCGTATAATATGCATCCGCGTATGCCCTGTGAAAAGGCACATTTTTAGGAAGCTGAAGCTCATCAACCGCTGCCTCCAGCGCTTTGCTCTGCGCTGTATTTCCTATATGCAAGCCATATAACTTCTGTACATTGATATAGGGAATGGGATCATCACCGGCCATCTCTGACATGCCGTAGAATTTCATGTTCCGGCGCAGTTCCGAAAGATCCTGACTGCCCCAGGTACACCATATCGGATCCTCGCCGCACCATTCAAAGAACTCAGATGCAGCCCGAGGGAAGAGCCGTCCATTGGACAGCTCTCCCCTCTTAAGGTCCAGCATTTTTTTTATTCGCCAGTTTATTTCGTGATAAACCTGCGGGCGGATAAGCTGATCATATTTATCGATTATGTTGAACCGCTCGTTCAGCTTTACCGCACCGATCTCTATGATCTCGAATGCAAGCTTACGCGCCTCCGTCGGTTTACCGTCCTGAGGCTGATTCCACTCAAGATCAAAAACAATATAACTCATCGGATAATTAATCTGTCTGCTTGGATCCTGCTTATGATCCACTTATTGCCATATGTCACACATAGCCGTCCCCGTCTCACTATCACGTTCACCGGGTTCCGGCTATGCTGTGACATCTAATACTTTGCTACTTCAGCAGGACCTTATCAGCCTACCTTATCCTCATCGCCGAAAGGATCGCCGCACTGAGGGCAGAACTTAGGAGGATTGTGAGGATCCTCGGGCTCCCAGCCGCACTTGTCACACTTGTAAAGAGGAGCTCCTGCCGGCTTGGGGCTTCCGCACTCTGCACAGAACTTGCCCTTATTTACAGCGCCGCATGAGCAGGTCCAGCCTTCTGCTGCTGCCGGAGCGGGCTTAGGCTGGCCGCACTCTGCACAGAACTTTCCGGTATTGCCGTCATGACCGCATGCGCATTTCCAGGTATCTGCCGCGGGAGCCGGAGCTGCTGCGGGAGCTGCTGCCGGAGCGGGAGCCGGAGCTGCCTGCTGCTGCATAGCCTGTGCGTTCTGAACAAAGTTCTGAGGAGCCATACCCATAGCGCCTGCAGTACCCTGCATCATGTTCATGCCCATGAAGCCCATCATAGCGCCGTTGGGATTGCTTGCTGCATTCTGCAGAGCCTGATTGTAAGCTGCTGCACTGGATGCGTTGAGCATATCTGCGTTCTTGAGAACTGCAGTCTTCTGGAATTCCTGAAGAGCCTTCTTGTCTTCTTCAGGAATGGTTACGCTTTCGATAGCCAGTGATGCGATGGAAATACCTCTTCCCTTGCTCCACTTATCGGTGAGCTTTGCGTTCATTCTCTCGGTGATCTCATCAACGTGTGAAGGGATCTGGTTAGGACGAAGCTCAAGATCTGAAAGGGTAGGGAATACAGACTGCATAGCAGCTGCAAACTCTGCCTTCAGCATACCATCCAGATTAGCTCTGGGATATGCGCCCTCTCTGTTACCGCAAACATTGGTATAGAAGGAAAGGGGATCGGTGATCTTGTATGAATATGTACCGTGTACGCGGAGGCTGGTATCCATATCCAGACCTACCTTGCTGTCCACTATACGGAACTCGATAGGCTGTGCCGTACCGAACTTGTTATCTGTGATCTCCAGCAGGTTGAAGAAATAAACCTTCTGGGTACGTGCTGCGATGCCGCCGAAAGAAAATCTTTCCCATGCATCCTTCATGCTGTTAACGAATCCCTGACCCAGACCGCCTGCAAAAACGCTGGGTGAAGAGGAATTATCGTACTGGAAAGCACCGGGCTCAGCACTTACTTCAACGATCTTACCCTGATCTACGATGATCATACACTGTCCATCTGCTACTGCAATGATGGAGCCGTTGGTGATGACATTCTCTTCTCCCTTAGTGTTAGAAGATCTGCCGTTAACCTTCTTCTGGCCTTCTACCAGGAGATACTGGGGATCTATAGCCGGGCAGTAGAAATACTCTTTCCACTGATCTGCAAGAGTCCCCCCTATCGCTCCCATTGCTGCCTTAATAAGTCCCATATCTTTCTCCTTTCGTTATGTCCGGCCTGAGCCGGATTAATGTTTATAAAGACCCAACAAATATTATCTCACATATTTTCATGTTTTTCAAGCTTTTCAAGCATTTGCCCTGCTTGCCCTGACGCCTATCTGATAATAGTCAAAACCGTATTTATTGGCCACCTTGCTGCCATAGATATTACGTCCGTCAAATATCACGGGGCTCTTTAATGCTTTCTTTATCTCATCAAAATCGGGGCTCCTGAATTCCTTCCATTCCGTCACCAGTATCAGGGCGTCTGCGTTCTTGAGCGCGTCATACTTGCCCTCGGAATA
>CAMVRS010000082.1 GCA_947169935.1 uncultured Lachnospiraceae bacterium
TATGAAGGAACATGTAAGCGATTATTCGGATGAGGCAGCCATAGCCGATTATCTGGAAAGAGTGCTTAAGAAGGAAGCTTTTGATAAGAGCGGTCTTATCTACGGTATGGGACATGCCATCTATACGCTTTCCGATCCCAGAAAGGTTATACTCAAAGAATGTACCAGGAAACTGGCGGAAGAAAAAGGCCGAATGGCAGAGTTTGAACTGTATGATGCAGTGGAGCGTATATCAGCGGATCTGATCACAAAGAGCAGAAGAGTGTTTAAGCCGGTCTGCGCAAATGTGGATTTTTACAGCGGCTTTTTATACAGCATGCTGGGCATACCGGAGGAGCTGTTCACTCCCATGTTCGCTATAGCAAGGATATCGGGCTGGAGTGCACACCGCCTTGAAGAGCTGGTAAATAAGGGCAAGATCATCCGCCCTGCATATAAGTATGTCGGTAAACACAGGGAATATACAGCCTTAGAAAAGAGGTAAAGATCATGGCAGGAAAATATGTGGCGTATGTATCATGTTATACCCAGGGCAGCAAGGTCGGTATACGGGTCTATGATGTGGATATGGCAAAAGGGGTCTTCACCGAGAAAGAGCAGGTGGAGATAAGCAACTCCTCTTATGTGACCATTTCCCATAACCGCAAAGTGCTGTATTCCATAACGGATTATGGTGTTGAAGCATACAACATCAAAAAGGACGGAACGCTGGAAACCATTTCATCTGCGTCCATAAACGGTATGCGCGGCTGCTATCTTTCTACGGATTACAGTGACCGTTATCTTTTCGTCGCGGGCTATCATGACGGCAAGATCACCATGCTTTCGCTTGAGGAGGACGGCAGGATAGGAGAGATCACTGACGAGGTCTACCATAAAGGCATGGGCAGCGTCGCAGATAAGAATTTCCGCCCTCATGTTAACTGCGTTAAGATGACCCGCGATAATAAGTATCTGCTGGCAGCAGACCTTGGCCTTGACCACACGAAGGTATACCGTGTGGATCATGAACAGGGCAAGCTTAAGATGGTGGATATAATCCATGCCGAGCAGTATTCGGGCCCCAGACACATCAAGACATCCAAGGACGGCAAATTTGTATATATCATACATGAAGCCAGCAATAACGTGGTGGTATATCATTATTATGAAAAAAATGATAATCCTGAATTTGAGAAGATACAGACAGTATCTACGCTGAACGATTATCATGCAGGGGATTCTGCGGCCAGCGCCCTGAATCTTTCCGCAGACTTCAAATATCTGGTCTGTTCAAATGCCGGAAACAACAGTGTCAGCATATTCAGTATCGACCAGAAGGAAGGGACGCTCAGCAAGCTTCTTACCCTTCCCATCAGCGGCGATTATCCCAAGGATGCTGCGCTTTTCCCGGATAACAAGCATCTGGTATCGTTAAATCACGAGAATAATACCATGACTTTCTTTGCGGTGGATCTGGAGAAACATACTCTGGTAATGAACACGAAAGAGATCAAGATACAGCAGCCCAACTGCGTGGTATTCCATAAGCTTGGCTGAAATTAAAAAGGGGCTGCTGAGCGCAGGCCCCACAGTAATGTCATCCTGAGCGCAAGCCCCACAGTAATGTAATCCTGAGCGCAAGCGAAGGATCTTATAAACGGGAATTCCGGTTGCGCAGATGCAGGTCCAGTACCGTGATCGCACACATCGCTTCCACAACAACTACAGCGCGGGGAACCACCACGGGATCGTGGCGCCCTGCTATGGTGAGGCTTACGTCCTCACCTTTTTCATTTACGGTATCCTGCGGCTGATATATAGAGGGCGTGGGTTTGAAATAAGCCCGTGCCACTATGGTATTTCCGTTTGATATGCCGCCTAAGATACCGCCGGCATGGTTGGTTTCAAAGCTTACACGGCCGTCTTTCATGCGCATGCAGTCGTTGTTTTCACTGCCTTTGGAGGAGGCGGCTTTTATTCCGTCACCTATCTCTACGGCCTTGACTGCTCCGATGGAAAAGAGCGCCTGACCAAGCATGGCGTCCAGCTTATCAAATACCGGCTCGCCTATGCCGGCGGGAACGCCTTCTATGCGGCATTCCACAACGCCTCCCAGGGAGTCACGCTCTTCACGGGCAGCAGCAACACAGGCAGCTGCTTTTTCTGCGAGTTCCATATCAGGCATGCAGGCTGCATTTGCGGAAGCAGCGGCGATCTCTTCAAGGCTTAAGCTGTCGGCATAAGCTTCGGGGAGTGAGACATAACCCAGAGCTGTGGTATAGGCGCGCAGCTTTATACCGTAATGTTCGAGCAGCAGAGCTGCGATGGCGCCGGCAGCTACACGTGCGGCAGTCTCACGGCCGGAGCTGCGTCCGCCCCCGCGGTAATCCCGGATGCCGTATTTGGAATAAAATCCGTAGTCCGCATGGCCGGGACGGAAGGTATCAGCCAGATTGCCGTAATCCTTCGATATCTGAGAAGTGTTCTCAATCATCAAAGATATAGGGGTGCCGGTGGTTTCGCCCTCAAATACGCCGGAGAGTATCTTTACCCTGTCCGCCTCGCTGCGGGCTGTGGTAAGAGCGGAAGTACCCGGTTTTCTCCGGTCGAGATAGGGCTGTATCAGATCTTCGTTTAATGTAAGACCTGCGGGGCAGCCGTCGATCACGCAGCCCAGCGCAGGGCCGTGGGATTCTCCCCAGGTAGTCACTCTGTATATTTCTCCGAATGTTGAACCTGCCATTTTGATTCTCCTTAATGGGGACAGAGCGGTATATGGTGCCTGTCCTGACCGATATGAAAGTTTAACATATCGAAGGGGTTATGACAAGCAAGTATAGCCTTGCAAATCCGCGGGGAGCGTTATAAAATGTTGCCGTGTGCGATAATCCCGCCGGTCATATGGCGGGCGTTACAATAATATTCGGGAGGGAAAAAGATGTTTACAGATTCCATCTGGGCTCTGCTGCCGCCGCTGGTAGCAATAATACTGGCGCTTATTACCAAGGAGGTATATTCCTCACTTATGATAGGCATCATCGCCGGCGGTCTCCTCTATGCCGGTTTTAATCCTATTGTGGCCATGGAGCATATCTTTAATGAAGGGATGATAGGCCAGCTTTCCGATCCCTGGAATGTGGGCATACTTGTTTTCCTGGTAGTGCTGGGCAGTATAGTCATGCTGATGAACCGCGCCGGCGGATCGGCGGCTTTCGGGCGATGGGCGTCGACTCATGTAAAGACCCGTAAGGGAGCACAGCTTGCAACTTTGGCCCTTGGCGTTCTGATATTTATAGATGATTATTTTAACTGTCTTACAGTTGGTTCAGTAATGCGGCCCGTAACCGATAAGAATAAGATCTCACGTGAGAAACTGGCTTATCTTATCGATGCCACGGCTGCGCCGGTCTGCATCATCGCACCCATTTCTTCCTGGGCTGCGGCAGTCACGGGTTTTGTGGACGGCACCAACGGACTGGCTCTTTTTATCAAGGCTATTCCCTATAATTTTTATGCATTCCTGACCATCGGGATGATGCTGATGCTCATTTTAAGCGGCTGCGATTATGGCCCTATGAAGAAGGCAGAAAAGAATCTTCCCGAAGAGAAGATGCCGGATAAGTCCATCGTGGAATCGGGAATGACAGGAGCGGAAGAGCAGCCGGCACCTCCGGTTTCCGAAAAGGGAAAAGTGAGCCATCTGGTACTGCCTATAATCACCCTTATTTTCTGCTGTGTGCTGGGAATGATATATACCGGCGGCTTTTTCGAGGGAGAAAGCTTTGTGGACGCATTTGCAAATTCCGATGCTTCTGTAGGCCTGGTATACGGTTCGATGGCAGCGCTGTTTATAACCGTGATATTCTATCTGCTGACCAGGGTACTCAGCTTTAAGGAATGTATGAATGCCATACCCGAAGGTTTTAAGAGCATGGTGCCTGCCATACTTATACTGACCCTGGCATGGACACTTAAGAGCATGACGGATTCTCTTGGGGCTGCGGCTTATGTGGCTTCGGTGGTGGAGAAGATCGCAGAGAACGGTATGGTGATGTCTTTCCTTCCTGCCTTTGTATTCCTGATCGGCGCTTTCCTGGCGTTTGCAACAGGAACCTCCTGGGGAACCTTCGGTCTGCTCATACCCATAGTGGTATTCACTTTTGGCGGTGATGTGAACAATGAGCTGATGATAATAGCTATTTCGGCATGTATGGCAGGATCCGTATGCGGCGACCACTGTTCGCCCATATCCGATACGACCATAATGGCATCTGCCGGCGCCCAGTGCGAGCACATAAACCACGTATCCACACAGCTGCCTTATGCGCTTACCGCAGCGGCGGTTTCTTTCGTGGGTTATATCATAGCCGGCTTTGTCCGCAGCTGGATCATTGCCCTGCCGGTTTCGCTCGTAATGATGGCGGCAGTGATACTGGTTATGAAAAAGCTTCAGACCGGGGAGGGAAATGAAGCATGAAGTATCAGGTACTGAAAACAGAAGGCAGAGCCAAAAGAGCGCAGATGGAGACCGTGCATGGCGTGATACAGACGCCGGTGTTTATGAACGTGGGAACCGTTGGCGCCATCAAGGGAGCGGTATCCACAGAGGATCTGGAGCGTATAGGTACGCAGGTGGAGCTTTCGAATACCTATCATCTGCATGTGCGTCCCGGGGATGAAGTGGTAAAGGCACTGGGAGGACTTCATAAGTTTATGAGCTGGGAGCGCCCCATACTTACGGACTCCGGCGGTTTTCAGGTTTTCTCGCTGGCAGGCTTAAGAAAGATAAAAGAAGAGGGCGTTACCTTCCAGTCACATATAGACGGACATAAGATATTCATGGGACCCGAGGAGAGCATGCAGATACAGTCCAATCTGGGTTCTACGATAGCCATGGCTTTTGATGAATGTCCGCCGGCACTGGCTGAGCGTTCCTATGTGCAGCCTTCCGTCGACAGGACAACGCGCTGGCTGGAGCGCTGCATCAAAAAGATCAACGAGCTTAACGCCCGTGAAGACACGGTTAATAAAGAACAGCTGCTCTTTGGCATCAACCAGGGAGCTGTATATGATGATATACGTATAGAGCATGCAAAGCGCATAGCGGAGTTTGATCTGCCCGGCTACGCCATAGGCGGTCTGGCTGTAGGGGAAAGCCATGAGCAGATGTATTACATATTGGATGAGACTGTTCCGTTCCTGCCGCAGGATAAGCCTGTGTATCTTATGGGAGTGGGTACGCCTGCTAATATCCTGGAAGCGGTTGACCGCGGCGTGGATTTCTTTGACTGCGTTTATCCCACCAGGAACGGACGACATGCACACATGTATACGGGACACGGAAAGATAAATCTCATGAACGCGCAGTATGAGCGGGACGACAGGCCCATCGAAGAAGGATGTAAGTGTCCTGCATGTCAAAGGTATTCCCGTGCATATATCAGGCATCTTCTTAAAGCAAAGGAAATGCTGGGCATGCGCCTTGGAGTACTGCATAACCTGTACTTCTATAATCATCTTATGGAAGAGATACGTGATGCCCTGGACCAGGGGCGTTTTGCGGAATATAAAAAGGAAAAGCTCGCAGCCATGCAGGGGGAATAAAATTCCTCTTGCGGCAGGGCTTTTTTTTGTGTATTATTAGAAACGATATTTTTTAAACAAACAGGAGGAACCGGTAATGTATTTTGCGACAATGTTATTAGATGAGGCAAGCACTGCGGCAACAGGAACCCAGACAGGAGGAGTCGGAGGACTGGGAATTTCTTATATCATATCCATCGTGGCAATGATAGCAATTTTCTATTTCCTGCTTCTGCGTCCCCAGAAGAAAGAGCAGAAGAGAGTTGAAGAAATGCTCAAGCAGATGGAAGTCGGTGATGTGGTAGTGACCACCAGCGGATTCTATGGCGTACTTATCGATGTTACAGAGGATGACGTTATCGTTGAGTTCGGCAGCAATAAGAACTGCCGCATTCCCATGAGAAAGAGCGCCATCGCCCAGGTAGAGAAGGCAGAGAAGTAAAATACTGTCATTCTGAGCGAACATTTACTGTCATTCTGAGCGAAGCGAAGAATCTTATTATAAGGAGCATAAAACCATGACACTCAATATCACTTGCATACCCGGTGACGGCATCGGGCCGGAGATAGTGGCCCAGGCTAAAAGGGTACTTGAGAAGGTGGCTGAAAAATACGGCCACGAGATGAAGTTTACGGATATTCTTATGGGAGGTGCATCCATTGATGCCTGCGGCGAACCGCTGACCGATGAAGCCATCGCTACCGCAAAGGCTGCGGATGCCGTGCTGATGGGTTCCATCGGCGGCGACACCAACACCTCACCCTGGTATAAGCTGCCTCCGGAGAAGAGACCCGAGGCAGGTCTTCTTAAGATAAGAAAGGCTCTTAACCTTTTTGCAAATCTGCGTCCCGCAGTGCTTTATCCGGAACTGCGCGGGGCATGCCCTTTAAAGGAAGAGATTTCCGTAAAAGGTTTTGATATGCTGATAATGCGTGAGCTTACCGGCGGTCTGTATTTCGGCGAGAGGAAGACCGTTGAAGAGAACGGCGTGAAGAAGGCCATCGATACCCTTACCTATACGGAGGAAGAGATACGCCGTATAGCCATCAAGGGCTTTGAGATAGCAATGAAGCGCCGTAAGAAGGTGACCAGCGTGGATAAGGCAAACGTTCTGGATTCTTCACGTCTGTGGAGAGCAGTGGTCAATGAAGTTGCCAAGTCCTATCCGGAAGTTACCGTAGAGCATATGCTGGTAGATAACTGTGCAATGCAGCTGGTACGTGATCCTTCACAGTTTGATGTGATCCTTACCGAGAACATGTTCGGTGATATCTTATCCGATGAAGCCAGTATGGTGACAGGTTCCATCGGTATGCTTTCCAGCGCATCATTAAATGATACCAGGTTCGGTCTTTATGAGCCCAGCCACGGTTCTGCACCGGACATTGCCGGCAAGGATATAGCCAATCCCATAGCAACCATCCTTTCCGCATCAATGATGCTGCGTTATTCCTTTGATCTGGATAAGGAAGCAGACGCCATCGATGCGGCAGTTGATAAGGTGCTCAAGGAAGGCTTCCGTACCGGAGATATTTTCAGCGAAGGCTGCAAAAAGGTGGGCTGCACCGAGATGGGCAGTCTGATCGTAGAGCGTATTGCCTGATGAAGCAGTTTCTTATTGATGAAAAATGGGCTGTGCTTAAGCTTGCAATGCTCTGCATAGCCGTATTAATAGGGATAAAGAAGAATATGAAGAAAAGGAGACGGTCAAAATGAGAAGTGACAGTGTAAAATGCGGAACCGCGCAGGCGCCTCACAGGAGTCTGTTCAATGCTTTGGGCTACACAAAGGAGGAGAGGGAAAGACCGATGATCGGTATCGTATCTTCCTTTAACGAGATTGTTCCCGGACATATGAATCTTGATAAGATTACCGAGGCTGTCAAGATGGGAGTGGCAATGGCAGGCGGCACACCTGTGGTATTCCCCGCTATAGCAGTATGCGACGGTATAGCAATGGGACATATAGGAATGAAGTATTCACTGGTAACCCGCGATCTGATCGCGGATTCAACCGAGTGTATGGCAATGGCACACGGTTTTGACGGCCTTGTAATGATACCCAACTGCGATAAGAACGTTCCCGGTCTGTTAATGGCTGCGGCTCGTGTAAATATCCCCACCATCTTCGTGAGCGGCGGTCCCATGCTGGCTGGACATGTACATGGCCGCAAGCGCAGCCTGTCCTCAATGTTCGAGGCAGTAGGAGAGCTGGCAGCAGGAAAGATCACCCAGGAAGATCTGGAAGAGTTTGAAGAGAAGGTATGTCCTACCTGCGGTTCATGTTCCGGTATGTACACCGCCAATTCCATGAACTGCCTGACCGAAGCTCTGGGCATGGGGCTTAAGGGCAACGGTACCATACCTGCGGTTTACTCCGAGCGTATCCGTCTGGCTAAGCATGCCGGAATGAAGATAATGGAACTGGTAGAGAAGAATATAAGACCCCGTGATATCATGACCGAGAAGGCATTCATGAACGCACTTACGGTTGATATGGCACTGGGCTGCTCCACCAATTCAATGCTGCATCTGCCCGCTATAGCAAATGAGGCAGGCGTAGACCTTAACCTTGACATAGCTAACGAGCTTTCTGCAAAGACCCCTAATCTGTGCCACCTTGCACCTGCAGGTCCTACCTATATGGAGGACTTAAATGAGGCAGGCGGCGTGTATGCGGTAATGAACGAGCTCTGCAAGAAGGATCTGCTCTATACGGATCTGATCACCGTAAGCGGAAAGACCGTGGCAGAGAATATCGCAGGCTGCGTCAACAGGGATCCCGAGGTCATCAGACCTATCGACAATCCTTACAGCCCTACCGGCGGTATCGCTGTGCTTAAGGGCAACCTGGCACCTGACAGCGGCGTTGTTAAGCGCAGCGCGGTTGTTCCCGAGATGATGGTACATGAAGGACCCGCAAGAGTATTTGATTGTGAGGAAGATGCTATCGCTGCTATAAAGGGCGGAAAGATAGTTGCAGGTGATGTAGTGGTCATCCGTTACGAAGGCCCTAAGGGCGGCCCCGGTATGAGAGAGATGTTAAATCCTACATCTGCCATTGCAGGCATGGGACTTGGTTCATCGGTAGCGCTTATCACCGACGGACGTTTCTCCGGTGCAAGCCGCGGCGCATCCATCGGACACGTTTCTCCCGAAGCAGCAGTGGGCGGACCCATTGCGCTGGTTGAAGAAGGAGATATAATCTCCATAGATATACCTAACAATAAGCTGGATATGAAAGTATCCGATGAGGAGCTGGCAGCAAGACGTGCTAAATGGCAGCCTAAGGAGCAGAAGCTCACAGGCTATCTCGCACGTTACCGCGAGCTGGTAACATCCGGAAACAGAGGCGCTATACTTAAGGTTCCGGGGAAGGATTGAAAGCTTAACTAAAGGAATAGTGAAAACCTTAAGAATAGTGTCATCCTGAGGAGCGCAACGACGATCCTCTGCGGTGTCATCCTGAGGAGCGCAGCGACGAAGGATCTTAAATAAGAATATCAATAAGGAGAGTAAACTCATGGCAGCAAAGAAGACCAAGACTGCATCATCAGCAGCAGTACAGGAGCTTTCGGGCTCTCAGATAGTTATAGAGTGTCTTAAGGAACAGGGAGTTGATACCGTATTCGGTTATCCCGGCGGTACCATCCTTAATATCTATGATGAGCTTTATCGTCATGCAGATGAGATCAACCATGTGCTGACCAGTCATGAGCAGGGAGCTGCCCATGCAGCCGATGGTTACGCAAGGGCTACCGGCAAGGTGGGCGTATGTATGGCTACTTCCGGACCGGGCGCAACCAATCTGGTAACCGGTATCGCAACCGCACATATGGACAGCGTGCCCTTAGTTGCTATCACATGTAACGTAACCCTTCCCTGGCTTGGCAAGGATACCTTCCAGGAAGTGGATATAGCCGGTGTGACTATGCCCATTACCAAGCACAGCTTTATGGTAAAGGATGTTAATGTACTGGCTGATACTATCCGCAAGGCTTTCGCTATCGCAAGGAGCGGACGTCCCGGCCCTGTGCTGGTGGATATCACAAAAGACGTTACTGCTGCTAAGTGTGCATATAAGAAGGCTAAGCCTTATGTTATTAAGTACGAAAAGCAGTATACGGATGAGGATATAGATACTGCCATTGAACTGATAAAGGCAGCTGAACGCCCTTATATCTATGTGGGCGGCGGCGCTATAATCTCCGGTGCTACAAAGGAAGTGGCTGAGTTTGCAAAGAAGATAGATGCTCCCGTATGCGACAGTCTTATGGGAAAGGGCGCATATGACGGCACGGCAGCAAATTATACAGGTATGATAGGTATGCACGGTACCAAGACCACCAACATAGGCGTGAGCAAGTGTGACCTGCTCATTGCTCTTGGCGCGCGTTTCTCTGACCGCGTGGTATCAAATCCCAAGACCTTTGCTCCCAAGGCAAAGATACTTCATATCGATATCGATGCAGCCGAGATAAACAAGAATGTACGTACCGCGGCAGCAGTGGTAGGCGACCTCAAAGAAGTGCTTACCATCATGAACAAGAAGCTTACAAAGCAGAACCATAAGGAATGGATGGATAAGATCAAGGAGATGAAGGAAAAGATGCCCCTTACCTATCCTCATTCCCGTCTGACCTGCCCTTACGTTATAGAGACTCTTTATGATGTTACCAAGGGTAAGGCTGTTATCACTACTGACGTTGGCCAGCATCAGATATGGGCTGCACAGTTCTATAAATATACAGAGCCCAGGACCTTCTTATCAAGCGGCGGCCTGGGAACAATGGGCTACGGACTTGGCGCCTGCATAGGTGCAAAGTACGGACGCCCCGACAAGATCTGCGTAAATATCGCCGGCGACGGATGCTTCAGAATGAACATGCAGGAGCTGGCTACGGCATCACGTTATAAGGTGCCTATCATAGAGATCATCATCAACAACCATGTGCTGGGTATGGTGCGCCAGTGGCAGACTCTGTTCTACGGCCAGCGTTATTCACAGACCGTACTTGAGGATGAGGTTGATTACGTAAAGGTTGCTGAAGGCCTTGGCTGCACAGCTTACCGCGTGACCCAGAAGGAAGAGCTGGCAGAGGTGCTTAAGAAGGCTTTAAAGGCTAAGGGCCCCGTTGTGATCGATTGTGTCATCAAAGAAGATGATAAGGTTTATCCCATGGTTCCCGGCGGCCAGCCTCTGGAAGCAGTATTTGATGCCGATGACCTTAAAGCACGCGAAGGAAAGTAAGGACACGGGGTGTCATCCTGAGCGAAGCGAAGGATCTTTAATGAGGTATATTATGCCGGAAGATGAAAGGATAGAATCCATCTTAGCCCACCTGGATAAAGAGGTTGCCTCAGGCACCATGCGCATGAGCGTGGAAGTGGATGAGGACCGTGAAGGTGAGCCTCTGGTTTCGCACAGGGGCAGCAGGATATACGGAGACGATGCCAGCCGCATCGTAGCCAAGCTTGATATGTATTCCGATCTTACGTTGAATAAGGACGATACGGAGTCATGATCAACGTTAAAGAACTGCTTAAACGTCTTGATAAAGAATACGGTACAGACCTCTTCTGCTATCTGGAGCATGAAGAGGCCTGGCAGTTATTGATCGCCACGATCTTAAGCGCGCAGTGTACCGATGCAAGAGTCAATATGGTCACCAAAGACCTGTTCAAAAAATATCCGTCTGTGGAAGCTTTCGCACAGGCGGATCTTAAAGAGCTGGAAGAGGATATACACTCTACCGGCTTTTATCATAACAAGGCAAAGAATATCATAGCCTGCTGCAGGCGGCTGATCGATGAATACGGCGGAGAAGTGCCCTCTGACATAGATGAGCTGGTAACGCTGCCGGGTGTAGGCAGAAAGACTGCCAACGTTATACGCGGCAATATCTACCATATCCCAAGCATAGTAGTGGATACCCACGTGGGGCGCCTGGCCAGACGCTTCGGACTTAGTAAGAATACCGATCCGGAAAAGGTAGAGTACGATCTGATGAAGAAGCTGCCAAAGGATCACTGGATACTGTGCAATATCCAGTTCATTGCGCTGGGGCGAAGCTGCTGCACCGCAAGATCGCCCAAATGCGAAGAATGTTTTTTAAAAGATATCTGTCCTTCTAAGGAATAACTATCATACCACGGCGGTATTCGGAAACGAAGCCGCCGTTTTTATTTGCCGTATGGCAGTACAGGTCCGAGGCGGAGATATCCTTTTCAAGAAGAGCTAACGCATCGGGCTCCAATATATTCCTTGCATCTGCCAGCCTGGATATGATGCTGCGATCGGCGGTGGCTCTTAATATGGCCGGCAGGGTGCTTTCGCGGTTAAGTCCCAGTATGCGCAGCCAGGGACAGTAATCGTATTTATTACGCAGCATATCCACGTCTGCTGTTTTTATATCCAGAAGTATATGCAGCAGGGCGCGGCTTAGGTGGCTGTAGCTAATATCTTTTGACTTGAGCGTATCTATAAAAGCTGTGAAAATTTTATAAGCCTCAAGTTTTCCGCTGATCTTATCGGAAAGATCCGGGAATATATCAAAATAATCTGCGTAACCCTCGGAACGTTCGCGGATAAGAACGGAAAAGAGCATATCCGAAAAGCGGTCGGGAGAAAGAGGATCTTTCTCTGCAAGATAAGCCCTGAGCATATCAAAGGCATAGGAGGGGATAAAATCTTTTATGCTTTCCGCTCTGTCACAGGGAACCACAGCGGATTCTTTGATCAGCATCCTGCGGATAGCGGAAGCAGAGGCAAAGCCGTCTTTCGGCAGATCATCCGTATGTGACACGGCCTTTCTGGGAATGGTCAGCGGAGTGATATCTGCTCCGAAATACTGTATCGCCTTTATATACTCAGCCGCCAGCAGATCATTGGGAGACAGGCGATCCTCCATGGGGGTAAAATTACCGGTATGAGCCTTATCAACCGCAGAACCGTCCCCCTGATCGGTCTCTGTGACCGGCAGATCACCGGACTCACTGCCGAAAAGGATTCCGTTAACTACGCCGGTATGAAGGAGTGCAGATACTGCACCGCGGGCAAAATACTGTGCGCTGCCGGTAGAAAAGGCGACAGGCAGCTCCAGCACAATGTCGGCACCGGAGACAAGTGCCATCCAGGTGCGGGCATATTTATCGATAATGGCAGGTTCGCCGCGCTGTACATGATCACCGCTCATGACAACTATCACATGATCAGCGTCATATATATCACGCGCTGCCCGCATTATATATTCGTGTCCATTATGAAATGGATTGAATTCAGCAATTATCCCGATGGTTTTCATATCTGCATTGTATCACAGACTGTCAAGATAAAAAGTATTTGACGTAAGAAGAAAAGGGGTATATTATCTTATTTATCTGTTTTTAGCAGTAAGTAAATATTTATGGAGGAAAAAGAAATGAGCAGAGTTTACAATTTCTCGGCAGGGCCGGCAGTGCTTCCCGAAGAAGTCCTTAAGGAAGCAGCAGATGAGATGATGGACTATCGCGGATGCGGTATGTCAGTCATGGAGATGAGTCATCGATCTAAAGTTTATGATGATATCATCAAAACTGCGGAGGCAGACCTGCGATCCCTCCTTTCAATACCCGATGATTATGAGGTTATGTTCCTGCAGGGCGGCGCAAGCCAGCAGTTTGCAATGATCCCCATGAACCTCATGAAGAACAAGGTAGCAGATTACATCGTTACCGGTCAGTGGGCAAAGAAAGCATATCAGGAGGCGCAGATCTACGGTAAGGCTAACAAGATCGCATCTTCAGAGGATAAGACTTTCTCTTACATCCCTGATTGCTCCGATCTGCCTATCAGCCCCGATGCAGACTATGTTTATATCTGCGAGAACAATACCATCTATGGTACCAAGTTTAAGAAGCTTCCCAACACCAAGGGCAAGACTCTGGTATCAGATGTCAGCTCATGCTTCTTAAGCGAGCCCATGGATGTGACCAAATACGGTCTGGTATACGGCGGCGTTCAGAAGAACATCGGACCTGCAGGCGTGGTTATCGTTATCATGAAGAAAGAGCTGATCACCGAGGATGTACTTCCCGGAACACCTACCATGTTAAGATACAAGATCCACGCTGACGCAAAGTCACTTTACAATACCCCTCCCGCATACGGCATCTATATCTGCGGTAAGGTATTCAAGTGGATCCAGAAGATGGGCGGACTTGAGGCGATGAAGCAGCGCAACGAGGAGAAGGCTAAGATCCTTTATGATTTCCTGGATGAGAGCAGCCTCTTCAAGGGCACCGTTGTTAAGGAAGACCGTTCACTCATGAACGTTCCTTTCATCACCGGAAACGAAGAGCTGGATGCCAAGTTCGTTAAGGAATCCAAGGCAGCCGGACTTGAGAATCTCAAGGGCCACAGAAGCGTGGGCGGTATGAGAGCTTCCATTTACAACGCTATGCCCATCGAAGGCGTTAAGGCTCTGGTAGAGTTCATGAAGAAGTTTGAAGTTGAGAATAAGTAAAGGAGAGTGACTAAAATGGCTTATAAATATCATTGCTTAAATCCTATCGCTGCATGCGGTCTGGATAATTTCACAGCTGATTATACAAAGACAGATGATGTTAACGAAGCTGATGCAATACTGGTAAGAAGCGCCGTAATGCACGATATGGAGCTGCCCGCAGCTCTGCAGGCAGTAGCGCGCGCAGGCGCAGGTGTTAACAATATTCCTCTTGATAAGTGCGCAGAAAAGGGTATCGTAGTATTCAATACTCCCGGTGCAAATGCAAACGCGGTTAAGGAGCTGGTATTCGCAGGCATGCTCCTGGCAGCGCGTGATATCGTAGGCGGTATCGAGTGGGCAAAGAGCGATGCTTCGGATGAGAACATCGCTAAGACTGCCGAGAAAGAGAAGAAGAAATTCGCAGGTACCGAGATCGCAGGCAAGAAGCTTGGTATCATCGGTCTGGGCGCTATCGGCGTTCTGGTTGCAAATGCAGCAAAGCACATGGGCATGGAAGTATACGGTTACGATCCTTATCTTTCCATCAACGCAGCATGGAACTTAAGCCGCGATGTTAAGCACGTTACCGATGTTAACGATATCTATCGCGAGTGCGATTACATCACCATTCATGTGCCCCTGCTTGACAGCACCAAGGGCATGATCGGTAAGGATGCGATCGCTCTGATGAAGGATGGCGTTATCATAATCAACCTTGCGCGTGATCTTCTGTGCGACGAGCCTGCTATCCTTGAGGGCATCAAGGCCGGCAAGATCCGCAAGTATGTATCCGACTTTGCAAACCCTACCACCGCAGGTCAGGAAGGCGTTATCCTTATGCCTCACCTGGGCGCTTCTACAGAGGAAGCAGAGGACAACTGCGCTGTTATGGCAGTACAGGAATTACGCGATTTCCTTGAGAATGGTAATATCAGGAATTCCGTAAACTATCCCAATGCCGATATGGGCGTTTGCCAGACTGCAGGCCGTGTGGCTATCTGCCATAAGAATGTGGCAAACATGATCACCAAGTTCACCGGTGTGTTCGGAGAGGTTGGCATCAATATCGATAACATGACCAATAAGTCAAAGGGCGATTATGCATATACCATGATCGATACCGATTCAGCGATCACCGACGAGCTGCTTAAGAAGCTTGAGGCTATCGAGTGCGTTATCAAGGTAAGAGTGGTGAAATAAAATGACTAAAGAAGATTCGGCTTTTCTGGAGCGTATAAACAATTATGCCGACGAAGTGCTGGATGGCATAGATCCGCAGAAGACCCAGGTGGGCTTCATGCTGGAGAAACTTAAGCCGGTGATGGAGGAGATAGCCTCCGAAACAGGTGAGAGCGTAGAGAGCGTGTTCATCCGCTACATGGATCTGGCAAGCGAACGCAGCGTAGAGCTGGAGCGCAAGTTCCAGAGCACCATGGGAAACATGAACAGCTACGGCGATATAATGAGTTGAATTAAAAAGATCCTTCACTTGCGGCTCAGGATGACAGAAGAGGCACATTTTGCTGTCATCCTGAGGAGCGCAGCGACGAAGGATCTTTTTTTGTGCTTGAAAATAAATCCCGTATGTTGTAATATCTTCACAACACAGATAAGACTCTTACGTCCTTTCGCCGGGGACGTTTACATATCCCAATATGATTTTGGAAGCACTGTCAAGAACTGTCCTTTATAAGGAAAGGAGTTTTTATGGTGCTTTTTTACTCGCTCTTATACGAAAAGGGCAGGAGGAGCCGCAACGAGGATTCAGTTGTATTGCAGCGCATGGAGACCAGGGCAGGTGAGACCATGGCTCTTATCTGTGACGGCATGGGAGGAGAGGACAGGGGAGAACTGGCCAGCGGTTATCTGGCGGAGTGCTTAAGCGTCTGGTTTTACGATACGCTGCCCCGGACCCTGCATCATGGTTTCAGTAAGAGCAGGATTCAGAGATCCCTGCAGCGTTCCCTTTTTACAGTGCACGAAGAACTGCGGGCATTCGGGCTGGAGAATTCACTGCGCTGCGGGACGACCATGACTATGCTTCTGATCGTAGGACGGCAGTATCTGGTGTTTCAGTGCGGAGACAGCCTGGCTTATTCCATAAGACGCCGGATAAAGGTCCTGACGCCCCGCCAGGGCGACCGCAGGGGCGTGGAACGCTGCATAGGCATAGGGAGTTTTAAACGGCCGCATATGAGCTGCGGATACGCATTTGGAAAACAGGGCTTTCTGCTCCACAGCGACGGCTTTGGTGACAGGATAAGTACCAGAGATATGCTGAATGTTCTGGGAGGCGAACGTATAAAGGAAAGGGAGGATGCGGATAAGGCATTAAGGGCTCTGGCAGGAGCCGGTATGAGGCGCGGCTGTAGCGACAATATGTCTGCGATATACCTGAAGTGCAGCTGAAGCATTAATGTCATCCTGAGCGCAGCTGACGCCGGGACAGGCACTGTCATCCTGAGCGCAGCGAAGGATCTTGTTAAGGAGAGAAAATTATGATCAATAATATAGACCGTTACCGCCTTATACGTAAGCTGGGAGAAGGCGGCATGGGAGATGTATGGCTGGCCGAACACAGGCAGCTTCATACATTATTTGCAATGAAATCAGCGGAGGGGGAACCCGGAGGGATAATGCGAAGTCAGCTCCGCTATGAGGCGGAGAGGATGAGGGCTTTGAATGACAGACGTATTCCCTATCTTGTGGATCTTATCGAAGACGAAGAGAGGACCGTACTGGTCATGGAATACGTTGAAGGCGTCACCCTGGAAGAGTATATACGTAAGAACGCGCCGCTTGAGGAAGAAGAAGCTCTGGGGCTGATGAAGAGTCTTTGCGATATCGTGGCCTTTCTTCATGGCTGCAGGCCGCAGATCCTGTACAGGGATATCAAACCCTCAAACTTTATGATAAGCGAAGGGGGAAGTAT
>CAMVRS010000083.1 GCA_947169935.1 uncultured Lachnospiraceae bacterium
TTTTTCTTGAAAAGAAAAGAGAATTCGTATAGAATGACATAGCTACACGATTGCTGAGGTGGGAAATAATGGGACTGTTTGAATTGCTGCTTTTAGCTGTCGGTCTGGCAATGGATGCTTTTGCCGTATCGATCTGCAAAGGGCTGGCTGTTAAGAAAATAACCGCAAAAGAGTATCTTCTCTGCGGTATATGGTTCGGTTCTTTTCAGGGGATCATGCCTTTTATCGGATATCTGGTGGGCTCACGTTTTGAGAGATTCATCAGCATCATAGCGCCCTGGGTGGCCTTCGGACTTCTTACCCTTATCGGCGGGAATATGGTGAAGGAAGCTTTTTCTCCGCCGGAGGAAGTGAAGCCGGAATTTGACGTGAAAACGATGTTTCTGATGGCTGTGGCTACCAGTATAGATGCTCTGGCTGTCGGTATCACCTTCGTGGCTGTGCCGGTAAAAGTATTTGCGACTGAAGGTCTGTTAAATGTCCTCTTTGCAGTTATAGTGATCGCTGTTATCACCTGCGTCATATCAATGATCGGTGTAAAGATAGGACATATTTTCGGAACCCGCTATAAATCCGGTTCCGAGATCATGGGTGGAACGATCCTTATATTCATAGGATTCAGATCTTTGATAACGCATCTGGACAGATCACAGGCTTTGTCAGACAGTGAAACAATATTCGGAATGCTGATCCCGCTGGTCGGAACCGCATTGGGTGCAGCGGTTGTGTATGCCAGCCGAAAGTTATCTGATAATATAAGAATGATACTGATAGGCGGGACTTCCGGTATAATGATCTCTATTGCGGTATGGGGAATGATCGAACCGGCTGTTATGGGGCTGAAAGCCCGGATGGATAACGGGATCATACCGGTAGCGTTATGCTTTTGCGGAGGTGTTCTTTTTCAGTATATCGTGGACAGTGTAGTCCCGCATACCCATGTATATGCGGAGATCACAGAGGGGCCTGAGAGTAAGCTGGATCCCGATATAAAAGTGATGCTTTCGGAAGTGATCCATCATATACCGGAGGGCATTGCCCTGGGAGCTATATATGCCGGTCATTTCCTGAAGACTGAGTGGATATCGGCATCTACGGCATTGGTCCTGGCTATAGCTATAGCAGTTCAGAATATCCCCGAGGCATTATTTGTATCGCTGCCTATACGTGAGAAAGGCACAAATACAGGTAAAGCATTTTTCATGGGAATTATTTCGGGAGTACCGATCCCTTTGCTGGGAATTATAACGGTAATAATATCTTTACTCTTTCCGGATGCATTGCCTTATATCATGGCTTTGGCCGGCGGAGCTTTGATATATACAACGATCGAGGAGATACCACAGCTTGCGTCCAGGAAGGATAACGACAAAGGAGCCTTTGCTTTTGTGATAGGCTTTGCGATCGTTATGCTGATGATCTTCGTCTGATCAAAAAAGATAATTAACTATCATGGCTGTCAGTTCCCTGGTGACAGCCTTTTTATTTTTGCCCTTATTATGAAACATGGTGTCATGAATTACAGCCTCTACCATAGTGAGGATAATATATGAAGCGGTTTTTAAATCACTGACTTTTATCATATCCCTGTAATCGCCAAGCATTTCTACGAACATTTCGGCGATCTGTTTTTTATATAACATCTCAATATCTCTGAATTCATCCGACTGCTCCGAGAGGGAGGACATCTCCCTTTGAAACTCCGGCATTATCCCATGACCTTTGAAAATATATGATATATACATATATACGGTATCTTCGACAGACATATCCTCCGGAAGAGAATTAAGATCGACAGGTTCAAGGACCATGTTGTATATATCAGCAACCAGTTCGGTATAAAGCGCTTTCTTGTCTTTGAAATATGAATAAAAGGTACCGATGGATACATCGGCTTCTTTTGCTATCTCATTGGAACTGGATGATATTTCGGAGGACAGAAGATATGCATTTACCGTATATGATATAGTTGATTATTCTATAGGACTTACTGCCTATATGGATATCGATGAGATGAGAGAACTCTTTGGTGAAGAGGATGATTATTTCAATATGCTGGTATCGGATAAGGACCTTAAGATAGATTCCGGAAGAGTCTATTTCGTGACTAAACGTGCTGATATAGAGAATGCGGCGGGGATACTGGGAGGAGTAATGCTTGTATATCTGGTAATAAGCAGCATACTGACTGGAAAGATAAAGAGGATCGTGCCTGCGGAGGTTCTCAAGAACAGGGAGTAAAGTATCTGAAAAAACCATATTGAAGATACGGCAGATTTCAATTATAATTGAGTGGCAAAAGGTGATATTGCTTTTTCGGATAAGAGGATTCTGTTGTAAGGGTTTAAGGGTGATCGATGAAAGCGGAATACAAGACTAAAGCACGTGCGCTGATCCTGGATTATATGAAAAAAAATCCGGAAAACAGGTTTACCGCAAGAGAGATCTATGATTCTATAAAAGGTGAACTGGAAACCGTAAACAGGACTACGGTATATCGTAATCTGGACCGTATGTGCGAACAGGGCATTATGGTCAGATATAAAGAACCCAACCGGGATTCATGGTATTATCAGTATTCGGAAGAGCACAGCCATTGCAACGATCATATGCATGCCCAATGTTCCGAATGCGGCAGGATCTTCCACCTCGAAAACGAATTCGCCGAGGAATTCGAGCAGAAATTACAGAATGTATACGGTCTGACTATATCGCCTTCCAGTTCATTGCTTGTTGGAAAATGCGATGACTGTAATAAAATAAAAAAGAAAAAGTAAGCATTGGAAAATGCAACAAATTTGCAAAAGTATTGACATGGACAGAAGCTGCTGTTATAATACGCCTTTGTTAAGGGATAAGGGCAGCAGAAAATGAGATCATATAAGGGAAAATATAAAATAAGATCTGTTGCAGGCATCATGGGTATAATGATGCTTTTTATTATGCTCTTTTCCGTGGCTTATCCGGTGGCGGAGTATCATCATGAGTGTCGCGGAGAAAACTGCCATATATGTGAATGCATAGAGCTTTGCGATACGATACTCGGCAGAATGGCAGATGTACCGGATGCGATCCTGGCAGCATTCTGTATATTTATCATCTATACGTTATCCGTATCATTTTTTCAGAGAGTACAGTGCAGCGATACACCGGTCACCAGAAAGATCCGGCTTAATGATTGAAACCTCTCCATGACAGGGCAGTTGTTTATTATTTCTCTTAAACAAGCATATGTTTAGGAAGATCACAGATCATGGAGGTTTATGAAAATGAAAAAGATAATTGGTTTATTTATGGCATTCTCTGTAATGCTTTTTGCCCTCACGGGATGTACTGCCGCAGGGGAAATATCGCAGGCAGCGGGTAATGAACAGGGGGGATCGCAGGCAGCAGGTGATAAGAAACTCAGTATAGTTACTACGATCTTTCCGGAATATGACTGGGTAAAGGAACTTCTCGGTGAGAGGGCAGCTGACTGCGAGATCACCATGCTTTTGGACAACGGTGTGGATCTTCACAGCTATCAGCCCACGGCTGCCGATATATTAAAGATATCTTCCTGTGATATGTTCATATATGTCGGAGGTGAGTCTGATGAGTGGGTCGAAGATGCACTCGCAGAAACCGGCAGGAATGATATAGCAGTCATAAATCTGCTGGATGTACTGGGTGATAAAGTTAAGGCAGAGGAGATAGTAGAGGGCATGGAGCATGAGCATGAAGATGCTGATGAAGATCATGACCACGAAGAGGGGGAAGAGCATGATCATGAGGAAGAATTGGATGAGCATGTTTGGCTTTCCCTTAATAATACGGAAGCTATATGCGATGAGATAGCATCACAGCTTGTTAAACTTGATCCCGGGAATGCAGATCTGTACAATTCAAATCTTAATGCATATAAGGAAAAGCTTTCCGATCTTGACGCACAGTACAAGGCTGCAGTGGATGGAGCGTCTGTAAAGACACTGCTCTTCGGTGACCGTTTCCCCTTCCGTTATCTGACAGAAGATTATGGTTTGTCATATTATGCAGCATTTGCAGGCTGTTCAGCCGAGTCCGAAGCAAGTTTTGAAACTATAGTATTTCTTGCGGATAAGACAGACGAGCTTGGCCTTTCGGCGATCATGACCATTGAGGGCAAGGATCATCGTATTGCAGAGACAGTACGTGATAATACAAAGAACAAGGATCAGCAGATCCTTACGCTTGATTCCATGCAGGCTACCACTTCAAAGGATGTGGAAGCGGGAACTACTTATTATTCAATCATGAGTGACAATCTTGAAGTATTAAAGGAAGCGCTTAAGTAAACCGGGGATCTCTTTGCCTGTAAGGCGGAGGGGTATAAAAGGATGGGAAAATGAGCCTTATTAATGTAGAAAAACTGTCCGTCGGTTATGATGGCAACGCAGTTGAAAAAGACATCAGTTTTCGTGTTGAGGGTGGAGATTATCTGTGTATCGTAGGAGAGAACGGTTCGGGTAAATCGACCCTTATGAAGACGCTGCTTGGCCTTATTGATCCTTTAGCCGGAAAGATATCTTTCGGTGATGGACTTAAAAAGAATGAGATAGGATATCTTCCCCAGCAGACACAGGTGCAGAAGGATTTTCCTGCATCTGTATATGAAGTAGTGCTTTCGGGCTGCCAGGCTCATTTTAACTGGCGGCCCTTTTATAATGCACAGGATAAAAAAACGGCTGATATGTTTATTGAACAGCTTGGTATCACGGATCTGAAAAAGCGGTGTTACCGCGAGCTTTCCGGAGGGCAGCAGCAGAGAGTACTGCTGGCGCGTGCTTTGTGTGCAACCAGAAAGCTGATACTTTTAGACGAGCCTGTGGCGGGCCTGGATCCTAAAGTCACAGAGGAAATGTATGAATTGATAAAAGAGCTGAATGACAGAGGCACGGCTGTAATTATGATAACCCATGATATAGCTGCGGCTATAAGGTATGCCGATCATATTCTTCATATAGGAGATCACATTTTCTTTGGAAGCCGTGAAGAATATATTAACAGTGATGCAGGAAGTTTCTTTTTGAAAAAGCAGGGAGGGGATGAAAAATGATGGAAAAGCTTCTATTATATCTTTCACGTCCCTTTGTATATTACGCACTTATAGTGGGTGTCCTGATCGCTCTTTGTTCTTCTCTTATCGGGGTAACTCTCGTGCTTAAACGTTTTTCGTTTATAGGAGACGGCCTTTCACATGTGGCTTTTGGAGTTATGGCGATAGCGGCGGTTCTTAATCTGACGAATGATATGCTCATTGTGATGCCGGGAACAGTGCTGTGCGCGATACTCTTGCTCCGCACGGGGCAGAATTCGCGTATCAAGGGAGATGCGGCTATCGCGATGATATCCGTAAGCGCACTGGCTTTCGGATATCTTATCATGAACATTTTTTCCACTTCATCAAACCTCAGCGGAGATGTGTGCAGCACGCTGTTTGGTTCTACATCTATATTGACCCTTACATCGACAGAGGTGTGGCTATGTATAGTTCTTTCGATTATGGTCGTATTGATATTTATCCTGTTCTATAATAAGATATTTGCGGTTACCTTTGATGAAGATTTCGCGCGTGCCAGCGGAGTAAAGGCGGGATTGTATAATCTGATCATAGCTGTAGTCACTGCAGTGATAATAGTTCTTGCCATGAACCTGGTGGGTTCTCTTCTTATATCGGCGCTTGTAATATTTCCGGCATTGTCGGCGATGCGTCTGTTTAAGAGCTTTTTATCGGTAACAGTGTTTTCGGTAATTATCTCAATACTGTGTGCATTTTTAGGGATGATAATATCGATACTTGCAGGAACGCCCGTAGGATCTACGATAGTTGCTGCAGATGCGGCTGTTTTTATCATCTGTTGTATAGCAGGAGCAGTGAAGGGAGGATTAAGAAGATGAAGAGAAAGATGATAGCAGGGATCCTGATGATCGGGGTATTAACGCTGACTGCATGTACATCCGGTGAGGGCGGAGCGGCCAGCAAGATAAACGCTGCGTCTTCAGGGGTTGAAGATGTACTTAAGGCAGGGCTGGAGGAGGAAGAGAAAAAGACTCTTTCCACACCTGATCCTACATCTACGCCTACGCCGATCCCAACACCTGAAACGCCTGATACTACTGAAAATAATGATGAACCCGGGGAGTCTGTTGTTATACCTTCTTCTGAAGGAGTGGATGTCGATCTTACGATGCTTTCCAGTACGATGGTCTATTCTGAAGTTTATAATATGATGTATACCCCGGAAGATTACATAGGTAAGGTAGTCAAGATGAACGGGCAGTATTCATATTATAATGATGAGGCAAGCGGGATGGAATATTATGCCTGCATAATACAGGATGCTACAGCCTGCTGCGCGCAGGGCATAGAATTCGTACCGGATAATCCGGAAGCCTGCCCCGAAGAAGGAGGAGAAGTTACGGTGGTAGGAGTATTTGATACATATATGGAAGGCGAGTATATGTACTGTACTTTAAGGAATGCTACTATTCTGTAGTAATGCAGATAGAGAAATAAATTAAGATGGTAAAGAAATTATGAAAAAGAAGATTTTCACTGCTGTTTTGACTGCGATCCTTGCAGTAAGCACTGTGGGATGCACCACTTCCGCACCTGATCAGGGTACTACAGCACCCGAGACCACACAGCCTGCACAGGCTCAGACACAGCCGGAGGATGGTGGCAATGCAGATACATCATCTGCAGAGACGGTTTCATCCGAACCCAAGATCCTTAAGGCGGCTGCATCTTTTGCCTATGGCAGTATAGATGTGCATAAGGAATACTATGGCTGGTACACTTCGATCTATGGCGTTTCGGAAGCACTTTTCAAGATGGATGAAAACATGAGCGCTGCACCCTGCCTTGCAAAAGATGCTGTTGCGGACGGCCGCGTATGGACTATCACATTAAATGATGGGGGTGCTTTTTCAAACGGAACCGCGCTTACGGCTGATATGGTAGTTAAAAATCTGGACCGTGCTGCCCAGGTGAATGAGCGTTTTGCATACTTGGCAGACTTTGACATGACAGTAATTGATGAAAAGACTATCACTATAGATACAGGGGATGTATATCCGACTCTTAAGAACGATCTTGCAAGCCCGGAACTTGGAATGATGGATCTGGAAGGAACTACCGATTTTGATAATGCTCCGGTCTGTACAGGCCCGTTTGTGATAAAGAGTTTCCAGCCCGAAGGTGATGTGGAAGTAGTTAAAAATGAGAATTACTGGGGCGGTAATGTGAAGCTTGACGGAGCAATCTTTTATTATATGCAGGAAGATGACCCGAAGCTTCTGGCAATGCAGAGCGGAGAGATCGACTGCTACAACAGCGTTACATCAGCAGCGCTTGCGGTTTACTCACAGGATCCCGATCAGTACAGGGTGGTTTCAATCCCCGGAGCACGTCTTCAGTTTTATTTCCTGAACGAAAAGACTCTGGATGATGCCGTAAGGGAGGCTATAAATCTTACGGTTGATAAGGATGCGATCGCGGCTTATCTTTCCGGCACCGTATCGGCAGCAGTAGGACCCTTCAATCCCTCAGCTGCTTACGGCAAGGTTACCGTTCCCGCAGTGGATACTGCTAAGGCAAAGGAAGTGCTGGAGGCAGACGGATATACACCTGGAAGCGACGGTTTCTATGAGAAGAACGGAAAGAAGCTTACGATAAGCATTAAATATTATGCTGCAAGATCCCTTGATATATTAGCGATCCTTATACAGGAGCAGCTTAAAGCCGTTGGTATCGATTCCGTCCTTGGAGTGGAGGAAGATCCTGATTCTACCTATCTGGCAAACGGCGACTTTGATCTGGGACTTTACTGCATGATAGCAGATAAAGCCGGTGATCCCTTCTACTTTATCGAATCGGTATTTAAGGACGGTTCATATTACGACTGCAACGGATTTGATGATGCAAAATGCGAGGAACTCATAGGTCAGCTTAAGAACGAGACCGATACAGCGAAGATAGCATCACTTACAAACGAGATCGTACAGATAGCTATTGATGACAATGCATATGGATTTGCAGGATTGTTTAATAAGACTACCGTACTGCGCGCAGGAGTTACCGGTTTTGCCGAGGATATCCCTTTTGACTTTTACGGGATAGATGCGCAGACTGATATACAATGATCAAAAAGGTCCTGAAAAGGATACTGACTCTGGTCGTTATACTTGTGATCCTTAGTTTTTTCGTGTTTGCCCTTATGTATATTGCCCCGGGTGATCCGGCAGAAAAGCGGCTTACATCCCAGGGCGTGGCGGTCACGAAAAAAGTACTTGATGCAGAGCGTGAAAGGCTGGGGCTTATGAAGCCATTCCTCGTAAGATACGGGGAATGGCTGTTTTCCATTATCCGGGGAGATTTCGGTATATCCTTTAAAGATGATATGCCGGTGGCTCCCAAACTGCTGCAGGGGCTTGGCAGGACTGCGGTTCTGGCACTTACAAGCCTTGCGGTATCGCTTATAACGTCCTTTTTGTTTGCGGTTGCTTCAGTTCTGAAAAAAGACGGTATAGCGGACCGTATCATAAAAGTGTTCTCTTTTGTTTCCAATTCTTTACCTAACTTTCTTATA
Organism: uncultured Lachnospiraceae bacterium; assembly: GCA_947169935.1. Lineage (GTDB taxonomy): Bacteria > Bacillota > Clostridia > Lachnospirales > Lachnospiraceae > NK4A136. The sequence continues at coordinate 8,610 of CAMVRS010000083.1, forward strand.
TCTGTATTATTAATGTATTTCCTGTGTATTAAACTTAAGCTTTTCCCGGTGATCGCCAAAGGGGATCTGAAGGGACTGCTCCTGCCGGTATTGTCACTTTCGATACCCATGATAGGAAGGTTTATACGTCAGATGAGAGCGGAATTCTTGAGTGAGATGTCAAAGGATTATGTGGCCGGTATGAGAGGAAGAGGGGTAAAGACGGGCTATATAATGTTTAATGTAATAAGAAATTCTTTGGGACACATCTTTACGATAATAGCGCTTCAGACCGGAACGCTTATGGGAGGTTCCGTTGTGATAGAGACTATTTTCCGCTGGCCCGGGATAGGCAAGCTGGTGATGGATTCCATAACAGCCAGAGACTATCCCGTGATCATGGGATTTGTAGTAATAATGGGTACGATATATCTGATCATTAACCAGATCGCCGATGTATTAAGTCACAGGCTGGATCCGAGGCCGGAGTCATGAAGAAGAAAAAGCTTAAGGCAAAGATAATCATACTTTCTGTTCTGGCATTGTTATTATTATTGATGACATGCTTTGCCGGACTTGTTGCAAAAAATGATCCCAATGCTACAAGTGCGGCAGCTATAAGGACTGCTCCCTGTGCGGATTATCCTTTCGGAACGGATAATCTTGGAAGATGCGTTTTTTCGAGGGTACTTTATGGTGGAAGGACCACTATTACAGCAACCTTTTTCCTGGTTGCAGTCTCTTTTGCAGCGGGTACTCTGATAGGCATGATCTGCGGATATCACGGAGGGATCATCGATGGTATTCTTATGAGGATCGCGGATATAATGCTTGCTTTCCCGCAGATGGTAGTGGCTATCGCTGTAGCGGGAATACTTGGCGGAGGAATGAAGGGCGCCATGATAGCTCTTGGGATCACCATGTGGGTCAGTTTTGCAAGACTGGCAAGAAGCCATACTTTTTCCCTGAAAAAAGAAGCCTTTATCAAGGCCGCATTGATTGCAGGGAAAGGCGATATTTATATCATTATCGTGCATATACTTCCGAATCTTCTGGCGCCGGTGCTGACAAATGCCCTGACTCAGATAGGAACAACAATGATAGGTCTTTCCGGTTTGTCATTCTTGGGACTTGGTGTGGTGCCGCCTACAGCGGAATGGGGATCAATGATAAGCGAAGGCAGGGCTTATATACAGATAGCGCCCTGGGCGGTCCTCTACCCGGCCCTTGCAACGCTCATTACGATAATCATATTTAACTGCCTGGGAGATGCAGTTATGGATTACAGGGAGGCATGAGCATGGTTGCGGATAAGGAAAAGATATTAAAGATAAGCGGTCTTTCTGCGGCATATGAAGATGCTAATGTAATAAACAGTGTAAGTCTTGATGTATATAAAGGTGAAGTGCTCTGCATAGTGGGAGAGAGCGGATCGGGAAAATCAACGCTGATCAAAGCGATATGTGCGGATAATTCTGTCAGTGTAGAGGAAGGAAGCATAACCTATAAGGATAAGGTAGTGACAGATCTTAAGGCACGAGAGGTTCAAAAATTACTTGGATGTGAAATAGGTCTGATACAGCAGAACCCCTGGGGGGCGTTCAATCCCATAAGACGTATAGATGTACAGTTTAAAGAAACCTTCAGGAGTCATGGCAAGTTCTTTCATGCTGAACGGATAAAAGAGATCTTTGAAGTGCTGGGACTTAAGGATCCCGATAAGATCCTTAAGATGCGACCGTACGAACTGAGCGGCGGGATGAGTCAGCGTATCGCTATTGCTGCCGCCTTTGTTCTTAATCCAAAGCTTCTTTTGTGTGACGAGATAACCAGTGCTCTGGATGTAACGATAGCAATGCAGGTTATGCAGCAGCTTATGGAGCTAAAGAAACAACAGGAGACCACAATAATAATGGTCACGCACAATCTGGGACTGGCGAAGTGCATTGCCGACAGGATAGCGATCATGTATGAAGGAAAGATCGTGGAGTGTGCAGAGGCTTCCGATATATTGAAGGATCCGCAGGATGAATATACAAAGCGTCTGATCAGTGATGTTCCGAGGTTAAGGGCAATATAGATGGATATCATACTGGAAGGAAAAAAGTTAAATAAGAGTTTTAAAACCGGTGAGAAAAAAACACAGGTTCTTTGCGATGTGGATTTTTTCCTTAAGGAAGGTGAAGTGCTGGGAATAGTAGGAGAGAGCGGCTCCGGAAAAAGTACGCTTCTTCGCGTTGCATCCGGGCTTGAAAAACCGGACAGCGGAGAGCTTTTGTATAAGGGAAGAGATTATACCGGCAGCAGTCCCAGACAGACAGGAGAGTTTTTACAGATCCTGTTTCAGGATGCGGAAAGCTCCTTTGATCCAAGGATGACTATGGAAAGATCCATCATGGAAGCCGGAAGAGGAAAGAAAGATAAAGAGGAGCTTTTGAAGCTGGTTAAGATGGCCGGTCTTGATGAAGAACTGCTTAAGCGTAAACCCGGAAAGCTTTCCGGAGGACAGTGTCAGAGAATGGCAATAGTAAGAGCCTTTTACAGCGGAGCGGAAATTCTTTTGTGTGATGAGATGACCAGTGCCCTTGATGTTTCAACGCAGGCACAGGTAATGCAGATCATGCAAAGGCTTAAGAAGGAAGGAAAGCTTTCGGCTGTTTTTGTTTCCCATGATATAGCGCTGGTTTCAGAGATATGCGACCGTATCATGGTGATGAAAGATGGAAGATGTGTTGAAGAGGGTGAAACGCCGGAAGTGATCGGCAGCCCGAAGGATGATCATACAAAGGAGCTTATAGAAAGTGCAAGAAAACAGAGCATCGGATGATAAGACTCTGAGCGAACGTAATTATGAATACTGGCTTAAGCGGGCAAAAGGATACTCTGAGGTAAATAAGGAAGAGCTGGCGGGAATACAGAGAAGTACATGGGCTAAGCTTCTGGATGGTGAGATACTTAAGCATTTTGGGATAAGTGGCAGCGACAGAAGCAGTATAAGTATACTGGACGTCGGTGCAGGTCCCGGTTTTCTTTCCATAATACTGACTGAGCTGGGATATCAGGTGACTGCTGCGGATATGGCGGAAACAATGATAGAAGAAGCGAAGGAAAATGCCGGAGAGCTTTCTTCACGTATATCTTTTTGCAGGGAAGATGCAATGGATCTGAGTTTTGCGGATCAGAGCTTTGATGTGGTGATATCCCGTAATCTGACCTGGAATCTTCCGGATCCGGAAAAAGCATATTCGGAATGGCTGCGGGTTATGAAAAATAAAGGCCTCATGCTTGTATTTGACGCAAACTGGTATGCTTTTTTAGTCGATGAAAAGAAGAAGGCTGAATTTGATGACGACAGAAAGAATGTAGCTTCGCTTGGGCTGGAGGACTATAACATCGGTGAAAATTTTGATATCATGGATGAAATAGCACGATGCCTTCCCCTTACGGGAGCGGACAGACCTGAGTGGGATGAAAGCATATTTACAAAACTCGGAGTATCGCATATATCAACAACCGGAGACATAGGCAGCATGGTATATTCCGAAAAAGAAAAGGTTAATTACGCGTCAACGCCCATGTTTATGATAAAGGTGGTCAAATAAATGAGCGAACTGAAATTTATTCCTTTTGAAGAAGAAGCCGACAATATAAAGGAAAGGGTTACCGGCTACTGGACAAAGAGGGCGGACAGCTTTCTGATACAGAGGCAGCATGAGCTGAACAGCCCCAAGGCGGCTAAATGGCTGAAAGAGATAACAGCGCAGCTTGAGAAAGTAAGATATGCCGATGGAAAGCCGCTTAAGATCCTGGATATCGGCTGCGGGACGGGCTATTTTCCTGTGCTTCTTGGCAAAGCAGGATACGAAGTTACGGGCATAGATCTTACGGAAGAAATGGTCATTAAGGCAAAGGAACTCGTAGAAGAGAATGCGCCCTATCCTCAAAAGGTAGAGATATTGCAGATGGATGCTGAAAAGCCGGAATTTGAGACGGAGAGTTTTGATGCTATAGTAACGAGAAATCTTACCTGGACTCTGCCTCATCCTATAGAAGCCTACAGGGAGTGGTACAGGGTTTTGAAATGCGGAGGCGTACTTCTGAACTTTGATGCAGAGTATGCAAAGGGCGCACATAATTTAAAAAGTGAAGACAACATTGCCCATAAAGATATAAGCGATGCAATGAAGGATGAATGCCATAATATCTATCATATGCTGACAATAAGCGCTCTGGACAGACCTGCCTGGGATGAAGAGATATTAAAAAGCATAGGTTTTTCTGAAGTAAGCAGTGATACCGGATTTGCAGACAGGATGTTTTCGGAAAAGGATGAGTTCTACATTCCGGATAAGATGTTTATGATAAGCGCAGTAAAATGACTATCATCAAAAAAAATAATTGACAACATAACAGTGTTATGTTATTATCCTGAATGAACATAACGCTGTTATCTATCGGGGATATATGGAAAACGATAAACAGACAAAGTTAAAACTTATAGAATGTGCAAAGAAAGAATTTATCGAAAAGGGATACATAAAAGCATCCCTTCGAAATATCTGCAGTGAAGCAGGCGTTACCACCGGTGCTATGTATTTCTTCTTTAAGGATAAGGAAGAACTTTTTGAAAGCGTGGTGGGTGGACCGCTTATAAATCTTATGAATGCAATAAGTGCACATTTTGATCAGGAGACGGATTTTATAGGTAATGTGAACAGTATTACCTCACTTGATCTTAAGGATGATTACATAGCTGCAAGCGATATCCTGTCTGTTCTGTTTAGATATAAAGAAGAATACCTTCTGCTGATGAACAGGGCCCAGGGTTCCAAATACGAAAAGATCGTTGACAGTTTAGTGGAACAGATCTATGAGCATTACCTTATGATGTACTGCAGGATGAAGGGATACAAGTCAAAAAAGAACATCACAGCTGAAGATAAGTTTATAGTCCACTGGATGTCACATGATCAGATAGATATATTCATTCATCTTATGACACACTGTGAGAATGAAAAAGAAGCCGGAAAAATGATGAAGAATATGTTCAACTACATGGTGGGCGGCTGGCTTGCAACGATAAGAAAAGACATAATCAAATAAGGTAATAAGAGACGGGAGCGATCCCGTCTAAAAAATCATTTTAACATAACACTGTTATGTGAACGAATGAACATATATAAAAGTAAGGGGAGGAAAGAAATGTACGTAGAAGTATCAAATGTGAAAAAGAGTTACGGTGAAGGCGGCAGTTACGTAGAAGTTCTGAAGGGAGTATCTGTCGGAGTGGAGCGTGGAGAGATGTGTGTCATACAGGGGACATCCGGATCCGGCAAATCCACCTTATTAAACTGCATAGGAGGACTGGATGATATAGATTCAGGTTCCTGTAAAGTTGACGGACTTGAGATCGCAGGGCTAAAAAAAGATAAGCTTTCGGATTACCGCAGGGATACATTGGGATTTATTTTCCAGTTCTATAATCTGGTACCTAATCTTACGGTAAGGGAAAATATCGAGGTATGCCGGTATCTGACAAAGGATCCGCTGGATATGGATGAACTGCTTGATACACTTGGACTTAAGGAACATGCGGATAAGTTTCCTTCGCAGCTTTCCGGCGGCCAGCAGCAGCGTACAGCCATTGCAAGGGCACTTATCAAAAATCCGAAACTGCTTTTATGTGATGAGCCTACAGGAGCACTGGATTCCAAAACTTCCAGGGATATACTGATTCTTCTGGAAAAAATTAATGAGAAGTACGGAACAACGATGCTGATAGTCACCCATAACAATTCAATAAAGAACATGGTGCACAGGGTGATATTTTTAAAAGACGGTGAGATAGCTAAGCAGTATACAAATGAAAAGCGTGTACCTGCAAGAGAACTGGAGGATCTGTAAGATGCAGAAAGTACTTAGAAAAAGGGTTTTCAGAAGCCTTAAGAAACACTTTGTAAGATATGCGATGCTGGGAATGATGATCGCCCTGGGTATATTTCTTGTGGTCACTATAGTCGGTTCTGCCGAAACGCTTATCAGGGGAACAGAAGATATGGCGAAAGAGACTAACCTTGAGGATGGTGAATTCGAAGTATTTGTTCCTTTGACAAAAAGTGAGAAAGACCATATTGCGGATATGGGGATAGAGCTGGAGGAACAGTTCTTTTTTGACCAGCAGATGGAAAAGGAAAGCGATGGGACAGTCAGGATATTTAAGGTCCGTAAAAATATCAACAGGCTTCACATGATAGATGGGGCGGAGCCGTTAAAAGAAGATGAAATCGCTATCGAAAAAAGATATGCTGAGGAACACAGCATACACGTGGGCGATACATTTAATATTTCCGGTGTAAATTATAAAGTCAGCGGGATAACGGTAGTATCGGATTACGACGGACCCTTTAAAGAAGTATCGGATACATCCTGTAACTCAAAGCTTTTCGGCCCGGTATTTATTACCGATGAAGCTTATGAAGAGTTCAGAGCTTTAGGAAAAACACAGAAGTCAGAGGATTATCTGTATACCTATAAGCTTGGCAGTGGAAAGACAGACAGGGATCTTAAGGATTATCTCAAGGATCTTAAGATAGACGCTTCTGAAGTGGATGATGAACTGTTCGCCGAATACTGGGATAGGACCGGAGGCGTGGAAGATAAACTGCGGGATGCAGTGAGTGATCTGAAGGAAGCTACCGATGAAGTGGTGGATGCTGTTGATGAGCTGAAAGACGGTACAGCAGAAATGGCTGATGGTGTCGAAGAGCTGGATACGTCAGTGAATGACGCACTTGAAGAATTTGATTTTGAACTATCAAACCTTACAACATTTTTAAAAGCCTCCGATAACCAGAGGATCTTTGCTACAAAGAACGATAAGATCGTGGATGTAGAAGTGGGTATGATCGCAGGCGTGATAGTATTCATACTGATGGCTTATGTTATATCGGTATTTGTTGTTCATTCCATTGAGAGTGAGAGCAGTATCATAGGTACGCTGTATTCCATGGGCGTTACCAAAAACGATCTGCTGATGCATTATATATCGCTGCCCATTGTTGTTACCTTCATATCGGGACTCATCGGCGTGCTTGTTGCATCCACCGGTATAATGGCGCCGATGATAGCCGAAAGCTCATACCAGTATTTTTCAATAGCGCAGTTTAAGTTTACGGTACCCGAATATCTTTGGATCTATTCACTTGTATGCCCTCCGGTTATGGCGGTCATAGTGAATGTACTTGTGATAAGCAGCAAACTTAACAGAACGGCGCTTTCACTGATAAGAAATGAAGTAAAACAGAAAGGTAATAATAAGTTCAAGCTTAAAGGAATGAATTTTATCACTACTTTCAGGATAAGACAGATGCTAAGAGAACTGCGCTCTACAATAGCTGTTGTGCTGGGCATGTTCCTTTCACTTATGGTATTTATGATAGGCGTGGACTGCTATGTGCTGTGTAACAATATCGCAAAGGATTATGCCGAAGATACTAAGTTTGAGTATATGTACACCCTGAAATACCCGGAAAAAGAAGCGCCTTCGGATGCTGAAGCGGCTTATGCATATGGCTGTAAAAAGGAAATATACGGATTTAACTTTGATGTTACCATACTGGGTATAGATGATGATAATCCTTTCTTTAACGTAAAACCCGGAAAGAGTAAGACGGATGTGATAATATCATCTGCCATGGCGGAAAAATACGGCCTTAAAATGGGTGACGAATTTGTTGTGACAGATGATGAAAAAGAAGTGAAGTACGCATTTTCGGTTAAAGAGATCACAAGATATTCTTCGGGCTTCTATATCTTTATGGATATAGATACGATGAGGGATATGATGGGAGAAGCTAAAGACTACTATAATGTATTGTTTACCGATAAGGCGATAGATATCGATCCCGGAAGGCTTTATTCAACCACCAGCAGGGCTGATGTGGTAAAAGGATCGGAAGTATTTAGCACGCTTATGATGCCCATGATATATACACTTTCCGGATCATCCGCTGTAATTTTCTGCGTAGTGCTCTATCTTATGATGAAGGTGATGATAGACAGGAGTTCACAGAATATATCACTTATCAAGGTATTCGGATACAGAAAGGGTGAGATACGTAAGCTTTATCTCGACGGAAACTTTTATATCATTGCCATCGGCGCGCTGATAGTCTTGCCGCTTTCCAAAAAGCTGATGGACCTGATGTTCCCTTCCATGATCGCCAATGTGGCCTGCGGCATGAATGTGGAAATGCCTTTCATATTCTATGTTATAGCTTTCCTGGTGATAATAGCTCTGTATTTTGTGATCAATACGATCCTTGTAAAGAGGCTGGATAAGTATACGCCGGCGGAGATATTGAAAAACAGGGAATAA